>NZ_JBHTTU010000245.1:0-3732 GCF_042794375.1 Kitasatospora sp. NPDC056531 | reverse complement strand
GCGTGTGGCAATAAGAGCCGAGGGTGGAAAGGCGGGGGTGCGGGGGAGGGAACTCCAGCCTCCCCCCCCCACCCTCCGTTGGCGCCGCCTGCACCCGGCGGCGGATGTACCGGTCCTCAGACGATGGGCAGCCATGGGAAGGAGATGGGCCATGGAGAGCCACGAGGAGGTCCTGAACGGCGGGCGGCGCTCGCACCCGAGCCCGCGACGGCCGGTTCCACCCGCGGCCCCGCCACCCGCGACCGCACCGAGCGCCGGGATGCACCCGGCGCCGGGCCGGCTGTCGAGGAAGGGGCGCGGCAGGCTGGTGGCGGCCGTCACCGCCGTCCTGACCGGCGCTGTCACGGTGGTCGGCACGTCCCCGTCGGGCGCCGTCTCCGCCGCTGTCCCGGCCTTACAGCAGCAACTGGGCAACGACTGCGAGGCGGCCTCCCTGCGCATGGTGCTGGCCGCACGGGGGGTGCAGGCCTCGGACCAGGACGTGCTCGGACACATCGGCGTCGACCTGGCACATCCCCAGGCAGGGGTCTCCGGGTCGCTGTCCGGGGACCCGTTCCGGGCCTTCGTGGGAGACCCCAACGGCTCGGAAGCGGCCGGCACCGGCTTCGGCGTGTACTATCCGCCGATCGCCCAGGCCGCCCAGTTCTACGGCCTGTCCGTGGTGGCGGCCGGACAGGGGACCTCCCCCGCCCAGCTGCGCAGCGCGGTTGCCGCGGGACACCTGGCGATCGTCTGGGTCGACTACAACTGGCGTGACGTCGCGGCGGGCTCGTACACCGCGTACGACGGCCGCGTGGTGCCCTACGCCGGCCCGTCCGAGCACACCGTCGTCGTGACCGCGGTCAGCAACGGACAGTACCTGGTCAACGACCCGGCCCGCGGACAACTGCAGGTGAGCGAGGCGGCCTTCGAGGCCGGGTACGCCAGCTACGGCGACATGGCGGTCATCGTCGAGTGACCACTCCGCCCCGGTCGGACCCGCTCTCGGGTGCCCCCGGGGGGCAGGTCGAGGCAGCCTCTCCGCGGGGAAGCCGGTGAGATCGCGGGGCAGCGGCCGCCGCACCCACGGGTGCGGCGGCCGCTCGTTCGCGTCAGCCGAGCGCGAGCGCGCTCAGGCGGTCGGAGGCGCCGTTGAACAGGTCCTGGTCGACCGGCAGCGCGCCTTCCTTGCCGCCAACGCGATATCGACTCCAGATCAGCAGAACGACAACAACGACTGAACCCCCGCTGCGCCCTGATCAGCCCGCATGGGGCCCTGTTTGGACCAGACGAGGCGGGGCGCGATCCCAGTAACAGCCCGAGTGCCGAGCAGGCCGTTATCTGGACCTTTCTGGTTCTTCAGCCGTGCTGAGCTGGTCTTTTGTGTGGCTGTGACAGTGTCAGCTCCGTCTCCGTAGGGTTGTCCACCACGGCAGCTGATCCGGTTGCACCGCATGAAAGGGAGGATCCACCCGCATGACGATCCCGCCATCCGAACGCACCCTCACCTTCGCCGAGGACCTCAGGTCCGAGGACGTCCGCGCCCTGGAGACGTTCCTCAACGTCCAGTTGGGGCGGGTGTACGAAGAGGTCGGCGAGACCGGTGAGACGTCCTTCGCCATGCGCTCTCTGCTCCGCCTGGTCTGCGACTCGGCCGGCCTCCTGTACACACTGCTTGCGGTGGATCGGCCCGAGAGGTGGCAGCGGGCCGCAATCGTCCGCGAGTGGCAGCGGCTACGCAGTACGGCCCACGAGTTCAATCACCGCGAGGGCTACGACCACGATCGCTGGTGGAACCAGGTGCGGCACTTCGACGCCTCCGACGAGAGCGCCGAACAGGACCGAATACGCCGGCTCACCGGTGTTGGGCCATCCCCCGAGACCGGACATTAACCGCGTGGGACGTGGATGCCTCGGCGGAGGTCTCGGAGCTGTCCGAGGACCACGGCGAGTTCGATGCGGAGCCGTTCGTTCTCCTCGTGGCAGTGTGCGGTTGGCGTCCCGTAACGCTCTCACTACCGTCTCGTGCGACTTGAGTGGCGGCCGTGCCGGGGCCGGCAGAGCATGGGAGTGCTTCCGTGCCGTGCCGCGAAGGAGGCCCGGGCATGCGCTGGTGGTCGTCGTTGATCAAGATCGGCCGGGACGGGCTGCGCGTTCAACGGGCGTTCGCGGCCCCGCCGGCGATCGCGCGGGCCGTACTGGCCGTGCTGCTCGCCGCGATCCTCGGCCTGCTGCTGGACGACCCGGTGGCCGGGGCCATGGCCAGTGTCGGTGCGTTCATCTGCGCCATCAGCACGCTGGTGAGCCCGTTGCGACACCCTGTGGTGAATGCGCTCGGGATGGCCGCCGCCTTCAGCGCAATGACGGTGCTGGGGGCCCTGATGCACGGCACCACCTGGCTGTTCCTGCTGTTGCTCGGGGTCGCGGCGTTCGCCACCGGGCTCTGGCGGACGCTGGGCGTCGCGTCCGGCATCCGGGGTTGCCTCGCGGTCATCGGGCTGATGATCACGGCTGATCTCGCTCCCGACGTCCATGGCGGCCTGGTGATGGCCGGGTGGATCGCGACCGGGACCGGACTCGTCGTGGTGGTGCAGCTGCTCCCGCCGTACGGTTCGCGGTTCGCCGCCCAGCGCCGTGCCCTTGCAGCTCTGTACCAGTCACTCGCCGAGGCTTCGGTCGCAGCCGACCCCGCCAACCTGAGTGGGTCCGCTCCGTTCACGGCGGCCCGGCAGGCCCTGGACCTGCTGCCGCAGTTCAGCCGGCCGGTGGCGGCGGCCATGTTCGGGCTGCTGGGAGAGGCCGAGCGCATCCGCCGGGCGCTGCACACCGTCCGGCTGACGGTACCGGCGGCCCCAGCGGCCGGGAACCAGGAGGCGCTGGCCGCTGCCGCGCAGGTGCTGGGCAACATCTCCCGTACGGTGGCCTCCGGCCGCGAGCACCGCACCCCCGAGTCGGTCAGCACCCTCCTGGAGTCGTGGGCGGCCGCCTCGCCCGTGCGCGGCCCGCGCGACCTGGCCGCGCGGCTGCGGCAGGCCGAGCAGTTGGCCGAGCGCTCGACCGACGATCGCCTGGGCGATGTACTGGAACCCCCCACCGAGGTGCCGGGTCTGTACGCGGGCACCCCTTCCGTAGCGCGCACCGCCCGGCGGATCCGGGCCCAGCTGCGTCCCCGATCGCCGATCTTCCGCCATGCGGTGCGGCTCGCCATCGGCGTGGTGGTCGCTGAGGTCATCGGCCGGTCGATCGGCGGGTGGGGCGGTCTCGGCATCTCCGCACACGGCTTCTGGGTGGCCCTGACCACGATGCTGGTGCTCTTCCCCGAGTACGGACACACCGTCGCCCGCGCCTGGGGACGGGCGGCAGGGGCCGTGCTGGGCGGCCTCTTCGCCTGGGTGCTGTCCCTGCCGCACTGGTCGCCCGTCGGCCTCGCGGCCGCGTCGGTGGTGTTGGCCGCGGTGTCGTTCGTCACCCTGCGGACCGGGCAGCTGATGCTCAACCTGTGGCTGACCTGCTGGATCGTCTTCCTGATCCACCACGTGGGCGGGCTGCCCGGGCCCACGGCGTGGGCGCGTGCCGCCGACACAGTGGTCGGCGCCGCGCTCGCCGTACTCATCTTCCTGGTCTGGCCGACCTGGTCCGCCCGGCGGGTGCCGGGCCTGCTAGCCGGTGACTTCGCAGGTGGGGTTTTGGGTTTCCAGCCAGCGGGGTCGGGTTTCGTCGATGCTGAGGAGTTCGAGCAGGTGTGCTTGGACT
>NZ_JBHTTU010000244.1:0-3746 GCF_042794375.1 Kitasatospora sp. NPDC056531 | reverse complement strand
GGCGGCACCCTCGTGGTCATCGAGGGCCCGCGCTTCTCCACCCGGGCCGAGTCCCGCTGGTTCACCGCCAACGGCTGGTCGGTGGTCGGCATGACGGGGCACCCCGAGGCGGTGCTGGCGCGTGAACTCGGGCTCTGCTACACCTCGGTGGCACTCGTGACCGACCACGACGCCGGCGTGGAGGCCGGCGAGGGCGTCACCCAGGCCGAGGTGCTCAAGGTCTTCGCGGGGAGCGTCGACCGGCTGCGCACGGTGCTGTTCAAGGCGATCGGGATGCTGCCCGCCGAGCGGGACTGCGTCTGCTCGCACGCCCTGGACGGCCTCACGACCGGCCTTCCCGGCGTTCCCGGCGACTGACCGCCCCGGACCGGTGATGCCGCCGCCGCGCGGTGCTTACGGATTCCGAACGGCGGCCCCGCCGGTGCCGCCGGCGGGCAGGTTCCGGTGGCAGGGTGGGCGCGTGCTCACCCGTACCTCCCTGACCTGCGCCCTCGCGGTCGCCGCCCTCGCGGTGGCCCTCGCACTGACCGTGACCGGTGGCGGCACGCTCGCCGACCGGTCGCCGCTCTACGAGTGGTACGCACTCGACGCCGCGCTCTTCGTACTCGCGCTGCTCCTGCTGCGGAAGGTGAGCCGCCGTCACGTGGTGCCGCTGGTGCTGACCGGGAGCGTCCTGGTCGCCGCGGCCGGGCTGCTGGCGCCGCCGCGTACCAGCGACGACGCCTACCGGTACGTGTGGGACGGGCGGGTCCAGGCGGCCGGCCTCTCCCCGTACGCGTACACCCCGGACGACCCGGCGCTGGTCCGGCTGCGCGATTCGGGCCTGTTCCCGGTGGGGGACGGCTGCGCGACCTGGGACGAGCGGCGGACGGCGGCCGGGGACTGCACCCGCATCAACCGGCCGGCCGTGCACACCGTCTACCCGCCGGTCGCGGAGGCCTGGTTCCTCGCCGGGCACCCCTTCGGCGGCGGGGTGCGCGGTGTGCAGGCCGCCGGTGCGCTGCTGGCGGTCGCCACCACCGGTGTGCTGCTGGCGGTCGGGCGGGGGAGCCGGCGGGCGGCGCTGTGGGGGTGGTGTCCGGGCGTGACGGTGTGGGCGGTCAACGACGCGCACGTGGACACCCTCGGCGCGCTCCTCATGGTGGCCGGGTTGGGCTTTGCGTCCCGCCGCCGGTCCGGTGCCGGGGGCGCCCTGCTCGGGGCGGCGGTCGCGACCAAGCTGCTGCCGGCGCTCGCCCTGCCCGGTGCGGTGTCCGGGCTGCTGGCCCGGCGGCCGACGAAGGGCGACCTGATGGTGCTCGCGGCGGCCCTCGGGACGTTCGTGCTGGCCTACCTGCCGTACGTCGCCGTCTCCGGTGCCGGCGTCCTGGGCTACCTGCCCGGGTACCTGCGGGAAGAGGGGTACGAGCAGGGGCACCTCGACCGGTTCGGGTTGCTGCGGGTGGTGGTGCCGGACCGGTGGGCCGCGTGGGCCGCCGCCCTGGCGCTGGGCACCGTGGTGCTGTGGGTCCTGCGGCGCGGTGATCCCCACCGTCCGTGGCGGGGCGCGCTCCTGGTGACGGGGACCGCCCTGCTGCTCGTCGCGCCGAGCTACCCCTGGTACGGACTGCTGGTGGTGGCCCTGGTGGCGCTCGACGGGAGGTGGGAGTGGCTGGCGGTCCCGGCGGCCGGACAGGCGCTCTACCTGGTGGGCGGGCCGTCGGCGCAGCGCACCGCCTACGCGGTCGCCCTGGCCTGCGTCCTGGTGGTGCCGGTGCTGCGCGGGCTCGTGAGCGCCGCGCCGGTCCGGACGGCGCGCGGCGCGGCGCCGGAGATGACGAAACCCTGACGGAACACCGCCGTCACTGGCCGGGGCCCGGGTCGACCTGGTCGAATCGGGGCCGTGGACAGAAAAGCGGAACACCCCAAGGGCACGCCCGTGGGCCGGCGGGTCGTGCTCGGGCTGCTCGGACTGGGCGCCGTGGGCGTCGCGGCCGGCCCGTACCTGCAGCGGGCCGAGTCGTCGTTGGCACAACGGGACCCGAGCGGCCTGAGCGGGCTGCTGCCGGGCAACAACGGCTTCCGGTACTACTCGGTGGTGACCTCCGTCCCCGAGCGGACCGCGGTCGACTACACCCTCACCGTGGACGGACTGGTGGAGCGCCCCGCCACCCACCGGCTGGCCGACCTGCAGGCGATGCCGCAGCGGCGGCTGGTCAAGGACGTCCAGTGCGTCACCGGGTGGCGGGTGCCGGACACCCCGTTCGAGGGGGTGCCGCTGGCCCACCTCCTCGACGCCGCCGGGGTCAAGCCGGGAGCCAAGGCCGTACGCTTCAGCTGCTTCGACGGCGAGTACACCGAGAGCCTCACCCTGGAGCAGGCCCGGCGGGACGACGTGCTGGTCGCACTGCGCATGCAGGACAACCCGATCGCGCACAACCACGGCGGGCCGGTGCGGCTGTACGTCGCGCCGATGTACTTCTACAAGTCCGCGAAGTGGCTCTCGGGCATCACCGTCACCGACGCCGTCCAGCCCGGGTACTGGGAGCAGAACGGATACGACGTCGACGCCTGGGTCGGCCGGTCGAACGGGCGGGACGATGCGCCGACGAGCTGAACTGATCCTCCGCTTCACCCGCGCCGAGCGCTGGGTGCACCGCACGACCGCCGCGCTGATGGGCGTCTGCCTGGCCACGGCCGCCTGCCTCTACCTCGCGCCGCTCGCCGAACTGGTCGGCAACCGGCCGCTGGTCGTCACCGTGCACGTGTGGTGCGGCCTGGCGCTGCCGGTACCGCTGCTGCTCGGACTGGCCTCCCGGGCGGTACGGGCGGACCTCACCCGGCTGAGCCGGTTCACCCCGGCGGACTGGCAGTGGCTGCGGGCCGTCCGCGCCCGGGCGGCGCACCGGCCGGCCGGGAAGTTCAACGCCGGACAGAAGCTCTACGCGCAGTGGACCCTCGGCTCGATGCTGGTGATCGTCGGCACCGGGCTGCTGATGTGGCTCACCCACCTCGCCCCGCCGTCCTGGCGGACCGGCGCGACCTTCGTGCACGACTGGCTGGCCGCCGCCATCGCCGTCGTGGTCGCCGGGCACATCCGGATGGCCTGGCGGGACCGGGAGGCGCGGCTCGGGATGCGGACCGGCCTGGTGGAGCGGCACTGGGCCGAGCGCGAGCACCCGCAGTGGCAGGCCACGGACGCCGAGCGGTAGGCGAGCGGCATCGTGCCGGAGCCCCTGGACCGCGGCGACCGTCGTCGGCCGCGTCCAGGGGCTCTCTCATCCCTTGCGCAGCGCGAGGAAGCGGCGGCTGTGCGAGGTCCAGCGCTCCGCCTCGACGAGGCCCGCGGTGTGGGCCCGTCGAAGGGTGGCGGCAGTGCCGAGACGGGCCCAGGGGAACGGCGGGCCGACTCGGCCGTCCGGGCCTTCCACCCGGACGACGGAGCGTTCGTCCCTCTCCTCCGGCTCCACCTCCACCAGCAACAGCCCGTTCGGCGCGATGAGTTCGGCGCCCCGGCGGAGCAGGGCGTCGGGGTCGCCGCCGATGCCGAGGTTGCCGTCGGCGAGCAGCGCGGCGCCCCAGCGGCCCTCGGCGGGCAGGCGGTCGAACACCGATCGGCAGAGCGCCGGACCGCCGAGGTGCCGGGTCCGTGCCACGGCGGCGCCGGTGATGTCGATGCCGAGCGCCGGGACGCCGAGGGCCAGCAGAGCGGCGACCAGGCGGCCGGGCCCGCAGCCCAGGTCCACCACCGGCGCGTTCAGCCGCAG
>NZ_JBHTTU010000243.1:0-3796 GCF_042794375.1 Kitasatospora sp. NPDC056531 | reverse complement strand
GTCCGGTATGGAGATCGCGCGTTTGGTGTTGTGGGGGGAAGCAGGTGTGGACCGAACGGGTGGGAGACGTGGGCCACCCCCCACGGGGGTGGGTCCCCCAGGGCCAGTCTTGAGGGTGGTGCGATGCGGACGGCGGTCGAACTCCTGCTCTGGTGGGGGGTGTTGCTGCTGCTGAACACCGTGCTGATCAGCTCGGTGACGCCACTGGAAATGGCGGTCGGCGGCGGCATTGCGCTCCTCGCAGCCGTCGGCGCCGTCGCGGTCCGGCATGCCTCGGGGGCAGCACCGGGCGGACCGACGCGGCTGGCCCAGGCGCTCTGGACTTTCCCGTGGACCCTGCTGGCCGACACCGGCCGGCTCGCGCTCGCCGTGCTCTCGCCGCGGCACCAGCGGGGCGGGTTCCGGACCGTCCGGCTCGCCCCCGGCGCCGGACCGGCCTGGGCCGCGGCGCTCCTGTCCGCGACGCCCGGCGCGTACATCGTGGACGTCGCGGACGCCAAGAAGGGCGCGGCCGGCAGCCTGACCGTGCACGCGCTCGGCTGTGAAGTCTCCGCGCTGGAGCGGGCGTTGACCGGAGACGCCCGGTGAACGCCTGGCTGCTGGCGGCCGCTCTCCTCGCCGCCGGCGGGATCCGCCCCTGCCTTTTGCTCGGGCTGCGTGGCCTGCTGCTCTCCGCCCTCGCACTCATCGTGCTGCCGGGCCCGTACCTGCGGCTGCACGCCTTCTCCCCCGCCGCCGCCCTGGGTGCGCCGCTGGTCGCCCTCGCCCTCGCGGTGGACACCGGGCCGGGCCGGGCGGCCGCCAAGCTGCTGGTGATCGGCCTGCTGCTGACCGTCGGCGGCACCGTCACGACGATGGCCGTCGCCCGGACGACCATCCTCGCCGAGCAGGAGGCGAAGCGGTGAACAACGCCCTGATCGTGATCACGCTGCTGCTCACCGCCGTCACCGCGACCGCCGCCGCGCTCACCCGCGACCCGGTCCGGCAGGCCGCCGTCCTCGCCCTGCTCGGGCTATGCCTCGCCGTGCTGTTCACCGTGTTCCAGGCCCCGGACGTCGCGCTCTCCCAACTCGGCGTCGGCAGCGCCATCACCCCGCTGCTGATCCTGCTGACCGTCCGCAAGGTGCGCCGCGAGGAACACCCCGACGACCGCCGGGACCGCACCGAGTGAGCCGCACCGCCCGGCTGCGGCTCTTCCTGACCGCCGCCGCCGTCCTCGCCGCCGCCCTGATCGCCGCCGCGACCGAGCTGCCAGGCTTCGGCGGTGTCCGACACCCTTACGGTGAGCGGGCGGTGACCGCCGGACTGGCCCAGCGCACGGCCGATATCGTCTCCTCGGTCAACTTCGACCAGCGGGCCTTCGACACCCTCGGCGAGGAGTCGATTCTGTTCGGCTCGGTACTCGGCTCCGGCATGCTGCCGAGCACGACGGCATGTTCCCCGCCCTGCTGCTGCTCTTCGAGGCCGGGATGTACGGCTTCGCGCTCACCGGCGACCTCTTCGACGCCTTCGTGTTCTTCGAACTGATGGGCGCCGTGGCCTACGCGCTGACCGGCTACCGGATCGAGGATCCGCGCCCGCTGCACGGCGCCCTCGCCTTCGGCCTGGTCAACTCAGCCGCCGCCTACCTCTCGCTGCTCGGCATCGGCCTGCTCTACGCCCGCACCGGAGAGCTCGGCCTGGCCCAGATCGGCGCTGCCCTGGACGAACGGGCTGCGGCGGGGCACGGCCGGGACGCCCTGGTCGTCGTAGCGTTCGTCCTGGTACTGGCCGGTCCGCTGGTGAAGGCAGCGAAGGCACCGTTCCACTTCTGCCTGCCGGACGCGCACGCGGTCGCGCCCAGTCCGGTGTGCATGCTGCTGTCCGGGGTGATGGTCGAACTCGGCGTCTACGGCGTCGCAAGGATCTACCGGGCGGTGGCGGCGGCATCGGCGGTCTGCCGGAGGCCGTCGTCCGGGACACGCTGCTCGCCGCCGGTGTGCTGACCGCACTGGTCGGCGCCGTCATGTGCTGGCGGCAGCGGCACCTGAAGCGGATGCTGGCCTTCTCCACGGTCGGGCACGTCGGTCTGTTCCTGGTCGGCGCGGCGCTGCTGACCCCGGCCGGACTGGCCGGAGCAGCGGTGTACGTGGCCGGCCACGCGGGGCGCCAAGGCCGCCCTGTTCGGCCTCACCGGCGTCCTGCTCGACCGCTACGGCTCAGTGGACGAACACGGACTGCACGGCCGAGCCCGCGAACTCAAGCTGCCCGGCGCGTTGTTCGTCCTCGGTGGCCTCGCCCTGGCCGGTCTTCCGCCGTTCGGCACCGGACTCGGCAAGGCCGTCACCGAGGAGGCCGCCGGACGCGAACTCGGCTGGCTGCCAGCCGTGCTCGTCCTCGTGTCCGCGCTCACCGGCGGTGCGGTGCTGCGCGCGGGCCTGCGGGTCTTCGGCGGCGTCGGCGCCCCGCCCTCCGAACACCCGGAGGTGGCCGCGACCACCGGCGAGGGCGAGGAACCCGAGATCCGTTCCCCCGACCGCCGACTTCCCCCGCCGATGCTCGTCGTACCGGGACTGCTGCTGGCCGGCTGCCTGGCCGTCGGCATCCTGCCCGACATCGGCCGGGCGCTCGCAGAGGGAGCGTCGGTCTTCGCCGACCGCGTCGGTTACCTCGCCGATGTCCTCGGACAGCCGGGAGCACCCGTCGCTTCCGCCCCCGACGCGTCGTGGACCGCCTCCGGGATCGCCCTCGGCCTGCTGTCCGCCCTGCTGGCCGTCGGCTTCGCCACCGTCGCCGTCCGCCGCACCCCCGGGCACGGCACCGGCGGGCTGTACCGGACGGCCGTCCTGCCGCTGCGCCGCCTCCACTCCGGGCTGCTCGGCGACTACGTGGCCTGGCTGGCCGTGGGCCTGGCCGCGCTGCTGGTCGCGGTGACGGCGCAGCTGTGAGCGCACCCGTTTCCCGCACACCCGCCCGGGTAGCCGCAGGACACCGGACGGAATCCGGCCGAGCCCGAGGAGGCGGCCCGTGCGAGTGAACGGCACCGGACCGAACCGGCGTCCCCCGCCGCTCGGCAGCCGCCGCCCCCGGGTGGCCTCGCCTCGGACCCGGCATGCGGTACCTGGGGACCGGGTGCCGCGTGGGCTGCGGACGGCCGCCGGGTACACGTGGCGCCTGCTCCTGCTCGGCGTGGCCGCCTACCTGACCGTCACCGTGCTCGCCCGGCTCGAACTGCCGGTCATCGCGGTGTTCCTGGCGCTGGTCATCACCTCCGTCCTGCGACCGCTCGTCGACCTGCTGGCCCTGGCGCTGCCCCGCTCGCTCGCCGTCCTGCTCGCCTTCGTTCTCGCCGTCGTGGTCCTCGGCGGGGTCCTCACACTGGTGGGGACGACCGTCGCCGGCGAGTGGAACGGGCTGGGCGCCGAGCTGCGCGGCGGCCTCGGCCGGATCGACCACTGGCTGACCGGCGCGCCCTTCCGCCTGCGGGCCGGCACCGTCACCGGCCTCCGGGCGAAGATCGGAGAGTTCGTCAGCAGCCATCGCTCGGCGCTGCTCAGCACCGCGTTCAATGAGGCGAGCCGGGCCGTCGAACTGCTCACCGCGCTGGCCCTCGCGATCTTCTGCTCGGTGTTCTTCCTGCACTCCGGCGACCGGATGTGGTGCTGGGCGCAGCGCCAACTCCCGGCCCGGGCGCGTCCGGTGTGCGACCTGGCGGGGCGCGCCGCCTGGCGTACGTTCGCCGGTTACACGCGCGGGGTGCTGATCGTGGCGGCGGCCAACGCCGCGCTGGTGGGCATCGCGCTCGCCGTCCTGCGAG
>NZ_JBHTTU010000242.1:0-3821 GCF_042794375.1 Kitasatospora sp. NPDC056531 | reverse complement strand
TGTGCGACATCCCGTGAGTTCCCCTGAGCCCTGCTGAGTCCTTGCCCTCGTGGCCAGGATGTTCGGTCTCCTTGGAGTGTTCGTCGATCCGGTGACAGAATTTCAGGATTCTCGAAGAGCTCTCACTTTGTCCGATCGATCTGCGATCGGGGTGAAGGTGAGGCGTCAGCCGCATCCGGGAACCGTGGGGTCTGCTGCGGCAGCCTCGTCAAGTACCGTGGTGGCCGCTTGAATCGATACATATCGAGAGGTCGACGCCATGCCCACCGCCAGGTTCTTCTTCGACGCTGGATCAGGCGTAGTCCTTTGGGCGGTCACGCCCGAGGACAAGGAGGTGTGGGGGTACGCGGTCGAGCTGGACCGACTACCGATCAGTCACGACCTCCGTGACGGCCTGCGCAGGCTGATAGATCGCTACGATACGTCGTTGAACTGGGATTACCCCCCGGACCCGGGGCCGTGGCGTGAAGCGGAGTGTCACGACTTCAACGAGGCGGTACGCCAGGCGCTCGGCCGCCTTCGCGCCGAGCTCGGCCCGGCGTGGCAGATTTACGACGAGTTCGACGCACTCCACGAAGACCCGGACCTTGACCGCTACCTGGCCGACCCAGCCGGATTCGTTCGCACCTAACCTCACGGAATGCATGTGCGACATCCTGAGAGTCCCCCTGAGCTCTACTGGCCTGTGACGTAACTTCGGGATTCCTGAAGCGTTCTCATCTCGTCCGACCGATCCGCAGTCGGGCCGAAGGCGAGGAGGCTCGGGTTGGCGCTGGCGGTCGTACGGGATTTGCGTGAACACTGGGCGCCCGCGTCGGCGGAGGAGCTGGAGCGGTTCGAGACCGACGTGCTGTCCGGGTTCGTCCTCGCACGGGCCTCGGCGGGCCTGGCGGACGGTACCATCCGCGGGGATGTCGGGCACCTGGAGCAGATCAGAACCTGGTTCGGCCGACCGCTGTGGGACATGGAGCCTGCCGATGCCGACGCGTACTTCGGGAAGGTGCTGCGGAACTCACCCAGCGGCACCCGGCTGGCCCGGTCCCAGGCGCTGACCACGTACTTCCTGTTCCTGGAGCTGCGGCACAAGGTCGAGCTCCACCGGATGACCGGTCGGGTGGTCGAGTGCCCGATCGACGAGATGAACCGGCCGCGCGGCGCCAAGGACGCGGCACTGCGGATCCCGCCGACAGAGCCGGAAGTCGGGACGCTGTTCACCGGCTGGGGCGGTGAACTGGCGACCTGCCGCAAGTTCGCCCCGACCGCTCGGAACTACACCGCCTCGAAGCTGATGTCCCAGGTCGGCCTGCGGGTCAGCGAGGCATGCAAGCTCGACCTGGACGACATCAAGTGGAACCTGGGCCGCTTCGGCAAACTCCACGTCCGCCACGGCAAGGGCGCCCGCGGCTCGGGCCCGCGCGAGCGGATGGTCCCGCTGATCAACGGCGCCGACCGCACACTGCGGTGGTTCATCGAGGACGTCTGGGGCCAGTTCGACGACGACCACACCCGCCCCGGCGCCCCGTTGTTCCCCTCCGAGCGCAAGAACACGGACGGTTCCTCGCGCCGGGTGGGCGACGACGCCCTGCGCGGCGGGCTCAAGGAGGCGGCCAAGGCGCATCTGCCGGGGTGGGGCGAGCGGCTGACGCCGCATGTCCTGCGGCATTTCTGCGCGTCCCAACTCTACGAGAACGGGCTGGACTTGCTCGCAATCCAGGAGGTTTTGGGACATTCCTGGATCGCCACGACGATGCGATACGTCCACGTCCAGCAGACTCGGGTCGAGGACGCCTGGGTCGCCGGGACCGAGCGGGCCGCGAAGCGGCTGGAAGGGCTGATCCGATGAGGTGGAACCTGCGGCTGACGGCTGCGAACAAGGGTATCTGGAAGGCATCCGAGCTCCAACGGAGCCTGGCCGAGCACGGGTTGGTGATTTCGGCGGGGAAGATGTCCGGGCTGTGGTCCGGTCAGCCGGTCTCCCTCAAGCTGGAGGACCTGGACGTCATCTGCGTTGTCCTCGGCTGCGAGATCGGTGACCTGCTGATCCCCGAGCCAGACAAGGTCCGCCGTCCCGGCGAGGAGAGCGGCCAGCAGGCTGCCGCCGTGTCCGGCCCGGCCCCGGCAGTGGTCCCGCGCCGGCGGGACGGCCGGTCCCTGCCGCCGCAGTGACCATGGGTCCGAGTTCCTGCCCGGAGTGTCTGGCCTGGGGACGCTTCTTCGAGCCGCGGTGCTCGACATGCTCCTCGTTCGCCAGGCGCTGGAAGGTGGGCGAGTGCGCCGGTTGCACACGCCGAGTGCCGCTGCGGGAGGAGTACTGCCGTCTGTGCTGGGTGCAGGCGAGGGCGGAGGCCGCCGAGACCGGTGCGAGGCCGGAGTCCTTGCTGCCTGAGCTGCGTCACCACCAGCTGTTCTTCTACGGCATGACGGCACTCTGGGACCGGCGGGCCAAGCCGACGCCAATCAAGCACGCCCGCCGGGGCCGGCCCAGACGCCCTGATCCTGCTCCAGCGCCGCCACCGTCCGCGGCCGGGTGCCAGCAGACGCTGTTCGAAGCACGGCGTGACCTCACGCAGCGGTGGATCGGCGAGGAGTACGCGCACCACAGCAATCCCTGGTTGGCCTGGGCCCGCCATAACGCCCATCGGCTCGGGGAGGCCCGCGGCTGGCCCCGACGGACGCGCCTGACCGTCGATCGGGCCCTGGTCCTCCTGCTGGCCGACCATGCCGAAGGCGACACCGTCAGATACTCGGAGATCTTCCCGATGCTGCGGTCGCGCGGCATCAGCGTCGAGCGCACCACCGAGGTGCTCGACCTCATCGGCGTGCTCCTCGACGACCGGCCGTCCTCGTTCGAACATTGGTTGGAGTCCAAGCTCGACGGCCTCACCCCGGGGATCGCCCGCGACGTCGGGGACTGGGCCCGGCTGCTGCATGACGGCGGCCCTCGTTCCCGGGCCCGGCACGGCACCACGGTGATCAACTACCTCAACCGGATCCGGTCCGTGCTGCTGGAATGGTCAAACCGCTACGACCATCTGCGCGAAGTGACCCGCGACGACGTACTCGCCCACCTCGACACGGTGCACGGCCAGCAACGCCACGCGGCCATCGTCGCCCTGCGGTCCCTGTTCGGCCGGGCCAAGAAGAACGGCACCATCTTCAAGAACCCGACCACCCGCATCCGCGTCGGCCAGCGCGAGGAAGGCATCCTCCAGCCTCTGAAGCCCGAGCACATCAACGGTTCCGTCACTGCCGTCACCCACCCCGCCGACCGGCTGATCCTCGCCCTCGCCGCGGTCCACGCGGCGCGGGCCGGCGCCATGCGCCGCCTCCAGCTCGACGACCTCGACATCGGCAACCGGCGCCTGACCATCGACGGCCGCACCCGTCGACTGGACGACCTCACGCTTCAACTCGCCAGGGAATGGCTGGAGTTCCGCCGTCGCCGCTGGCCCGACACCGCCAACCCGCACCTGCTGATCAACAAGCAGACCGCGTTGGGAACCGGGCCCATCAGCAGGAACTCAGTTGCCGGTCCAGCCCTGCACGGCCAGCCCGCGACTCTGGAGCGGCTCCGCATGGACCGCCAGCTGGACGAGGCACTCGTCCGTGGTCCCGACCCCCTCCACCTCGCCGAGGTCTTCGGCCTCAGCGAGAAGACCGCGATCCGCTACACGAACTCCGCCCGCGCCCTCCTGGAACAGCTGTCGGAAGCCGACCCCACGACTTCACCACGAACCCATGGGTCCACCCCCTAACATCAGGGCAACGGACCCTCGGGTTCGCGCTGAAGAACCTTCAGTTTCCGCGAACTCGCGGGGGTC
>NZ_JBHTTU010000241.1:0-3833 GCF_042794375.1 Kitasatospora sp. NPDC056531 | reverse complement strand
GCGCACCAGGGGGCTGCGGCGCAGCGCGCTCTCGATCTCCCCCGGCTCGATCCGGAAGCCGCGCAGCTTGATCTGGTCGTCGGCGCGGCCGGCGAACCGCAGCTGGCCGTCGGAGCCGCGGCGGGCGAGGTCGCCGGTGCGGTACATCCGCTCCCCGACCTCGAACGGACATGCGACGAACCGCTCGGCCGTCAGTCCGGGCCGGCCCAGGTAGCCGCGGGCCACGCCCGCCCCGGCGAGGTAGAGCTCGCCGGCCACGCCCGCGGGCACCGGTTGGAGCCCGGTGTCGAGCACGTAGGCCCGCATGTTCGCCATGGGCCGGCCGATCGGCACGGTCGCCGCGTGGGCGGGGAGCGCGCGGACCCGGTGGTGGGCGCCGAAGGTCGTGGTCTCCGTCGGGCCGTAGCCGTTGACCACGGCGATGTCCGGGCAGGCCGCCAGGACCCGGGCGACGGCCGCCGGTGGCACCACGTCGCCACCGGTCCACACCTCGCGGACGCCGGCGAGCAGCTCCGGCCGTTCCTCGGCCACCAGCCGGAACAATCCGGCCGTCAGCCACAGTCCGGTGACTCCGTGTCCGGTGACCGCTCCGGCGAGCAGGTCGAGGTCGAGCCGGCCGGGCGGTGCGACGACGACCCGGCCGCCACCGAGCAGCGGCACCCACAACTCGTACGTCGAGGCGTCGAAGGCGGTGGGCGAGTGCAGCAGCACCCGCTCGTGGCCGCCCTCGCGCCAGCACGGGGCGAGCGCGAGCGCCGCCACGTCCCGGTGGGTGACGCCGACGCCCTTCGGTCGGCCGGTGGAGCCGGAGGTGTACATCACGTACGCCAACTGCCTTGTATCACAGCCGACTTGCGGGTCGGTGTCGTCGAGCTCGGTCAGGCTCAGCGCGGTCAGCACGTCCTCGGTGAGCACCAGCGCGGCGCCGGTCTCGCGGACGATCAGGTCGGTCCGGGAGGAGGGGAAGCGCGGGTCGAGCGGAACGTAGGCGCCGCCCGCCTTGACGATCGCCAGGATCGCGACGACCAGCTCCGCCGAACGGTCCAGCAGCACCGCCACCGGGGTCTCCGGCCGCACGCCCTGGCCGACCAGGGCCCGGGCCAGGCGGTTGGCCCGCCGGTCGAGCTCCCGGTAGGTCAGTTCGCTCGTGCCCGCGACGACGGCGACAGCGTCCGGCGTGGCCGCCACCCGGCGGGCGAACAGCTCCGGCAGGCCGGCCTCGGGCAGCTCGGCGCCGGTCCGGTTGAAGCCGACCAGCAGGTCGCGCCGCTCCTCCCCGGACAGCAGGTCGAGCCGACCGATCGGCCGCTCCGGCTCGGCGGCGGCCGCGCGCAGCAGCCGCGTCCAGCGGGCGATGAACCGCTCCACGGTGCCCGGGTCGAACAGGTCGGTCGCGTACTCGACCACGCCGAGCACACCCGCCGGGCTTCCGTCCGGGCCGTACCGCTCGGCCAGGCTGACGGTCAGGTCGACCCGCGCGGTGTCGGTCGGGGCCTCCAGGTAGGAGGTCTCCAGGCCTGGCAGGGCGAACTCGCCGACCGGCGCGTTCTGCAGGGCCAGCATGACCTGGAACAGCGGGTGGTGGGCCAGCGACCGGGTGGGGTTGACGGCCTCGACCAGGTACTCGAACGGCACGTCCTGGTGGGTGTACGCGGCCAGGGCCCGCTGCCGGACCCGGCCGACCAGTTCGGCGAAGCCCGGGTCGCCGCCGGTGTCGGTGCGCAGCACCAGGGTGTTGACGAAGAACCCGACCAACTCGTCCAGCGCCTGATCGGTACGGCCCGCGATCGGGCTCCCGATCGGGATGTCGGTGCCGGCGCCGAGCCGGGTGAGCAGGGCCGCGAGGCCCGCCTGGAGCACCATGAACATACTGGCGCCCTGCGCGGTGGCCAGGTCCCGCAGCTCCCGGTGCAGGTCTGCGTCGAGCCGGACTCCGACCCGGCCGCCCCGCTGGGAGGCCTCGGCCGGCCGGGGCCGGTCGGCGGGCAGCCGGACCTGGTCCGGCAGACCGGCCAACTCCTCTTTCCAGTAGTCGAGTTGCCGGGTGAACAGGCTGTCCCGGTCGGCGGCCTCGCCGAGCAGGTCACGCTGCCACAGGGTGTAGTCGGCGTACTGGACCGGCAGGGCGGACCACCCCGGTTCCTCGCCCCGGCAGCGGGCCCCGTAGGCCGCGGCCAGGTCCCGGGAGAGCGGGCCCATCGACCAGCCGTCGCCGGCGATGTGGTGGACCACGACGAGCAGCACGTGCCGCTCGGGGGCGAGCGCGAACAGCTCCGCCCTGATCGGTGGTTCGGCGGCCAGGTCGAAGCCGCGCTGGGCACTGCGCGCGAGGTTCCCGCGCAGCTCGGTCTCGTCGAGCTCGACCACCGGGAGCTCCGGGCACGCGTCGGCCGCGCCGAGCACGAGCTGGTACGGCACGCCGTCCGCCTCGCGCAGGACGGTCCGCAGGCTCTCGTGCCGGGCGGTCACGTCCGCCAGGGCGGACCGCAGCGCCGACCGGTCGAGGGGGCCGTCCAGGCGCAGCGCGAGCGGCATGTTGTAGGTGGCGCTCGGCCCGTCCATGCGGTGCAGGAACCACAGGCGGCGCTGGGCGTAGGACAGCGGGATCCGCTCGGGGCGCGGCCGGGCGGTCAGCGCGGGGCGCTGCGTGACGGAGCCGTCGAGGCGGGCCGCCAGGGCGGCCACGGTCGGGTGCTCGAAGAGCGTACGGACCTCCAGCTCGGCGCCGAGGACGGCCCGGATCCGGGAGGCCAGCCGGGTCGCCAGCAGCGAGTGCCCGCCGAGGTCGAAGAAGCTGTCCTCGACGCCCACCCGGGGCAGCCCGAGCAGGTCGGCGAAGAGTTCGGCGAGCAGCTGTTCCTGCGGGGTGCGTGGTGCCCGCCCACCTGCGACCGTCCCCAGGTCGGGGGCGGGCAGAGCACGACGGTCGAGCTTGCCGCTGGCGGTCAGCGGCAGCGCGTCCAGGACCACGAAGGCCGAGGGCACGAGGTACTCGGGCAGGCGCTCGCGCAGCCGGTCGCGCAGTTCGCCGACGAGGGCGCCGCTGGTGCGGCTCCCGGTCGGGCGGTTGGTGAGCGAGGACAGTGCGGTGCCGGCCTGCCGCACTGACCGGTAGGCCTCGACGGGGGCGTCCGCCGCTCCGTCGGTGAGGAGCACGTCGAGGGCTTCGGGCACGTCGGCCGACCAGGTGAGGTCCACCCGGCGGCTGAGGTCCTCGGCGAGGGCGTGGAAGTCCTCCGGGTCGGGCAGGCCGCCGCCGTCCGGGCCGTGCAGCCGCTCCAGCAGCCCGGCGAGCGTGCCGTCCCCGTTCCGCACCGCCCGGGCCAGGTCGGCCTCGCGTGCGACGCGGCGGTTGGGGACCCCGGTGAGGCGCACCGGGCCGGTGCCGGGCCGCCCGAGCAATTCGCGCAGGTCCGCGAGGTCGGTGACGTCCCGGCCCCAGGTCAGGTCCTGCGGCTCGACCGGAACGGCCGGCCGCTTGTGCAGCGTCACATCATAGCGGTAGCGGGTCAGTTCGTTGTGGTGGCGGCCGCGCTTGACCTCCACGGACACGGCGCCGATGTCGGTGCCAAGGTCTGCGTCGCGGTCGTGGTCATGGTCGTGGTCACGGTCGCGCAGGACGGTGAAGAAGTCCGGGTCGACCAGGAGTTCCTTCTCCACCAGCAGGGCCTGCTCGACGGCGCGGGCGACCGCGGGCAGGTCGGTGCCGTCGGCGGCGCGGTGCAGCTGGACGGCGGTGGCCAGCGGGCGCAGCAGTCGCAGGTTGCGGACGTCGCCGATGAAGAGTGCGCCGCCGGGGGCGAGCAGCCGCATCAGCCGGTCGATCACGTCGG
>NZ_JBHTTU010000240.1:0-3881 GCF_042794375.1 Kitasatospora sp. NPDC056531 | reverse complement strand
GCTGGAGCTGTGGCGGCGCCGCTGGCGGGTGCCGCGCATGGTGCAGAGCGTGAGCGACGACCAGCGCCTCACCCTCGACCTGGCGGACGAGCGCCACCGGGAGCTGCTGCGCCACGCATGGACCGGCAGCGCCGGCGGATACCTCCAGGAGGCGCCCGAGCGACCGGCCGACTGGCTGGGCGAGGGCGGCCGCGCCAACGAGCTGGCCTTCGCCCTCATCCGTCGCTCCCCCGGCACGGCCCGCACCCCGGCCGTGGCACCGCCCCGACGGCGGACCGTGCACGGCCCCGGCTCGACCTGGCTGTACGCCAAGCTGTACTGCGCCACGGCCCGCCAGGACGACCTGCTCAGCCAGGAGCTGCCCGCGCTGCTGGAACACCTCCCCGCCGCGGTCGACCGCTGGTTCTTCATCCGCTACCTCGACCCGGATCCGCACCTGCGGCTGCGCTTCCACGGCGACCCGGCCGCGCTCTGCGGCGAACTGCTCCCCGCCCTCGGCGCCTGGGCCGACCGCCTGGCCACCGCCGGGCTCGCCGACCGGCTGGTCCTGGACGGCTACGAACCGGAGTTGGAGCGCTACGGCGGCCCGGCGGCGATGGCGGCGGCCGAGCGGGTGTTCGCGGCGGACAGCCGTTCCTGTCTGGAGCAGCTGCGGCTGCTGCGCGAACGCCGCCTGGACGTCCACCCGTTGACCCTCGCCGCCGCCAACTACGTCGACCTGGCCCACCACTTCGGCGACCTCGGCCTGCTCACCCGGCTCCACCGCGCCACCGAACGGCACGAACTGCCGTCGGCCGTACGGGAACAGGCCAAATCGCTGATCGACCCCAGCGGCCACTGGACGGAACTCGGCCGGCTGCCCGGCGGAAGCGACCTCCTCGCCTCCTGGGACGAGCGGGCCGCCGCCCTGGCCGCCTACCGCGCACAGCTGGACGAGGAGTGGAGCGGCCCCGACACGGCGCTCGGGGCGCTGCTGCACATGCACCACCACCGGCTGATCGGCGTGGACCGCGCGGGCGAGGAGCGCTCGCTCGCCCTGGCACGGCGGACGGTGCGGGCGCACCAGGGGCGGGTGGCCGCGCTCGGCACGGTCGAGGCCGTCGCGTGATCCGACCGAGCAACCACGCGGACACCCTCACGCCCCTGCGCGAACGTGCCGCCGCAGCCGTCGCAGCCACCGCCGAACGCCTCGCCGACCCCGAGCGGGTGGCCGCCGCGCTCTCCGTCTCCGGCCCGCCAACTCGACGCCGCCAACGAGCAGGCACTGCGCGAGGCCGTCGCCCAGGTCACCCGCACCACAACCGTCCTGGTGATCGCCCACCGCCTGGCCACCGCCGCCGACTCGGACCGCACCGTCGTCCTCGACGCCGGCCGCATCCGCGCCATCGGCACCCACACCGACCTGCTCGCCCGGGACGACCCGTACGCCGCCCCCGCCCGCACCCAGCTCCTGGCCGTCTGACCGGGCCCGCCGGCGCCCCCGGAACCGCCACCGCACGGATCCGGACCCGAGGTCAGCCCGGTGGCCGCTCGCGCCCGACTTCAGCCCCTCCGACCTCTGGGCCGAGGTCCGCTCCCGGGCCCTGTGCACCGAAGACGAAAATCGCTTGATCCGGCGTCAGGGGGTCGTGCCAGGCTGGCCCGGTGATTCTGGAGCTGTACCCCGGCGGTCTCGCCTGGGACGAGATGGACCCCGCCCTGCACCCCTTCGACTACGACTCGGCCGACCGCGAGGTGCGCGCACTCGCACCGGCCCGGAACGTGCCCCGCCGGCCGGACCTCAGCGTCATCGATCCCGCGATGACCCAGTGGGGGTGGACCGTGGCCGAGCGCTGGACCGACGCCATGACGCTCGCCCTCGTCCAACACTTCGGCAGCTGGGCCGGGGGCTGGCGCTACTCGGTAGGCGAAGCGGGCCTCGACGGCGGGCCGGTCGGCAACTGGTGCTGCCCCCGGGACTCGGTCACCACCCCGGAGGAGACGGTCGAGCGTGTCATCGCCTCGCTGTACGAGTGGCGCGGGTGGCTGGAGAGCCTCGCCGACCGCTTCGAGGCGTACCCGCTGGACCCGGCCGCCATCGACGACCAGCGGATCCTGTGGGAGCGTGCCGCCCGGAACCTCATCCAGCAGGTGATCGACCGCACCGGCGCCGAGAGCGCCTGGTACGGGCACTGTCACGAGGTGCTCACCTGGTTCCTCAGCCGCTGGGGGTTCGCGCCGGACGCCGCCCGGCAGTTGGTCCGGCAGGCGATCGGCGGACGGTTCACGAGCTGGACCGCCCCGAAGCTGGTCCTGATCGACGACGTCGCCGAGCGGATCGCGCTGGCGCTGCCCCTCGCAGAGGCCGTGCCCCACCCCGCCGATCCCGCACCCGACCACCTGCGCGACTGGCTCGCCCTGCGCGGGACCGTCGCCTGGCCGGAGCCCTCGCCCGAGGCCGGGCACGGACCCGTGACACCGGAGCGTGACGGCGCCGCCGAGGACATCCGCGAGTTCGACGGCGCCCTCGACCCGGCCCGTGCGGCCGGCCTGCTCGCGGCCCTCGACCGGCTGCGGGCGGACGCCGCACGCGGCGCCGCACTCGACTTCGACCTGCTCAGCGGCTGGCAGCAACACGTCCTGGGCACACCGCAGCCGCCGCCCTTCCGCACCCTGCCCGCCTTCGCCAAGGAAGGCCGGGAACGCTACGGCATCGCCCCCGACACCCGCACCCGCCTCGACTCCTGCCTCGCCGAGAGCGCGGCCGACAGCGACCTCCCGCTGACCGCCCGCGCGGCCCGCGCCTACCTCGACGTGTGCTACTTCCACCCGTTCGACGACGGCAACGCCCGCGCCGCCTTCCTCACCCTGCTCTTCGTCCTGGCCCGCGAGGGCATCACCCTCGACGGCGTCAGCCTGCTGCGCCGAGTGAGCTTCCAGGCCGACCACCCCGACGACCCGCCGACCCTCGCTCGCTACATCGACGTCCACCTCAGAGAAACCCGGCGAAGCGCCGGCTGAGCGGCTCCCGAGGCCGCGTGAGAAGTCGGACCGGCCGACTTCTCACGCGCAGATGCGCTCGGAGGAGACCCTGGCTCCGCCCGGCTGCGGGAACGCCACCGTTGTGGCCGTGGTGCTGCCGTCCGCGCGGCGGACCTCGGCCCGCAGCGTGCCCAGTACGGCCCACGGGGTCCCGACGGCGTAGACGGCGCGGCGGCCGTACGGGGTCGGGAAACTGACCACGCGTTCGGCGGCGAGGTGCTGGTCGCCGCAGGCGAGGTCCAGGACCTCCTCCTGGTCGGCGTAGAGAAAGCTCACCCAGCGACCGCCGGCCACACTGGCCGGGTCGTCGAACACCCTCACGGCGGGCGTGCTGCCGTCGGGAAGCGGGTTGGCGCTGCAGCCGACCTCCCGGACGTCACTGTCATCCGGGAGGTTGAACTCCCGCCCAGTACAGGACCGGCCGTCGGGGAGGGGCCAGAAGAACCAGATCGTGCCACCCTGGTCCCGGTAGTAGGCCCACTGGTCCTTGGGCGGGGTGCCCGTCGCGGCGCGGATCCGTTGAAGGCCGGCCGCGACCTCGTCGGAGAACGGCACCCTGACCGCGCTCTGCGGGACGGTGGCCGAGGCGGCCGGGCCGGCGTGCGTGGACGTCGACGTGGCGCAGGAGGCCAGGGTGCTGAATGCCAGTCCGATGACCGTCGAAATGGCGGCATGACGCCGCAGCGAGTCGGTTTTCACGTTTTCCCCCCGTGTACGACCGCTTCGATCCTACGGTCAACTCGCCCGTACGACATCGGATTGGGGGTGAGGAGGCTCAGCGGTACCAGGTGCGGATCGCGTCCGCGGTCTCCCGTACGTCGGCCTGGCCGGCGCGGACGCGGGCGGCGAGGTCGACGGCC
>NZ_JBHTTU010000239.1:0-3967 GCF_042794375.1 Kitasatospora sp. NPDC056531 | reverse complement strand
CTTCACCAGCGTGGACTTTCCGGCGCCGTTGTCGCCCACCAGGGCCACCACCTCGCCTGCGTGTACCTCCAGGTGCACGTCGGTCAGTGCCTGGACGGCGCCGAAGCGCTTGGAGATCCCGCGCAACGCCAGTACGGGTGCGCCTGTCACGTGAACCATCTCCTTCTTCCCCGTGCGCGCCGTGATGGTGGGTCGGCGGCCGGGCTGGCCCGCGCGTCGTGCGGCGCAGGGCGGGTGAGCGTCGAAAAGTGGGGTGCCGGGCGGGGCGGGGCCCGCCGCGCGGTGTGGGCGGCGCTCCCCGGGGGTGGGGAGCTCCGCCCGCGCGTGCTACTTCAGGCCGGCGGCGGCGCAGGCGGCGGCGTAGTCCGCCGTGCAGATGTCGGCGGCCTTGTAGAGGCCGTCGGCGATGACCGTGTCCTTGATGTTGTCCTTGGTGACGACCTTGGGGTCGAGCAGCTTGGCCGGGATGCCCTTGTCGGTGGCGCTGTCCACGCTGGCGGCGGCGACGGACTTGACGTCCTTGCCCTGCAGCAGGTCGACGGCCAGTTCGGCGGCGGAGTCGGCGAGCGGCTTGTAGGCCTTGTAGATGGTGTAGGCCTGGTCGCCGTTGACGATGCGCTGGACGGCGTCGAGGCCGGCGTCCTGGCCGCCGACGGGGACCTTGATGCCCGCACCCTGGAGCTGGGTGATGATGGCGCCGGCCATGCCGTCGTTGGCGGAGTAGACGGCCTGGAAGCCGTCCTTGCCGAACTGGGTGATCGCGGCGCCGATCTTCTGGCCGGCCACGGTGGGCTTCCACTCGCCGGACTGCTCGTAGACGACCTTCTTGACCTTGGCGTCGAGGACCTTGTGGGCGCCGGCCTTGAACTGGCCGGCGTTCGGGTCCGCGTCGTCGCCGTTGATCATGACGATGTTGGCGTCGGCGGCCTTGTCCCCGAGGGCGTCGACCAGGGCCTGGCCCTGGAGTTCGCCGACCTTCTCGTTGTCGAAGGAGACGTAGGCGGCGACCGGGCCGGTGGCCAGGCGGTCGTAGGCGACGACCTTCACGCCCTTGTCGGCGGCCTCCTTGACCCAGGCCTGGGTGGAGGTGGCGTCGAAGGCGTCCAGGACGATCACCTTCACGCCCTGGGCGATCAGGGTGTCGAACTGCTGCTTCTGCTTGGCGGCGCTGCCCTCGGCGTTGTTGTAGAGCACCTTGCAGTCCGCACACAGGGCCTTGACCTTGGCCTCGATGAACGGGCGGTCGAACGACTCGTAGCGCGTGGAGGACGCGTTCTCGGGCAGCAGCAGACCGATGGACTTGTTGTCGCCGGAAGCGGCGGAGTCCTTCTTGTCGCCGCCGGCCTTGCCGCACGCGGCCATGGACAGGGCCATCGAGACGGCCGCGGTGGCGATGACGGCGCGACGCATCGTTGCGTTCATGTGGGGGTGCCTCCCTGACGTCGCCGCGACGGTGCGGCGGGGTGGAAGGGAGTCAACCCTTACGCGCCAGATGTAGTCAAGAAGTAAATCCAATACGAGACCATGCCGCGCCTTTTCGTTATCTTCCTGAACACATTCATCGAAGGCGCCATGAACACGGAGAGACGCAGGTCGGAACTGTCAGTAACAGTTGCCGGTGCGGGGTGGGATGCTCGTCGGGCCCGGTCGACCAACTGGGTGCTGGGAGTGACGCCCGGCCACTTGCGGGGCAGATGTGTTCAAGACGTGTCGGATTCGGTGTCCTCCGCAAGCCGGATACGGGCTCCGCGACGGCGGTCCCGCCGGCGGGACGTCCCGGAGCGGCCCGCCCCTGCGACCCGACTCGCCGGCAGGGGCTGGATCCTGACGCCACGTCAGTGACGGTGTGCGAGGACGACTCGGCCGCCGCCTCTCCGCGGGGGCCGACGGGGGAGGCGGCGCCGGGCTGACTAGGCTGAATCCGCACGTCAATGGCCTTGACATCCTCCCCCGGCTGAAGCCAGGGGATTCCTCCCGCGCCTGCGGCACGGGTATCCGTGGTCCGCAGGTCGCCGAGGCGGGTTCCCCGTTCAACGGGCCGCGCCTGGCGTGGGATCGCCACGCCAGGACTTGCCGGCCCTCCAGGGGCGTTTAGCCTGTCCGCCTGCCCGGCGGCCAGGATGTTGCGAGCAGCGTTGAGGTCGCGGTCGTGCAGTACGCCACACGTGCCGCAGGCCCACGCGCGGACCGCGAGGGGCTTGGGTCCGTCGCGGTGCCCGCACTCCGAGCAGAGCTGGGAGGACGGGTACGCGCGGTGCACGACGTGGACGGTGCGCCCGTACGGAACCATGGAGTAGCCCGTGCCCGAGGAGAAGCAGCGCCGGATCGTCCTGGTGCGCCACGCCAAGTCCGACTGGCCCGACGTGGACGACCACGACCGCCCCCTGGCCGAGCGGGGCCGCAAGGCCGCCCCGGCGGCCGGTCGTTGGCTCGCCGACCAGGGCCTCACCCCCGACCTCGCGCTGGTCTCCACCGCGGTGCGCACCCGCGAGACCTGGGCGCTCATGGCCGCCGAACTGCCTACCGAGCCCGAGACCGTCTACGACGGGCGCCTCTACGACGTCGGCCTCGGCGAGCAGCTCATCGCACTGCTCACCGAGACCCCGGACGACGTGGGCACCCTGCTCGTGCTCGGCCACAACCCGGTCATCCACGAGGCGGCCGACACCCTGGCCGGCGAGGCCGAGGACGACGACCAACTGGCCCGGATGCGGGGCCGCTTCCCGACGGCCGCCATCGCGGTGCTGGCCTTCCGGGGGCCCTGGCGGCGCGTCGGGCCCGACGTCGCGCGGCTCACCGCCTACCGCACGCCCCGGGACGCCGCCCGACACCCCGCCCACCCCCGAGGCGGCTGGGGGTCTGTTGCAGGTTTAGACGTGGGTGGTCCTGCTGCTGCCGGCGGTGTGGACGATGGTCAGGGTGGTGCCGTCGTACGTCACCGCCAGGTTCTCCTTGCTGCTGTCGTTGGAGCCGGGCGGCTGCCAGGGCAGGGTGAGCTGGACGCTGTCGCCCACCGTCGCGGGGACGCTGAGGGCCTCGGGGGAGCGGTGTTCGTTGACCAGCGGGCCGGGGCCGTCGAAGAACGTCAGCGACAGGTGCCCGCCGCGCAGCAGGAAGCTGCCGCGCCAGGTGCCGGCCTTGCCGGTCAGGCCGTCCCAGGTGATCGTCCAGCCGCCGTTGCCGCCGCCGTCGGTCTGGACGGTGACCTTGCCGTGCAGGGGCTTGCCCCGGGAGCTGGTGGACTGGAGGGTCCAATTGCCGCGCACGAAGGCGTCGAAGGCGCGGTCGGCGACGGTCGGCTTCGCGGTGGCGGACGGGGTGGTGGTGGGGGCGGGGGAGTCGCCGGAACCGGCGGACGGGGGAGCGGCCTTCCCGCTGTCCGCCGCCTTCCCGCTGTCACCACTGCTGCTGCCGCCGCCGGAGCAGGCGGCGACCAGCGCGGACCCGACGCCGATCGCCAGGTAGCGCAGAGCGTTGCGGCGGCCTATGACGCGGGCTGCGGCGCTCACCTGACGGATGTTCATCCCGTCTCCCCGTTTCGACGTGTGGTTGTTGACTTCCTCCCCGCCCTAAGGACGGGGATCCCGGCCGCGCGTGCCGCACGGGGGCTTCGCCCCGTGCGGGTGCGGCTGGCCGCTGGTTGGCGCTTCACGGACCGGCCAGTGCCGAGGTCTCCACGCCCTGAGACCGCCTGCCCGGCGGCCTTGATGTTCTTTGCGGTGTTCACATCGGCGTGGTCCCGGTGCCCGCAGGCCGCGCACCGGAAGACCGCTTGGCTCTCACGGTTCTCCGGTGCGCGGTGCCCGCAGGAATGGCAGGTTTGCGACGTGTACGCGGGGTTGACCAGCAGCACGCTGCTGCCCGCGTGACGGGCGGCGTTGCGCAGTGCGAGTTCGAGCAGATGCCATCCCTTGTCCAGGATGGCCCGGTTCAGACCGGCCTTGCTCCGGACATTGACGCCGGGGGT
>NZ_JBHTTU010000238.1:0-4036 GCF_042794375.1 Kitasatospora sp. NPDC056531 | reverse complement strand
CCGCGCCCTCGACCGCTCCCACACCAGCCACCTCGCCCGCCTGGAGATCAACCTCGCCACGAAAACCTGATCAACCCGAATGGGCAACAGGGTCGGCCAGGGACGCAAACGCTGGACCATGCGCTGGAAGCCCGCACTCCAGGCCTTCGACATCGCCTTCGACGGCCGACTCTCCGTCGGCCGCCGGTAACTCACACAACACGAGATACACCAGTCGCTGGACAGACCCCCTGCGCATACCTCACAGCACACCCCCATCCGGGTGACATCGGAGCGTCCCGGTTCATTTCATCGGCTGATACGACATAGATCATTTCTGTGTTCCGGTGTCACTCACTGGAACGACACTCGCGATCCACCCGAAGGAGCCCCGATGCGACTGAGCATCTCTCGTAGAGCCTCCATTCACATGGGACTCACCCTCGTCGCTTTTGGTGTCATTACGCCACCCGCTACCGCACAAGCGGCCGCCTCGGACACGGACGTACTCGGCGTGTCGCAGTCGGCTACGGGGCCCATCAACCCGGTGCTCGGCATGCCCTCCGCCAAGGCAAGAAGAACCGATCGTGCCACCACCCAGGGGCCGATCGTGAACGTGCCCAGCTGCAGCGAAAGCGACCTGCAAGCCGCGATCGGCGCTGTCGCCACGGTGGGCGGCACGGTCAACCTCAGACCGGGTTGCACCTACACCCTCACTGACGCCGCACCGCCCAACGACGACAACGGACTGCCGGTCATCACAAGCACCGTTACGATCAACGGAAGCGGCGACACCATCACCCGAGCGGCAAGCGCGGCCAATTTCCGCTTCTTCCAAGTCAACGGCTCCAATGGGAACCTCACTCTCAACAGCTTGACCCTCAGCAACGGTCACGCGTCCAGTAGCCTCGGCAACGGCCGGGGCGGTGCCATCTGGCTCAGCGGCGGCGGGCCCGGACTGATGCTGAACAACACCATCCTCGCCACCAACACCGCCGACAGCTTTGGTGGGGCCGTCGACAACGACAATGGCGCGTTGACCGTCAACGGGAGCACGCTCCGCAACAACACCGCGGCGGCCGGCGGGGCCCTGTTCGTCAGCCCGTTCGGAGGTTCCGGCACGGCGGCCGTCAGCAGTAGCACGGTCGTCGGCAACCACGCAAGAACCCTGGCCGGCGGGATCGCCGCCGCGGTCGGCACGATGGTGAAGCTATCCAGCAGCGTAGTCTCCGGCAACAACGTCACCGGTAGCAATGCGCTGGGCGGCGGCATCGCGCAAGCCGGCACCATCACGCTGCAGACAAGCACGGTCACCGGCAACACCGCCACTGGTAACAATGCGCAGGGCGGCGGCATCTACAACTTGACCGGCACGGTGCGGCTCACCGACAGCCCGGTCCTCGGCAACACCACCAATGGTACGAACTCCCGCGGTGGCGGCATCGTCAACACGGCCTCCGGCAACGCGACTCTCACCCGTAGCCCGGTGACCAAGAACCAGGCGCTGGGAACGGGTGCAGACGGTGGCGGCATCTTCAGGGCCAGCGGCACGGTGACACTGAACGTCAGTCCCGTCGTCCTCAACCAGCCCAACAACTGCGGTAGCCCCAGCACCGTGCCCGGCTGCTCCTAAGGGCTTGCAGATCATTAACACGTTGTCTCGATCTTGCTGTTGGGCTCGCGGCTCTGGTTGATGACGCGGGTCTGGAGAGTTGCGAGAGCGACAGTGGTGGTCGGTGGGATGGCGACGCCGCGTGTTTCGAGCAGCCTCCTGGTCTTCAGGAGGGTTCGGTGCATTGCGGTCCGGCTGCTACCGAACAGCACGGCGAGGGGTTCGGCAGCCAGGTTGACCCGTAGGTGGAGCACGGTGGCCAGGACCTGGCGGACGGCCGCGTCGGCTGTCCCCGTGCTGGGCCAGGTTCTGGACCAGGTCATCGAGCTGCCGCCGTGACATGCCGGTCAGCGAGGGATCCGACAGCAGGGTCGGCTCCCACTCCGGCTTGTGTGTCTGCGTGGTTCGTGCGGCCGGGATGACCAGGGCTGGCTGTGGGTGGAGAGCGTAGTTCCAGTCGCCGTGGAAGGCGTGCCGGGTCAGTGGCAGGGCGGCCGTCTCCGCGTCGCGGACGGCGGCTCCAGTCGGGTAGGTGTTGGTGTCGAGTCGGGCCGTGACGTGCAGTCCGGTGCGGGTGGTGGTCGCGGCGATGGACTCGATGATGACTTCGTGGCTGGCGAGCGGCCGACCGCGCCAGTTCATGGTGATGTGGGAGAAGAGCCGGTGCTCGATCTTGTTTCACTTCGATGCGCCGGGCGGCAGGTGGCAGACCGTGATGGTCAGGCCCGTCTCGGCGGCGAGTCGGCCGAGTTCGAGTTTCCAGGCCCGGGTGCGGTAGCCCTTGGAACCGCCGGCGTCGGCGGTGATCAGCAGACGGGTCGCCTGCGCGTAGGCGACCCGTCCCTGGCCGTGCCACCAGCGGCGGATGGACTCCACCGCGAAGGCAGCGGTGTCGTGGTCGGTGCCCACGTTGACCCAGCCTGTGTTCGCCGCCAGATCGTAGATCCCGTAGGGGACGGCCTTGCCCAGTAGCGGATCGGCGAAGTCTTGGACGTGTACCGGCACCGGGTCCCCCGCGGGCCGCCACGAGCGGCCTTGGTTCTTGAAGCCGCGCGTGCACGGCACCACCTCCGCCACGGTGTTCGGTGTCATCGCCGAGCTCAAGCGCCAGGGCTTGCTGACCGGCGTACCAGGAAGCCGAACCCGCGTCGCCGACAGCCCGGCATCCCCCGCGACCATCGAGCCCGCCGAGTACGCCCGCGTCCTGCGCACCCTGCTCACCGCCGAACAGCGCGCCGAACTGGCCCGTCTCCTCACCGACACCGCACCGGAGAAGCGCGCGCCCGCCAACACGGTGGAGGCTGCGGAAAACCTGGGGAAAGCAGCGCGCTCACTGCGCCGGGCTGTTCGTGGCGGCGTTCCCGACCACGACCAGCTGGCGGTCCAACTGCAGAAGGCGTTCGCCGACCTGGCCGCCGCGGTGAAGCCCGCCGCCGACCTCGCAGGCCAGCACCCAGGCGCCGCCTGGTGGCAACGCGCCCACCATGACGCCCAGGCTCTCGCCGCCGACATGGCCAACGCGGCACAGCAACCGTCTGCCCAATAGCCCGACCTCCTTCGCTCTTCCCTACTCCCCGCGTGCCGCCTGCCCACGTCCTGCACCGGCGCCGTGCATCCCGACGGCTTCCGAGTATGGGGACGGCCGATCTGTTGATCTGCAATTGAGCTGCGGCGATGGGCCGTTTCACCCTGACCGCCATGCCTCGCGGCCCCGAACTGGCCCCGCGCCTCAGCGATCGCGGCCAGTGCCCGCCCGGCCTGCGGTGAGCACCGGCTCGGCCGCCACGCCCGTTCGCTCGGCCCGCCGCCTCGACACCCGGCGCCACGCCCCCGCACCGGCCAGGAGCGCCAGCCCGTCCACCACCGCCGCGGACAACCCCATCGCCACGACCGTCTGCCACGAGTGCTCGTCCAGCTCCCCGCCCTCCGGCGACGCCCACAGCCGGATCCGGTGCCCGTCCGGGTGCACCTTGTCCGCCGGGCGCACCTCGTCGAAGGTGCGTCCGCCGACCGACCAGACGTACCGGCACTCGACCTCGTCCTCCGACCCCGCGCCCTCGTCCCAGCGCTGGCCGGTCACCCGGCAACCGCTGAGCTCGATCGTTACCGGTTCCGTCGTCCGCCCCCGGAGCTGGACCTGCTCCACCGTGCCACCCGTGGTCACGACCCCGGCCAGCACCAATACCGTCAGCCCGCCAGCGGCCAGCGCGTCGGCCCACCGGTCCAGACCCGGCCGGAGCCTGAGCCCGACCAGCGCCGTCACCAGGCCCGCCCCGAGCAAGACGAGCGGCCAGGCCGTCCACGGCGTCCCGTCCGCCCAGTTCCACAGCAGCACGCCCGCGCCGACGACCCCCCCCCGTTACCTTCTTGGTGGCCCCGCAATGGGGCTCCCGGCCTCCGGTCCGGCATGACTGTTCCCCCCTGTAGTTCGCATGATCCGGGGGG
>NZ_JBHTTU010000237.1:0-4106 GCF_042794375.1 Kitasatospora sp. NPDC056531 | reverse complement strand
ACTGCAGGGGGGACCCTGTGGGAGAGTAGGACGCCGCCGAACAATCATTCAGAGAAGGCCCCACCCGGTTTCCGGGTGGGGCCTTTTCGCGTTTCGGCTCAGTGGTCCTGGAGGTTTTCCTCCCGGTCGTTCGGCTGCCCCTGTGCCTGAGTCGGCGTCGCCTCGGCAGATGCCGTCGGGGTATTCGACTGGGGCGCCTGAGGTGTCTGAGATGCCTGGGGCGTCTGGGATACCTGCGGTTCCTGCGGTTCCTGCGGTGTCTGGGATGCCTGTACCGGCACCGCTGCCGTTCCCCAAGCAGGCCGGCCGAGCCACTTTTCGCCGCTGTTGGTGAGCCGGGCGACGCCCGTACCGTCCGGCCGCATGGTGTAGAGGTCGGGGCCGGAGCCCGCGGAGGCCTGGGTGAAGACGATGGACTTGCCGTCGGGCGCGTAGGCGGCGGTGCCGTAGGAGGAGTTGGAGGGGGCGGAGGTGAGGGCGCCGATGGCGCTGCCGTCGGGGTGGACGGTGTAGATGCCGCCGCCGGGGACGTTGTCGGGGCCCGCCGGGTAGGTGGTGAAGAGGATCTGAGTGCCATCGGGGGACCAGCTCGCGCGGTCGCCGGCGCGCAGTTCCCAGGGGGTGAGCTGGCGGAGCCCGGTGCCGTCGGCGCTGACGATGTAGATGGCGCGGCTGTTTGCGGGCTGTCCGGTCTCGCTGGTGCGGTACTCGAAGGTGAGTTGCTTGCCGTCGGGGGACCAGCTGGGGTTGCTGACGGCACCGGAGTACGGCTTGTCGTTGGTGAGGAAGGTGAGCCGCTGGACGTTGGTGCCGTCGGGGCTCATCAGGTAGAGGTCCGAGTACTGGACCTGGTTGGCGTGGGCCTGGTCGAGGGCACCCCAGGAGCGGCTGAAGGCGAGCTGCTTGCCGTCCGGAGAGTAGGCGGGGGCGCGCTCGTCCTCGTTGGCGCAGTCGGCGGTTCCGCTGCTGGTGTCGCAGAGTTGGCTGATCTGGCGGGCGTTGTCGCCGGTGGCGGAGACCGTCCAGAGACGGGCGGCGCCGCTCTGCGGATCGGATCGGTCGAAGGCGATGGCACTGCCGTCGGGGGACCAGTCGGGGCGGTCGTCGCGGGCGCGGTCGGGTGGCTGGGTGACCTGCTGCTGGGCGGTGCCGTCGGGGGCGAGGGTGACGATGGCGCTGGTGGTGCGGCGGGCGTCGGTGTAGGCCCGGCTGACGATCAGTCCGTTGTGCGCGGGGGTGGCGGCCGCGGCGCCGACCACACCGGGGGTTGCGGAAGGGGTCGGCTGGGGGGTGGCGGTGGGGGACTCCGGGCGGATCTCGGACAGCGGGATCTCCCCGGGCTCGGCCCCGCAGCCGGTGAGCAGGGTGCCCAGAAGCAGAAGGCCCGCACCGGCGGTTGCGCGGGTGCGGGCCCTGCTCGTGGGGGACTGCCCTGTGCCGGTGATCCGTGCCATCTCCGTCTCCGACCTTTCCGACCGCTCCGACGTGTGCTCCGTCTCGGATCAAGGAGTAGATCCGGGGCGGAGGCCCCTGGAAGGAGCTGTCACTGTGTCAGAAGGAGAGGGTCGGCGGCCGGGCGACACGCGACGGAGCGAGTTCACTCGGTCGCGCGGAGTAGGAGGTGGGATTCGGTCAGCCCCGGGCGGCGCGGCGCTCGGCCTTGGCGAGGGCCTCCGCCTCGTCCTCGGCCTCGGCGACCTTCAGGGTGGGTGCGGTGCCACCGAGGTGGGCGGGCTGCCACCAGGTGTCGTCCGGCCCGGAGGGCTTGCCGGGGTACTGGCGCTGGGCCTGGTCGAGCATCTCGCTCATGGCGGCGCGCAGCTTTCTGGTGACCATGACGGGCTTGTCGTCCGGGCCCAGGCGAATCGGTTCGCCGATCATGATCGTCACCGGGACGTGGCGCTTGGTGAGGGTCTTCGGGCGGCCCTTGGTCCAGAGCTGCTGGGTGCCCCAGAGCACGACGGGCAGCAGCGGGGTGCCGGAGTCGGCGGCCATCCGCGCGGCGCCGGTCTTGAACTTCTTCAGCATGAACGAGCGGCTGATGGTCGCCTCGGGGAACACCCCGACGACCTCGCCGGCCTTGAGGGCGCGCACGGCGGCCTCGTAGGCGGGCTGGCCGTCGGTGCGGTCGACCGGGATGTGCTTCATGCCGCGCATCAGGGGGCCGGAGATGCCGTGCTTGAAGACGTCGTCCTTGGCCATGAACCGGGTCTTGCGCTTGCCGCCGCGGTAGGCGCCGAGGCCGGCGAAGAGGAAGTCCAGGTAGCTGATGTGATTGCTGACCAGCACCGCGCCGCCCTTGGCGGGGATGTGCTCGGCACCCACGATCTTGATCCGCACGTCGAGCGCACGGAAGGCGGTGAGTGCGGCGCCGATCACCGGCGGGTAGACGAACTCTGCCACGGTCAGTCCTGACTTCCACGGGCCGGAGCCCGGTACGGCGGTACCCGCGCCGTTGCGAGGGGGCCGACCGGAGCACGGCACGCCGCGGCGGTCACGGGTGATACACGGAGATGATCCCCCGAACGGGTGCCTGCTGTCACCTGAGGCGTGCGGTCCAGCGAATATTCGCGGTGTGATCTCCGTGATGAATCGGGCCGGGAACCTTTCCGGTCCCCGACCCCGACCCCGGCGGTGCGGCGCGCGCGGCGGTGGGTGCGGCGGCGGTGCGGCGGTGCTGGTCAGGCCCCGGCGCCGAGGCGGCCCTGGGCGCGCCGGACGATCGGGTACATCTCGCAGCCCAGGCAGTAGCCGAAGGCGGCGTTCAGGAAGGCCGCGGTCAGGGCGAAGGCGGTGGCCAGCAGGCCGAGCCAGGTGACTTCCGTGAGGTAGCCGAGGGTGCCCACGGAGGCGAAGACCAGGCCGACGCCCTGCGCGAAGCGCAGTGGCCGCTCGTCCTCGGTCGCGGTGGGCGGTGCCAGCCGGGGGAGGACGAAGGCCCGGAACAACAGGCCGTACGGGGAGAGCCGCAACCCGCCGCAGGTGCTGAGCGCGAAGACCAGGGCCTGGGCGGCGAGTAGGAGGCCGCTGCCGGTGATCAGGACGGCTGCCAGGACGATGGCGGTGAGTGCGGAGGAGAAGCGGGGACCGCGGAGGTCGGTCTGCACGGGGGCTCCGGGAGGGTCGCGACGGACGGCTGCGGCGGGGCGCGTCGATGTCAGCGGGAGGTGGTGGCCCGCCCCAGATCGACGACGCGACGGGAGGTCAGCAACGGCGGTGCGGTGCGCTCGGAATCCACCGGCCGATCGTACGCGGGCCCGGCGCCGGCGGTCGACCATTCTTTCGGCGGTCGCGCGCGCTGCCGCAGACTGGAGGGATGACCGGATCGGTGGTGTGCGTTGTCGTGCTGGCGGCGGCGGCCACGTTCGGTCTGCTGCGGGTCGGGCGAGACGGAAGGCTGAGGGTGCGCACCAAGGACGAGGCGATACGGCTGTCGGAGGCCGACCTGGGAGGGCCGCTCGGTGAGCGGGCGACGTTGGTGCAGTTCTCCACCGCCTTCTGCCAGCCGTGCCGGGCCACCCGGCGGGTACTCGCCGAGGTGGCGGGGATGGTCGACGGGGTCGCGCACATCGAGGTGGACGCCGAGGCGCAGCTGGAGCTGGTCCGTCGGCTGGAGGTGCTGCGGACGCCGACCGTCCTGGTGTTGGACGCGGGTGGCCGGGTGGTGCGCCGGGCCGCGGGGATGCCGCGCAGGGCGGATGTGATCGCGGCGCTGGGGCAGGCGGTCTGAGGGCCGGCGGGGGCTCGCGCGCCGGTCTGCGCCACCCCGTGGGGTGGAGTCCACGCCCGCCTGGTGCAGGATGGGCGCAAGCGGCAGTGCAGCCGTCCCGGCGTAAGCTACTGGCCAGTAGTGACCACTGAGATACTGGCGAGTATGCTGCCAGGGAGTTCCGGACCGGCACGGGAAACTCGCTGCCCGGAGCGGGTGCGTGGTGTGTCGCGCCCGTTTGCACCACCGCAGCCGCCGGACGAGACCAGTACAGGAGACAGGCCGTGAGCTTGAGGATCGTTGTCTGTGTGAAGTACGTGCCGGACGCGACGGGTGACCGTCGTTTCGCGGACGACCACACCACCGACCGGGAGGGCGTGGACGGCCTCCTGTCGGA
>NZ_JBHTTU010000236.1:0-4155 GCF_042794375.1 Kitasatospora sp. NPDC056531 | reverse complement strand
AACAAGAAGAAGGTTGACCCGGAGTCCAGCCCCTGGGCGCCCTTCGGAATCCAACTCCGCAACTCGCGAGAGGCCAAGGGCCTTCTCCAGGAGGAGCTGGCTCCGCTCCTTGAGTGCTCCCCCTCGCACCTCTCCTACATCGAACTTGCGCACCGGCCCCCGAGTCGCAGGCTCGCCGAACTCGCCGACATCGCGCTCGACACCGGCGGCACCCTCCTGCTGATGTGGTACCAGCTGAAGAACGCCGCGATCCTGGAGGGCTTCCCGGAGTACGCCCGCTACGAGGCCCTCGCAGAGCAGATCCGGATCTTCGAGATCGACATCATCGCCGGGCTTCTGCAGACCCCGGCGTATGCAACCGCGATCCAAATGGGCGACGTCAGGCAAGGAGGTTCGACCCAGGAACTAGCCGAGCAGCGCATCGCGTTCAGGCTTGCCCGACAGCAAGTCCTCGAACGAACTCCCCCTCCGCTCGTCCATGTGGTGCTGAACGAGAGCTGCCTCAGGCGGATCGTCGGCGGACGCGACGTCATGGTCGAACAGTTGCTTCATCTTGAGCAGCTGTCCACCCGTCCGAACGTAGTCATCCAGGTGGCGCCGTTCGCCCTGGGCGAGAACAGGCCGTTCACACACGTGGCACATCTCCTTACCATGCCGAACCGCAAAGTTCTCGCTTACGGCGAAACTGAGCAGCGTGGCTACATCGACCGCGATATCAAGTCGGTTGCCACATTGGCCAACAGCTACGATCGGCTTGCGATCGAGGCCCTTGGCCGGGCCGAATCGCTGGCTTTCATCCGTGCGGTAAGAAGGGATCTGGAGTGGATGTCGACCTGACTGAGACTTCCTGGCGGAAGAGTTCGTACAGCGGCGCGAACGGCGGCGCGTGTGTCGAGGTCGCCGACGGCTTCGCCGGCGTCATGCCCGTGCGCGACTCCAAGGACCCGGGCGGCCCGGCCCTCCTCTTCCCCGCCGCCGCCTGGCAGTCCTTCGTCACCGCCGTCCGCACCGGCGAGTTCGACGCCCACTGACCGCAGTACCCGGCCCCGCCGCCCGGAGGCCGGGGAGGCAAGGAAGCGGCCGGTGGCCCTCAGGCGCGGGCCAGTTCGGCGTTGGCGCGCTCGGTGATCAGCGCGAGCACGCGGCCGGCGACGGCGAGGTCCTCGGCCGGGATGCCGGCGTAGAGGCGGGCGGAGACCGGGGCGGTCTCGGCGGTGGTGCGCTCGTACAGCTGCCGTCCGGCGTCGGTCAGGCGCAGGGCCTCGCCGTGCCGCGGGTCGGCCTCCAGCAGGCCGGCGGCGATCGTCTCCTCGATGACGGCGCGCACGCGCGCCTGGTCGGCCTTCAGCGAGCCGGTGACGTCGGCGACGAGCGCCTCGCGGCCCAGGCTGCCGCCGGCGGCGGCGGCGGTGGCCCGCAGGGTGACGCTCTGCTCGAAGGTGGCGCCGTGGCGGGCCAGGACGCCTTCCAGGAGGAGCGTGAGGCGTAGTGCGCCAGGGCGATGACGCGGGGGTTGAGGGGGGCGGGCGCGGTGGTCGCGGCGGTGGTGGTCATGGCTGGTGCTCCTCGTCGTTCTCGGTGGGCGGATCAAGAGGTGCGTCGAGCAGGGTCGCCAGCTCGCGGGTGAACTCGCGTGCGCGCTGGCCGTGCTGGCCGCCGAGCGGCTCCAGCAGCTGGTCCAGCAGGCCCTGGACGAGTGTGATCGCGCGGGCGGTGACGTCGTGTCCGTGCCCGGTGAGCGTCAGCTGCACGGCGCGCGGGTCGTCCGGGTCCCGGGTGCGGGCCACCAGGGCGGCGCCCTCCAGGGCGCGGGCGAGCTTGGAGACGTACAGGGGCTCCAGTCCGGTGTGGTCGGCGAGCCGGCGCTGGCTGGGGCGCAGCCCGGAGCGTGCCATGCCGTACAGCGACCCCAGCAGCGCGTACTGCGCGTGGGTCAGCCCCGGCGGTGCGAGGGCCCGGTCGACGGCGACCCGCCACTTCATCGACAGGCGCCAGAGCAGGAAACCGGCGGTGGCGTTCTCGGCTGCCGAACTCATGGCAAATACGGTGCATGGCCACTATGTCCATGGCTACGGTTTTCCGGGGCGCCCGGGCCGGGGCGGGGGCGTCGCCGTGGCCGCCGGGGCGGCGGCCCTCGGGAATCCCGGTGCGAGGGCCGCGGGGCTGCGGCACACTGTCCCGGTGATCACCGACCACTGGCCGCTGCGGGGCCTGCGCGTCACCACGCCCCGCCTGGAGCTGCGCCTGCCCGGTGAGGAGGAGCTCGCCGGCCTCGCGGACGTGGCCGCGCGCGGGGTCCACCCCCCGCACGTGCGCCCCTTCCTCACCCCGTGGACGACCCTGCCGCCCGCCGAACGTGCCCGGCACGTCCTGCAGTTGCACTGGAAGCGGCTGGGGCGCTGGAGCCCGCGGCACTGGGCGCTGGACCTGGTGGTCTTCCACGAGGGCCGCCCGGTGGGCTTCCAGGACATGCGGGCCCAGGACTTCGCCGTCCGCCGCGAGGTCGCCTCCGGCTCCTGGCTCGGCCTGGAGTACCAGGGCCTGGGCATCGGCACCGAGATGCGCGCCGCGATGCTCCACCTGGCCTTCGCCGGGCTCGGCGCGCTCTCGGCGACCTCGGTGTCCTTCTCCGACAACCACGCCTCCCTGGCCGTCTCCCGCAAGCTCGGCTACCGCCCCGACGGCATCACCCGCGACACCCTCGACGGGCGCGTCGTGGAATCCCGGCGCCTGCGCCTGTGGCGCGCCGACTGGCCCGGCTCCCCCGTCCCGGTCACCGTCACCGGCCTGACCCCCGCCTGCCGCGAGCTGCTCGGGGCGGGCGAGGCGCCGCCGTAGGAGGCCCCGCGAGGAGTGCACCGCGCGACATGCCGACGGCGGCCCCGGCCGGGATCCCGACAGCCTCACCCGTCACATGAGCACCAGGAGCGCCGGGGCCCGGTTCGGACCGGTCCCGACCCGGTTCGGACAGCGGACGACGCCGCGGGCACCCTACCGGCTGGTAATCCAAGGCGCCCCCCGCCCGCACACCCGCGGGAGCGGTCTTCGCCGAGCCTGGGCGTGCAACGTTTTTGCAGGTCAGCCGACTGATCGTCACAAACCTTGCAATGCAAGGCAGAACACGGCACCGCGTTGCCCCGTTTGGGTGACCATCCGAACGGCCGAACCGGGTAGGCTGCCTCCTGGTCTTCTCTCCGTACCGGGTGAGCCGGCGGGCTCCGCGCGGGTCTACCGGGCCCGGGAGAGGAGGTGTTGGAGATGGATGTCCCCCCTGGCGAAGGGGGAACGTCCACGCCCCGGAAGCGCGTTAAGCGGTTCGGCGGGTGGCTGGCGCTTCAGGTCCTCGGGACCGTGATCCGCCACTTCCTGACCGAGTGGCTGAACGGCAACGGGCCTACCTGGTGAGACAGGTAGGCCCGTTGTGATCCGGAGCGCGGTGCTCCCTCGCGAGGCCTCGTACCCCCGACGGAAGTGATCAGCCAAAGGGGGTGCGGGGCCTTCATGGTCTCGGTTGCCGGCTGACAACCCTCGCATCGACCTCTACGAGGGTCCCCGGCGGCCGCCTCCAACCTCTCGTATTTCGGCTCCTGCAACCAGTCGAGGGACCTCTAAAAGCGTCATCATGCCTGGTGGCAGCAACCATCACGGAAGGCTGACGCTGATTGGCGCGACGTGATCGTACCTCTAAACCGCACCTTTCGAGGGTGTCAGACCGAAGGAAGTGGCCTGATGACACGAGGGCTGGCCGATTTCGACCGCACGGCGTTGCAGCGCTGCCGGGCCGAAGCGTTGAGGCCGGACGGCCAGGGCCGGGGGTTGAGCGCCGCCGAGCTGGCGCAGTCGGTCGGCTCCACGAAGGCCCAGATCCTGGCGTACGAGGCGGGCAGGCAGACGCCCGAGCCGCAGCGGATCCGCGCGCTCGCCGAGGTGTTGGGGGTGCACCCCCTCGCGCTGGCCGTGAAGGGGGAGTTCGAGATGTCCCTGACCGAGCTGAGGCGCGGGTGCGGCTACCGCACCCGCGATGTCGTCGACCGCATCAAGGTCTCGCCGAAGGTCTACCGGCGCTTCGAGGTGGAAGGCCTCGCCCCGGCCCGGCGGCCGAACCTGATCTTCGATGTCGCCTTCCTGCTGGAGGTGCGCAGCGAGCTCGTGGAC
>NZ_JBHTTU010000235.1:0-4170 GCF_042794375.1 Kitasatospora sp. NPDC056531 | reverse complement strand
GCCGACTTCCCCGACAGCACCCACGGCACCACCGGCAGCGACGACTCAGCCGACTCCTCGGCCGAATCCTCCACCGGAGCCTGCTCCAGGATCACATGGGCGTTCGTCCCGCCGATGCCGAAGGCGGAGACGGCGGACCGGCGCGGCCGGCCGGTCTCCGGCCACTCCTTAGCCTCGGTCAGCAGCTCGACCGCACCCGCCGACCAGTCCACCTGCGGCGTCGGCTCATCGACATGCAGCGTCCGCGGCAGCACACCGTGCCGCATCGCCATCACCATCTTGATCACGCCGGCGACACCGGCGGCAGCCTGCGTGTGACCGATGTTCGACTTGACCGAGCCGAGCCACAGCGGACGGTCCGCGTCACGGTCCTGCCCATACGTGGCCAGCAGCGCCTGCGCCTCGATCGGGTCACCCAGTGTGGTGCCCGTGCCGTGCGCCTCCGCCGCGTCGACCTCGTCGGCCGCCAGACGGGCGTTGGCCAGCGCCTGGCGGATCACCCGCTGCTGCGACGGACCGTTCGGCGCCGTCAGACCGTTCGACGCGCCGTCCTGGTTCACCGCGCTGCCGCGCACCACGGCGAGCACCGGGTGCCCGTTCCGTCGGGCGTCCGAGAGCCGCTCGACCAGCAGCATGCCGACACCCTCGCCCCAGGCGGTGCCGTCGGCGGCGGCCGCGAAGGCCTTCACCCGGCCGTCCGCCGCCAGACCGCGTTGACGGCTGAACTCGACGAACAGCGCCGGGTTGACCATCACGGTGACGCCACTGGCCAGCGCCAGGTCGCACTCGCCCTGGCGCAGCGCCTGGGCGGCCAGGTGCAGGGCCACCAGCGACGACGAACACGCCGTGTCCACCGTCACCGCCGGCCCTTCCAAGCCGTAGGTGTAGGAGATGCGGCCCGACGCGACGCTGCCCGAGCTGCCGGTGCCGAGGTATCCCTCGACGCCCTCCGGCAGCGCCGGCAGGCCCGTGCCGTAGCCCTGGTACATCACACCGGCGAAGACGCCGGTCCGGCTGCCGCGCAGCGACAGCGGGTCGATCCCGGCCCGCTCGAACGCCTGCCAGGAGGCCTCCATCAGCAACCGCTGCTGCGGGTCCATCGCCAGCGCCTCACGCGGGGAGATCCCGAAGAGGGCGGGGTCGAAGGTCTCCGCGTCGTGCAGGAAGGCGCCCTCGCGCACGTACGACTTGCCTACCCGGTCCGGATCCGGATCGTAGATGTCCTCGTCCCAGCCACGGCCCGTGGGGAAGCCGCTGACGCCGTCGCGCCCCTCGGTGACCAGCCGCCACAGGTCCTCGGGCGACTCCACGCCGCCCGCGAAACGGCAGCTCATGCCGACGATCGCGATCGGCTCGTCGTCGACCGCCGCAACCGGGCTCGCGGATGCGAAGTCGTTCTGGTGACCGCTGAGCTGCGCCCAGAGGTGATCGGCCAGCACGGCCGGGGTGGGGTAGTCGAAGACCAGGCTGGCGGGCAGGCGCAGCCCGGTGGCCGTGTTCAGGCGGTTGCGCAGTTCGACGGCAGTCAGCGAGTCGAAGCCGAGGTCCCGGAAAGCCCGGCCGTCCTCGATGGTGGCCGTGGAGGCGTGGCCGAGTACGGCGGCGACCTGGGTGCGGATCAGTTCCACCAGGAACCGCACGCGCTCGGCCTCCGGCAGCGGCGCCAGTTGCTGAGCCAGCGCGCTGCCCGCTGCGGCGGGCCCGGAGGCCGCCGTCCGGCGCGAGGAGGTACGGATCAGCGCCCGCAGCAGGGCCGGCACCTCGCCGGCGGCGGCCGCCTGGGAGCGGAAGGCCGCCAGGTCGAGCTGGGCGGGCACGAGGGCCGGCTCGTCCGTCGCGCAGGCGGTGTCGAACAGGGCCAGGCCCTCCTGGGCGGTCAGGCCGCGCAGGCCACCGCGGGTCATGCGGCGCAGGTCAGTCTCGTTCAACTGGTCGGTCAAGCCGCTCAGTTCGGCCCAGAAGCCCCAGGCGAGCGAGACTGCGGGCAGGCCCTGGGCCTTGCGGTGCTGGGCCAGCGCGTCCACGAAGGCGTTGGCCGTCGCGTAGTTGCCCTGGCCCGGCGCGCCGAAGGTGCCGGCGGCGGAGGAGAACAGGACGAAGGCGGACAGGTCCAGGTCCCGGGTCAGCTCGTGCAGGTGCCAGGCGGCGTCGACCTTCGGCCGCAGGACGATGTCGAAGCGCTCGGGGGTGAGCGACTCGATCACGCCGTCGTCCAGTACCGCAGCGGTGTGCACGATCCCGGTGAGGGGGGCGTCGGCCGGAACCCCAGCGAGCAGAGCCGCAAGAGCCTCGCGGTCGGCGACGTCGCAGGCCGCGACCGTGACCTTGGCGCCGGCCTCGGTCAGCTCCGCGACCAGCTCGGCCGCGCCCGGGGCCGCCTCGCCGCGACGGCTGGCCAGCAGCAGGTGACGAACGCCGTGCCGGGCCACCAGGTGACGGGCCACCAGAGCGCCCAGCGTGCCGGAGGCACCGGTGACCAGCACCGTGCCCTCCGGTCCGAAGGCTGCCTTCGCGTCCTCGCCGGCCGCACCGGCCGCGCGCACCAGACGCGGCGCCCACACGGTGCCGCCGCGCACCGCCAGCTGCGGCTCAGCCGCGGCCAGCGCACCCGACAGGTCCCCGCCGTCGACGTCCAGCAGGACGATCCGCCCCGGGTGCTCGGACTGCGCCGAACGCACCAGCCCCCAGACCGAGGCCGCGGCCAGATCAGCGACGTCCGCGCCGGGCTCCACCGCGACGGCGCCCCGGGTCACCAGCACCAGCCGGGAGTCGGCCCACCGCTCATCCGCGGTCCACGCCTGCAGTACGGCCAGCACCCTGGTCGCCGTCTCGCGGACACCCGCGATCGGGTCCTCCATGCCGACGGCTATGGGAAGCAGAACCGTCCCAGGGACCTCCGCCCCGGCATCGATCGCGTCAGCCAGCGCCGCCAGATCCGCGTACCGCTCACCGGCCGCACTGCTCAGGCCTGCGGGCACCTCGCCCAGCCAGGCCCGACCGGCCGGCGCCGCGACCTCGTCGGGCACCCGCAGCTCGGTCCAGTCCACCCGGAACAGCGAGTCCTGGGCCGCGGCCTGCGCGGCGCCGATCTGCTCCGCCGACACCGGCCGCAGCACCAGCGACTCCACCGCCGCAACCGGTGCGCCGGCAGCGTCGGCCACCTGAAGGGACACGGCATCGGTGCCGGCGGGTGCCAACCGCACGCGCAGCTCCGTGGCACCGACCGCGTGCAGCGACACACCCGACCACGCGAACGGCAGTCGGCCCCGGTCGTCCTCGCCGAAGTCGCCGAACTCCACCGCGTGCACGGCGGCGTCGAGCAGCGCAGGGTGGAGACCGAAGCGGGCAGCCCCCGCGTGCTCGTCAGCCGGCAGCGCGACCTCGGCGAACACCTCATCGCCCCGACGCCAGGCGGCCCGCAGACCCTGGAACACCGGACCGTAGGCGAACCCGCTCTCGGCGAACCGCCCGTAGACGTCGGACACGTCGACGGCGACGGCATCCTGCGGCGGCCACACCAGCAGCTCGGCCGGAACAACACCCCCCGGCTCCACGGTCAGCACACCCACGGCGTGCCGAACCCACTCCCCCTCCACATCCTCAGCCTCATCGTGGACCCGAGAGTGCAGGGTGAAGGAGCGACGACCCGACTCGTCCAACTCGCCCACGACAAGCTGGATCTGGACACCACCGCGCTCGGGCACCACCAGCGGCGCCTCCAGCGTCAGCTCCTCCACGTGCTCACAACCCGCACGCTCACCGGCGCGCAGCGCCAGCTCCAGCATGCCCGTGCCCGGCACCAGGACCGTGCCCGCCACCGCGTGATCGGCCAGCCACGGGTGAGAACGCAGCGACAGACGACCGGTGAACAGGAAGCCGTCACCACTCGCGAGCGCCACCGCCGCGCCCAGCAGCGGGTGGTCCGCCGAACCCAGACCGGCGGAAACCACATCACCCACCGCACCCGCCGGAGCATCCAGCCAGTAACGCTCGTGCTGGAAGGCGTAGGTGGGCAGGTCGACCCGCTGGGCGCCCTGGCCTGCGAAGAGCTGCCGCCAGTCGACGGTGACGCCGCGGACGTGCGCCTCGGCGAAGGAGGCCAGCAGCCGTTCCAGGCCGCCCTCCTCACGCCGCAGCGACCCGACGGCCACCAGGCCGGAGTGGCCGAGC
>NZ_JBHTTU010000234.1:0-4180 GCF_042794375.1 Kitasatospora sp. NPDC056531 | reverse complement strand
ACCTGCGGCGCATGGTCGGGGCCTCATGCGATGCCCCCCGACTGCCCTTTCGGCCCTCGCGGGAAGCGCGCCGAACCCATAGTCTCGGCCCCTCGGGGCCGAGCGGCGACTTCGAAGGGGCTGGGGAGCGTGCGGAGGACAGCGACACACTCGGTGCCACCGACGCCCGAGACGGCGCCGAGGAGGCGGGCACAGCGTGCGGCCCTCGAACCCGCCGCGGGGAGGGCGCCGCGCCCCGCCGAACTCGCCGTCCTGCAAGGGACGGTGGGCAACGCGGCCGTGACGCGCCGGCTGCAGCGCCAGGAGAGTCCCGGGGTCCGGGAGGAGGCGCGGCGGCACGCCACCGATCCCACCGTGCACGGCGAGTGGGGCACCTTCCGCGACATGATGGCCGGAGTCGGCTTTCCCAGGGACGTCACGGACATCGCCTGGCAGCTCGTCCTCGGCGGCATCGCCGAACAGGGACAGCTCAACGACGAGGCCACGGCGAAGTTCACCGAACGCCAGGAACAGCGTGAACACCGCGCGTCGAACAGCTGGTACCAAGAGCTGGTGAAGGTCATCGGCGACTACCTGGAGATCGACACGCCGACACTGGCCCTCTGGTCCGGCGGCCGGGAGGTCAGCGACTACGCCCGCGCCAAGGGCCACACCCCCCTGGAGGCCACCCCCTTCGGCGGCGTGGTCGACAAGCTGACCCTCACCTCGGACTGGAAGCTCAAGACGCCGATGTGGAACGTCCTGTCCAAGGCCTTCGTGAGCCGCGCCCGCGGCCCCGTCCACATCTTCCTGCGGGCGTACGACCCCGACAGCGTCCTCATCGCGCAGGAGGTCCCGCAGCTGCGCGTGGTCATGGCGCTCAATCCGGCGGTGCGGCTCATCTGGCACCCCACGTACGCCGCGGCTGACGGGAAGCTGATGGAGGTCACCGACGGCCTCGAGCTGGCCTCCGACGCGTCCTACCCCACCCGGGACAAGTGCGTGCAGGTCCTCTACGACTACCTCCGGCTCGTCCACGATCCGGCCAACGCCCACTCCCGGCGCGCCCACGCGGAGATGAGCGCCCGCCTCGCCGCCAACGGCAACCCCCGGTAGCCGCCGACCCCACCGCCCCCGCGGTGAACCGCTACCGGTCGGGCGCGGCGGTCTCGATCGCGGCGAGCAGACGGGCGTGGACGGCGCCGGCGGCGTCGCGGGTGGCCGGGTCGGGGTCGTCCAGCTGCCCGGCGATCAGCTCGGCGGCCGCGGCCAGCACCGGGACCGGCACGGCGGCGGTGCGCAGGTGGAGCAGCTGGGAGGCGGCGCGCTCACCGGCGGTGGTGGCGCGCGTGGTGGGGATGAGGTGCTGGAGGCCGCGCGGGAGCTGACTGGTCATCCGGTCATTGTCCCGGCTCCGGAGCGGCCGCCCGCCCTGCCGCACCCGATGGCCGTCGAGGCGGGCGACGTCCTCGCCGTCGCCGTCGCAGTCGCCGTCGCAGGCGGAGCGGGCCGGAGCGGGCCGGAGCGGGCCGGAGCGGGCCGGAACGGACTGTCAGTGCCCCCTCCTACTGTTGAAGACAACGCCGGAGGGGACGCCGGAAAGGCGCCGAAAGAGCGTTGGAAAAGGGGTAGAGCCATGTCTGCGAACCGGATCAAGCACAAGGTCAACCACGTCTCGCTCGTGGTCGACAAGTCCGGCTCGATGCGCCAGCACCAGGAGCAACTCGTCCGCGTGGTCGACGAGTTCGTGAAGGGCCTGCAGGAGGAGTCCGACCGGCTCGGCCACGAGACCCGCATCAGCCTCTACGCGTTCGACCACGAGGTGCAGAACCTGGTCTGGGACATGGACGTCAAGCACCTGCCGTCCCTGCGCGGCCTCTACAAGGTCGACAACGGTGCGACGGCGCTGATCGAGGCGGCCGTGAAGTCCGTCGACGACCTGAAGAACATCTGGGAAGGCTACGGAGAGCACTCCTTCCTCCAGGTCGTCGTCACCGACGGCGAGGAGAACGCCTCCGGCTGCTCGCAGAGCGGCCAGATGCACACCCGCATGGGCGCCGGACAGGGCAAGGCCGTCCTGCGCTCGTGGATCGACCGCATCCACGGCGCCATGGACAACCTCCCCGACCACTGGACCTCGGCGATCCTCGTCCCGAACTCCCTGGCCAAGCGCACCGCCCAGGAGTACGGCTTCCCCGCGGGCAACATCGCGATCTGGGACGCGGACTCCAGCAAGGGCGTCGAGGAGGCCATCGGCACCGTCAAGAACGCCGCCACCAGCTTCCTGCGCGGCCGCGAACAGGGCGTGCGCGGCACCAAGAACCTGTTCGCCATGGGCCAGGACCTGAACACCGCCGAGGTGAAGGCCAACCTCGACGCCCTGGACACCGGCAAGTACATCCTGATCCCGGTCGACCAGCCGACCCAGATCCGCGACTTCGTCACCAGCGCCGGCCACACCTACAAGAGCGGCTGCGCCTTCTACGAGCTGTCCAAGCGCGAGAAGATCCAGGGCAACAAGCAGCTCGCCGTGGCGGAGAAGGACCCGACCACCGGCCGGACGACCGGCAGGGTGTTCTCCGGCCCGGCCGCACGCCAGCTCCTCGGCCTGCCGGCATCGGAGGCCACGGTGAAGCCGGGCGAGAACCCCTCGTACACCGTGTTCGTCCAATCGACCTCCGTCAACCGCAAGTTGGTGCCGGGCACCAAGCTGCTCGTCCTCCTGTAGCCGCAAACCGCGACCCGGCAGCCGGGACTCGGCGGGGCACTGCCGAACCCTTCCGCGCACGCCGAAAGACCGTCCCGCACCTTCCACAGGACCCCCGTGGGGGGCGAGCCGCTCACGGGGACCGAGGACGTCGAGCGCTGCTGCCCATCCCAAGGGTGCGTACGACCGGCCGCCGCGACCGCGCCCACCGAACTCCGGCGGATCGCCCGCACCCGAGCCCGGGCCTCCGGGGGCCGTACCGCTCCCACCCCGCCAGCCGGTGCAGCCGGGGACGGCACCGGGCGGGGCGCAGCAGGTCCCGCCGTACACGCGTGGTCCGGTGGTCGAGGGCGGGGGCATGGCGCTGCTGTCGGCCCAGGTCAGGCGCGGACGGAACCGGGTGGTCCGATCCCTCGTCCACTACGATGATCGTTTGCTTGGGCCGGCCGACTGGGGGAAACGTGCCGACATCTGTCCGTCCGCCTGCTCTCGGCCGGGCCGCCACACGGGTCCGCTCAACCGGACGGCGTCAACCGTTGTCGCCTGTCCCGTTGCCGCGCACACGAAACCGAACGGCGAGAGGCCGACAGACATGACCACACACACCGGCAGCGTCACCGAGCAGCCCTCGGCGGACCCCGTCGACCGCGCGGTGTCGCGGCGGCGACTGCTGCGGCTGGGAGCCGGCGTCGTGGGCGGCGGTGCCCTGCTCGGGGCCGCGGCCGGGGGCGGGATGCTCGCCGGATGGCTGCCCGGTGGGGTGGCGCTGAAGAAGGCGCTGGGGATGACCGGGACGGACGGCGCGGTGCCGGACGCGGCACCGGGACCGGTGCACGTCGAGCGGGTCCGCTCGGCGGCGCGGAACCGGGAGGTCACGATGGTGACCATGCTCCCGCCCGGCGCCGCGGCGAGTACGAACCTGCCGGTCTGCGTCATGCTGCACGGGCGCGGCAACGACGCGCAGGGCATGGTGGCGCTCGGGGTGCCGCAGTTCCTGGCGGCCGCGGTCAAGGGCGGCGTGCCGCCGTTCGCCGTCGTCGCGGTGGACGGCGGGGACGCCACCTACTGGCACCAGCAAGCCCCCGGCGGCGACGACCCGCAGGTGATGCTCCGCGAGGAACTCCCCGGCTGGCTGCACGCCCGCCAACTGCCCACGCCACGCGCCGTGATGGGGATCTCCATGGGCGGCTCGGGCGCCCTGCAGTACGCCGTCGGGCGCACGCAGAGCGGCCGCAACCTGGACGCCGTGGCGCTGCTCAGCCCGGCCGTCTTCCGCACCTGGGCGGACGCCCGCACCACCGGCGGGTACGCCGACGAGGCGGACTGGCAGGCCCATGAGCCGACACTCCGTCTGGACCGGATGCAGGTCGGTGCCCTCGGCGTGTGGTGCGGCCAGGAGGACCCGTTCTGCCCCGCCGCCCGCCAGGTCGCGCGGCAGGCGCGAGCGCGGGAGGAACACTTCCCCGACGGAGAGCACACGGACGGGTTCTGGCT
>NZ_JBHTTU010000233.1:2393-4186 GCF_042794375.1 Kitasatospora sp. NPDC056531 | reverse complement strand
GTGCAGGACGACGTCGGGGGCGAGCATGCCGAGCAGTTCCTCCAGGTTTCCGCCGGCGGCCACCTCGAAGAAGCGGCGGGCGAGTTCGTCGCCCTCCGCGCGCCGGGTCGGGGGCAGCGGGGCGTCCGCGCTCACCGCCAGGCGCTTCCTGGCCCGGGCGAAGATCTGGCGGCAGTTCGCCTCGGACTTGCCGGTCAGCTCCGCGACCTGCGGGTAGCCGTACCCGAAGGCCTCGCGCAGTATGAACACCGCGCGCTCGACGGGGGAGAGGGCTTCCAGCATCACCAGGAAGGCCATCGACAGCGAATCGGTGAGCTCGGCGTGCTCGGCCGGGCCGCCGGGGCGGTCGGCGAAGGCGACGACCGGCTCGGGCAGCCACTCGCCGACGTAGGTCTCGCGCCGCACCCGGGCCGAGCCGAGGTGGTTGATGCCCAGCCTGGTCACCGAGGTGGTCAGGTACGCCTTCAGGTTGGTGATCGCGGTGCCGGCCTGCTCGGCGCGGGTCAGGTTGAGGAAGGTGTCCTGGACGAGGTCCTCGGCGTCGCCCACCGAGCCCGTCATGCCGTAGGCGATGGAGAACAGCAGCGGCCGGTACCCGACCGCGTCCGCCGTGTCCACCGATCCCGCCGCGTCCACCGATCCCGCCGCATCCGCCGATCCCGCCATGGGAACGCCTCCCGTTCAACGCCGCCCCGCCCGGGGGTGGCGCGCGTCACATCCGTGCCTGTCACAGCCTGCCCGGCTGCCCTGTCCTAGAGGGCACCAGCGGACAACGTACCGAGGAGCACACCGTGGAAGCCCGTCTGAACCCCTTCGCCAGCCCCGTCCTGGGCAAGGTTTTCAAGCACCTCGTCGCCGCCAACCGGATCCTGATGGAGTCCACTCTGCCGGTCGCCGTCCAGGAGCTGGTCAAGCTGCGCGCCAGCCAGATCAACGGCTGCGGCTACTGCGTCGACATGCACTTCAAGGACGCCGTGCACGCGGGCGAGGAGGCGACCCGGCTGAACCTGGTGGCGGTGTGGCGCGAGGCCACGGTGTTCACCGAGGCCGAGCGGGCCGCCCTGGAGCTGGCCGAGGAGGGCACCCGGATCGCGGACGCGGCGGGCGGGGTGAGCGAGGAGGTGTGGGCCAACGCCGCCAAGCACTACGACGAGGAGCAGCTCGCCGCCCTGGTGGGCCTGGTCGCGGTGATCAACGCCTTCAACCGCGGCAACGTGATGACCCGCCAGCCCGCCGGAAGCTACCGGGCCGGGCAGTCCCACACCCTCTGACCAGCCCTTCATTCGACAAGGAGAGCCGCCGTGAACCTCGCACTGTGGATCGTCACCGCACTGCTGGCCGCCGTCTACCTGCTCGGCGGCGCCTTCAAGGTGGTCACACCGAAGGAGAGGATCGCCGCCGCCGGGTACAGCGGGCGGTGGGTCGAGGACTTCAGCGCCGGAGGGGTGAAGGCGATCGGCGCCGTCGAGGTGCTCGCCGCCGTCGGGCTGATCCTGCCCGCGGTGCTCGACATCGCGCCGGTGTTCGTGCCGCTGGCCGCGCTCGGGCTGGTGCTGCTGATGGCCGGGGCGGCGGCGGTGCGGATCCGGCGGCAGGAGTTCAAGCTCGTCGCGGTGGACGTGGCCTACCTCCTGCTGGCCGCGTTCGTGGTGTGGGGGCGCTTCGGACCGGAGTCGTTCCTCAGCTGACATTCCGGTCGCGGCGATCGGCTGCGGACGTGGTGGCGGGGGGGAGGGGGGGGGGGGAACACAATCCCACTTATCGGCCCCGGCCAATCCACCCCCCCCCCCACC
>NZ_JBHTTU010000233.1:0-2383 GCF_042794375.1 Kitasatospora sp. NPDC056531 | reverse complement strand
TTGTTTGGTGTGGGTTTGTTTCGGGTAGGGTTCTTTCGTCGGTGGGAATTCGGGTGGTGGTGGCCGTGTTTGGGTTTGTTGCTACACTTGCGTGGGGGGCACCCCGCCGCCGGTCCGTCGGGCATGGAGCGTTACCGTCCGACCACGCCCTGCTGTCGGATCGCCCGGCCGCGGGGGCGCACCGCGGACGTCCGCGCCCCCGGTTCATCCGAGCAGCGCCTCCACCGCCTCCGGCGTCCAGTGCCCGGTCGCGCCCGGGCGGGCGGCGAGGTAGTGGGCCGCGCGCCGGGCGCTCCAGCCGTGGGACTGCGCCAGGCCCGCGCCCAGGGTGCGCAGGTAGGTGGCCGAGGGGGCGGCGGGTTCGGCGCCGGCCAGTCCGGTGGGGGAGGTGAAGGTGAGCAGCGGGTGCCCGTCCAGCTCGCCCGGGTGCAGCAGGGTCTCGTAACGGCCCGGGCCCAGTTCGTCGCGCCCGGTGGCCAGGGCGCGGGTGAGGTCGAGGTCGGCGCCGGGGGAGCGGTACATCTCCTGCGCGGCGATGTCGCTGAACTGCCCCGCCGTCACCAGGTAGGCGCGGCAGGGCAGTTCGCCGGAAAGGGCCGGATCGTAGAAGGCCATCGCGCCGCCCCAGGTCAGTGACCGCCCGGCGAAGTACAGCCCGCCCGGCAGTGTCAGCGCCGCCTGGCGGCGCGGCGGGCGCCGGTCGCGGCAGCCCGGGTAGCCGCGCGCCCCGCCCTGTGGCCGTCCTCCGTACAGGTAGCAGCCGAAGCGGGCGGCGTGCAGGTTGGAGCCGTAGGCGGTGTACCAGACGAGTGGATCCTCGCCGCTGTGACCGGGACCGCGCCCCGTGGTCCACACCGTATTCACAGGAAACGTCCCCATGGAAAACGTCGGCGACAGACTCTCACACAAACGTGCGAATGGGGTGAACGGGCTGATGATCCGACCAACACCTCCCGATTCGGTAGCCACCCCCTCACTACCGGTACCGTTCCGGACGCCATGGCGTTCATCACCCTTCCCTCCCCCGTCACACCCCTCCGGTTTTCGCCGACTACGCTTCACCAGCGAAATTGCCCGAAAACCACCAAAACGACATTCGATTCGCATCGCTGCCGCCACGCCAGGCATCGATCATGAGATTTTCCTTTGACCACACCTTCGCTGCATCCGGCGGACTCCCAGCGGAGTCATGGTGAGTGGGCGCATCCCGTCAGGTGACACCATGTGACGTTGACATCGCACCAAGTGAACGAAACATACGCGCCCCCAAGGAAAACGGAGCCGAGGAACCCACCCCCATGGACGCACGCCACGACACGGCCGGCCCAGGCACGCTGCACCGCCCCCATCCGGGGCAGGCGGCCAGCTGGCCGGTGGCCCAGCCCGCGCACCAGCGCACCCTGCTCGACGTCATCGCCGCGACCGCCGACGCCCACCCGCACGCGCCCGCACTCGACACCGGCGACGCCGTTCTCGACTACCGCACCCTGATGCAGGAGGTCGACGCCCTCGCCGGCGTGCTGGCCGGCCACGGCATCGGCTGCGGCGACCGGGTGGGCGTGCGCATCCCCTCCGGCACCGCCGACCTCTACGTCGCCATCCTCGCGGTGCTGCGCTGCGGCGCCGCCTACGTGCCGGTGGACGCCGACGACCCCGACGAGCGCGCCGAGATGATCTGGCAGGACGCCCAGGTCTGCGCGATCCTCGGCGCCGAGCGCAGACTCTTCGCCGGACCCGCCGCCCGCCCCTCGGGCCGCCCCGCCTGGCCCTCGCCGGACGACGACGCCTGGATCATCTTCACCTCCGGCACCACCGGCCGCCCCAAGGGCGTCGCCGTCACCCACCGCAGCGCCGCCGCCTTCGTCGACGCCGAGGCCCGCCTCTTCCTGCCGCAGCAGCCGCTCGGCCCCGGCGACCGCGTCCTCGCGGGCCTGTCCGTGGCCTTCGACGCCTCCTGCGAGGAGATGTGGCTGGCCTGGCGCCACGGCGCCTGCCTGGTCCCGGCCCCCCGCTCCCTGGTCAAGGCCGGCACCGACCTCGGCCCCTGGCTCGTGAGCCGCCGCATCACCGCCATCTCCACCGTCCCCACCCTGCTCGCCCTGTGGCCCCAGGAGTGCCTCGACCACGTCCGCCTGATCATCGTCGGCGGCGAGGCCTGCCCCGCCGAACTCGTCGAGCGCCTGGCCGTGCCCGGCCGCGAGTTCTGGAACACCTACGGCCCCACCGAGACCACCGTCGTCGCCACCGCCGCCCGGATGCTCCCCGGCCAGCCCGTACGCATCGGCGCCCCGCTGGACGGCTGGGAGATCGCCGTCGTCGACCAGACCGGCAACCCCGTCCCCTGGTACGAGACCGGCGAACTGCTGATCAGCGGCATCGGCAC
>NZ_JBHTTU010000232.1:0-4229 GCF_042794375.1 Kitasatospora sp. NPDC056531 | reverse complement strand
CCAGGAGAGGGAGCCGCTCAGGCGGCGGCGCCGAACCACCGGGGCAGCGCGTCGAGCAGGGACTTCCGGTCCTCGCCGACCCACGCCACGTACCCGTCGGGCCGCAGCAGGACGGCGGGGACGTCCAACTCCTCGGTCGCGTCGACGACATGGTCGACCCGGTCCGCCCAGCCGGGGACCGCGAGCCGGCCGCCGGTCCGGTCGAGCAGCAGCCCCCGGCCGCCGCGCATCAGCTCGTACAGGCGCCCCTGCTTGAGCCGGACGTCCCGCAGCCGGCGGCCGAGCAGCTCGTGGCCCTCGCCGAGCTCGTAGCGGACCCCGAACGCGGTGACCATTTCGGTCATGTACCGGTTCACCTCCTCGAAGTCCGCCAGCTTCGAGAGCAGCTCGCGCAGCGCGGCGGGACCGGACCCGGTGCCCAGCAGGGTCATCTGGGCGCGGGTGTTCTCCAGCACCCGGGCGCCCACCGGGTGGCGTTCGGTGTGGTAGCTGTCCAGCAGGTCGGCCGGGGCCCAGCCCTGGATCTCGGCGGCCAGCTTCCAGCCCAGGTTGTAGGCGTCCTGGATGCCGAGGTTGAGGCCCTGACCGCCGGTGGGCGGGTGGATGTGCGCCGCGTCGCCGGCCAGGAAGGCCCGGCCGACCCGGTAGCGCTCGGCCTGCCGGGTGGCGTCGCCGAACCGGGAGAGCCAGCGCGGCGAGTGGGCGCCGAAGTCGGTGCCCGCGACGGCCCGCAGCCGCTGCCGGAACTCCTCCAGGGTGGGCGCGGTGGCGCGGTCCTCGACCACGGCCTCGGCGGGCACGATCACGCGGTACACCCCGTCACCCTGGGGGATCGCGCCGAAGAGCATCTGGGTCCGGCGGACCTCGGTGACGACGGCCTCGACGGTCGCCGGGTCCTCGGTCAGCGACAGCTGGCCCAGCAGTGTGTCGACCTTCGAGGGCTCGCCGGGGAAGCCGACCCCGAGCAGCTTGCGCACCGTGCTGCGCCCGCCGTCGCAGCCGACCAGGTAACGCGAGCGCAGCCGGGTGCCGTCCGCCAGCTCGACGCTCACCCCGTCCTCGTCCTGGCTCAGCCCGACCACCTCCTGGCCGCGCCGGATGTCGGTGCCCAGTTCGAGGGCGTGCTCGTTGAGCAGCTGCTCGGTGACCGGCTGCGGGGTGGTCAGCCCGTACGGGTGGGCGGTGTCCACGCTCTCCGGCCAGGGCTTGTAGACGCCGCCGAAGAAACCGCCGACCGAGAACTTCCCGCTCACCGCGAGGAACCGCTCCAGCAGCCCGCGCTGGTCCATCATCTCCACGCTGCGCACGTGCAGGCCCTGGCCGCGGGACTGGTCGGTCGGCTCGGTCAGCCGCTCCAGCACCACCACCCGCACGTCGTGCAGCCGCAGTTCGCTCGCCAGCATCAGACCGGTCGGCCCGCCGCCGACCACGATCACGTCGATCATCAGTACTTCCCCCATGGGGTTCGCGCGAGGCCCGTACGCGGGACAAAGGCGTATGTATTTCGCGAACCAGAGATTTCGTGCGTTCCAGCCTCGGGCGACGATTCTGCGCCATGACGGGGGCCTTGCCGCAAGGCCCCCCGGTCGCGGTACGTTAGTAGTGACAGGGAGGCGGTGACCTCCCTGTTCTTTCGTTTTCGTCGGCGTTCGGCGCGCCGTCCGTGGGGGTGTCCGGACTGGCGGAATCGCGCGCATGACCGAGCAGCCCGCAGCCGTAGCACCGGTCGCCCGGCGGTGGTGTCGGTGACGGCCCGTAGGCTGCCCGGGTGAACGTCGACGACCTTGACGTGGCCCGTTGGTGGAGGCGCAGCCGCTGACCGGAGGGCGGGACGCCGTCGCCGACGGTCGGCGGATCGCCACGTTCCGGAACACCGTGCGCCGCAGGGCCGACCGGGGGCTGAACCGCTGCGCTCTAGTTAGTGGCCGTCCTCGGGCCGGGTGGGGCCGTCGTGGCCGCACATCGCCTGCCGGTACAGCGCCGCGAGTGCCCCGTCGATCGGGTGGGGCTGGGGCCGACCGGAGGCGTCGGGGACGTTCCAGCGCTGGAGGTTGACCGCGGCGGACAGCCGGCGCGTGCCGTCGGCCCTCGCCAGCGAGATCGTCCCGGCGCCCCAGGCGGAGCCGTCGTGGCCCCAGCAGGTCCCGCAGCCGAGGTCGACCCGGTGCAGCCCGAGGCCGTACTCGATGGTCGTGCCGTCGAAGGCGCGGACCGGGACGGTGCGCTGCATCTGCGCCAGCGAGACGTGGCTGACGATCCGTCCGTCGAGCAGCAGCGCGAAGAAGCGGTTGAGGTCCTCCGTGGTCGACACCAGCGCGGCCGCCGGGCCCACCCAGGACATGTCGTAGTCGCTGTAGTCGCGCGGCGGGTCGATCTTCCCGTAGAAGGACTCGTACATCCGCGGGTGCGGCCCGTCGACGGACGGCCCGGTCGGGAACCCGGTGTGGCGCAGGCCGGCAGGATCGATGACGTCCCGGGTGATGCACTCCTCGGCCGCGACGCCCGTCACCAGCTCCAGGAGCCGGCCGAGCAGCAGGTAGTTGGTGTTGGAGTACACGCCCGTGGGGCCGCCGGGCTCGCCGACGGGCGGCGCGGAGAGGCCCAGGTCGATCAGCTCGACCGGGTCGAAGTGGCGGAAGCGGTTGTCGTCCAGGCTCCCGGTCGAGATGTCCGGCACCGAGGGGAAGTTCCGCAGCGACGGGAACGCGTACGGAAGGTAGTCGGCCAGGCCGCTGGTGTGGTTGAGCAGCATCCGGACCGTCACCTGCCGGCCGCGCTCGCCGGGTACGAGCCGCGGCAGCAGGCCGCCGATCGGCGCGTCGAGCGCTATCCGGCCCCGCTCGACCTGCCGCAGGACCGCGGCGGCGGTGAAGGCCTTGGTGACGCTGCCGACGCGTTGACGCAGCTCGGGAGTGGCAGGGCGGCCGGTGTCGAGGTCGGCCACCCCGGCGGCGCCGCGCCAGATGCGACCGGCGGCGCGCACCTCGGCGAACACCCCGGGCACGCCCGCGCGGTGGACGCCGTCCAGGGCGGACTGCAGGCGGGCGGGGTCGAGGTCGGTCGAGGGGGAGACGGCTGCGCAGAGCGGCAGGCGGAGGTCCATGACGGGTGTCCTTTCGGGGCCGACATCGGGGTCGATCACGGAATCGGCTTCGGGATCTACTTCGGCGCCGGCTTCGGGGTTGACAGGTGGGGCAGCGCGCCGTGCGTCAGTCCGCCAGGGCGCGGCGCAGAACGGCGCCGAGCTCGGCGTTCTGCCGCTGGGAGACTTCGGCGGACACGATCGCCTGCGAGCCGTGGAAGGTGCCCGGCCACTGGTGCAGCTCGACGGACACGCCCGCCTGCAGCAGCCGCAGCCCGTAGCCGAGGTCCTCGTCGCGGTTCGGGCACAGCTCGGCGGTGGCGATGTAGGCCGGGGGCAGGCCGGACAGCTCGGCCGCCCGGGCCGGGGCGGCGTACGGCGTGGCCGGTTGCGCGCCGAGGTAGTGCCGCCAGGCCGTCGTCGCCTTGTCGCGGTTGAACCAGGGCGTGTCGGTGAAGTTCCGCGCCGACCAGGTCTCCTGCCGGTCGTCCAGCGCCGGCTGGTTGAGCAGCTGGAAGCGGATCGCCGGCCCCCGCTCGTCGCGAGCCCGCAGCGCCACCGCGGCCGCGAGCCCGCCGCCCGCGCTGTGGCCGCCGACCGCGATCCGGTCCGGGTCCACGCCGAGCTCGGCCGCGTGCTCGGCGGTCCAGCGCAGGACGGCGTAGGCGTCGTCCAGGGCGGCCGGGTGCGGGTGCTCGGGAGCGAGACGGTAGCCCACCGAGACCACCACCGTGCCGGAGTTTGCCGCGATCCGGGAGGCCCAGGGGTGCTCGGTGTCGACGTTGCCCATGACGAACCCGCCGCCGTGCAGCCAGATGACGGCGCCCTGAGCGCCGGGCGGGGAGTAGATCCGCACGGGGACGTCCGGGTCGCCGGGCACCGTACGGTCCTCGACCGTCAGTTCGCCGGTGTCCGGGGCGGGGACCGCGGCGGCGAGTTCGGCGAGCTGGCGGCGCGCGGACGACGGATCGGCCAGGTCGGTCTGCGGGAACAGCGGGATGAACGCTTCGAGTTCGGGATCCATGCGGACCATCCTGGCGGCCGTAACGCGGCCGGTCACCCGCCGTTCGTCGCGCGTCCCGGCCCGATCGCGCGCCGACCGTCGCACCCGCCGCCGGGCCCGCCGCCCTATCCTGCTGTCATGGAA
>NZ_JBHTTU010000231.1:0-4230 GCF_042794375.1 Kitasatospora sp. NPDC056531 | reverse complement strand
CCTCTAGCAGCGCATGCAGCTCATCGACCCTCGCGCCGTGCGAGCCAACCCGGTCGCCGTCACGTACTACCTGTTCGACCTGCTGCGCCTGGACGACCGGGACACCATCCGCCTTCCGCTGCGCACCCGCAAGGCCCTGCTGCGCGACGCCCTCGACTTCCGCGCGCCCCTGCGTTTCACGCCGCACCGCAACCACAACGGCCACGACCTGCTGGAAGAGGCGTGCGCCCGTGGCTGGGAGGGGCTGATCGCCGAACGCGCCGACGGCACCTACCGCCACCACCGCTCCGGTGACTGGCTGAAACTCAAGTGCGACGTCGGCCAAGAGCTCGTGATCGGCGGCTTCACCGAACCGGCCGGTAGCCGGGTCGGCTTCGGCGCCCTGCTGCTCGGCTACCACCAGGACGGCCCGAACGGCCGCCTCTGCTACGCCGGCAAGGTCGGCACCGGCTACGGCACCGCGACCCTGCGCCGCCTGCGTGAACGGCTCGACGGCCTCGAACGGCGCCATTCGCCTTTCGACAACGAGGTGCGCGAACGCACCGCCCACTGGGTGCGCCCCGAACTGGTCGCCCAGATCGGCTTCACCGAATGGACCCGCGCGGGCAGGGTGCGCCACCCCCGCTACCTCGGGCTGCGCGACGACAAGCCAGCCCGCGAGGTGGTCCGCGAGCAGCCCTCCGGGGAGGAACGATGACCATCAGGAAGCTGCGCGTCGGCGGCCGGACCGTCGAACTCAGCCGCCCCGACAAAGTGCTGTTCCCCGAGGACGGCATCACCAAGGCCGAACTGGCCGACTACTACCGGGCCGTCGCCCGCCGGATGCTGCCGCACCTGCGCGGCCGTCCGCTGATGTTGGAGCGCCACCCCGACGGCATCGACGACCACGGCTTCATGCAGAAGGACATCCCCGACCACTTCCCGGAGTGGATCCACCGGGCCGAACTGCCCAAGGAGGACGGCACGGTGACGTACGCCGTCTGCGACGACACCGCCACCCTGCTCTACCTGGCCGACCAGGCGTGCATCACCCCGCACCGGTTCCTCTCCCGCGCCGACGAGCCGGACCACCCCGACCGGCTGGTCTTCGACCTCGACCCTCCCGACGAGGACTTCGCCCCGGTCCGCGAGGCCGCCCGCCTGCTCCACGAACTCCTCGACGAGCTCCGGCTGCCGTCCACCGTCATGACGACCGGCTCCCGCGGTCTGCACGTCCTCGTGTCCCTGGACCGGCGCGCCGCCGTCGACGACGTCCGCGCCTTCGCCCGCGACCTGGCCGATCTCCTGGTCGCCCGCCACCCCGACCGACTCACCACCGAGACCAGGAAGCAGGCCCGCCGAGGCCGGCTCTACCTGGACGTCCAGCGCAACGCCTACGCGCAGACCGCCGTCACCCCCTACGCCGTACGGGCAGGGCCGGGCGCCCCCGTCGCCGCGCCGATCAGCTGGGCCGAGGTGGACGACCCGGACCTCACCCCGCAGCGCTGGACCCTGGCCACCGTCGACGGGCTCCTCAAGGACGACCCCTGGCGGGACGCCCCGCGCCGGGGCCGCTCGCTCAACCCGGCCCGCCGCCGCCTCGCCGCCCTGCGGGCGTGACGGGGGCGCGCCCCCGTCCTGCGGCCAGGCGTCGCCGGACCGCCATGAGGTCGAGCCCGGCGATGCCGGTGGACCCCGCGCATACGGCGGCGAAGAGGGCGGACGGGCCCTGGTACGGCGCCGGGCCCGGGTCGGCCGGGGCTGCGAACACCGGGGCTCCGCACACTGCGGCTCACCCGAGCCGCAGGCGTACCGCCAGCCGCGGGCCCTGCTCCTCCCGGTTCTCCTCGCGCGCCGAGCAGAGGTCGGCGATCGTGTGCACCATCGTCTCGACGTCCTCGGGCGTGCCGAGCAGGTCCGCGGTGATCCCACCGGCTGGTGGGAGGCGGTTCTCCGGCGTCGACGCGCTGTGAACGTCGAACGTCTGCGAGGAGCTCACCCCAGGGCCCGGTACGGGGATTGCCGAGGCGCCGTCGGGGCCCGGCTCGGCCACGGTCCAGGTGCCGTCCGATGTCACCGTGGGCGGGTCCTCCCACACATTGCCGACCGGGTTCGCCTACGGCCGGTGCGCGTCGGAAAGACGGCTTCGAGCGCGTCGAGGAGCGCGTCCGCGGCTTCCCGAGTGCCGTCCGAGAGACGCACGAGCACGTGGCCGGCGGAAAGGGGCAGGCCCATCCGTTCTCCTCCGCCGATCGTTTCCTATCGTTTCCTGTCGTTCGAAGACCAGGGACTCACGATGAGCCGGCCGTCGCATCTCCGGACCGGCCGTGGGCTCACCCCTGCCGGAGCTGGGAGAGCAGCTCCGGCAGGGAAGCCACGGAGTCGAGCTCGTGGTCCGGTTCGGCGCTCCCGCGTTTCGGAGCGCCCGGGGCCGCCTTGCCGGTGTGGACCAGCACGCCGGTGATCCCGTACCTCTGTGCCGCGAGCACGTCGGATTCGATGTCGTCACCAACCATCACGGCCTCGGCCGCGGCGACGCCCAGGTGCGCGAGGGCGCCGGCGAAGAACGCCTCGGCCGGTTTGCCGAGCACCTCGGCCCGCACGCCGGCCGCGTACTCCAATCCGGCGACGAAGGCGCCGCTGTCGAGCTGCAGCCCCTCCGACGTCCGCCAGTAGGCGTTCCGGTGCATCGCGACCAGTCGTGCCCCGCCCTGGAGCGCGGCGAAGGCCCGGTTGAGCGCCCGGTAGTCGAGCTCGGGCCCTGCTCCACCGATCAGCACGATCTCGGTATCGTCCGGATCATCGACCAGTTCGATTCCGGCCAGGTCCTCCCGGATGTCGCCGCTGTTGAGCAGCAGGCACCGGGACCCCGCGAGGCGGTCGGCGGTGGCGGCGGGCGCGGTGAGCACGCACTCGACACCGACCGGGAACCCCGCCTCGGCAAGGGTTCCGGCGATTGAACGCCTGGTGCGCGAGGTGGTGTTGGTCAGCAGCACGTACCGCACGTCGTCGGCGCGGAGATCGCCAACTCCGTCAGCCGGCGGCTGGTCTTCGCGGCACACAGAGATGGCGGGCAGCGGCAGTTCGTCGAGCGGCCCGTGCCCGAAATCCCGGACGAGTCTCTCGCGCCGGTCCTGGCCTGGGCACAGGAGCGGCTCGACGCACCACTGACGGTGTCCGACCTGGCAGAACGCGCCTCGGCCAGCCCGGCGACGCTGCACCGCCGCTTCCGGGCGCAACTGGGCACGACACCGCTGGCGTGGCTCACGAAGGAACGCGTCGCACTCGCCTGCCGGTTGATCGAGCGGGGCGAGTCACGCTTCGAGACCGTCGCGCGGCGCAGTGGGCTGGGTACCGCCGCCAACCTGCGAACTCTGATGCGCCGGGAGACGGGGCTCGCCCCGTCGGAGTACCGGCGCCGGTTCGGCCCGGAGCAGGGCTAGCGACCCGGCTCGGCCAGGTACCGGGCCCTCAGCCCGTGTTCGTGCAGAGGTAGAGCTGCTGGGCGCCGGGTGCGTCATCGGCTCGTGCGTCGACGGCCGGTGCCTTTGCGACGGTTGTGCCGCCGTACTCGGTGGCCGTACCTCGGTGCGGGCGGTCCGCACCCGGGACTGGATCGGCGCCGTCGTCGGGTTGCCGAGGTCGAGGACCTGGGCGGCGATTACCGGACGGTGAGGTGTGAGGGGATGACGTCTCAGCATCCGGCGCGCAAGCGCGCGGACGGCCGTCGGGGCCGGTGGCCCTCTCGGGGGCCTTCTGCCGGTCAGTCCCGACGCGCACTCACCTGCCGTGCTCGCCGCCTTCAGCCTGGTGTGGGTGCCGCCGTTCGTCCTGGCGGGCGCGCGGCTGATCGCCCGCTGAAGCGGAATCCGACGGTGACCGGCCGTGGTCCCGTAGCTCGCCGAGGACCGCCCAGGCGACCGACACCACCGGCACGGCCACCACCGCGCCCAGCACCCCGGCCAGGACGGCGCCGCCGATCACCGACAGGGCGATGACCACCGGGTGGATCCGTACGGACCAGCCGAGCACCAGTGGGTGCAGCAGATGGCCCTCGATCTGGCCGATGACCACGATCAGGGCGAGTACGAGCAGGGCGACCACCGGTCCGCGGGCGGCCAGCGCGACCAGTGCGGCGACGGCCAGCGCTATCGGGGAGCCGACCAGTGGGACGAGGGCGGCGACGAACTCCAGCACCATCAGCGGCAGGACCAGCGGCACTCGCAGGACGGCGAGCGCGATGCCCACCAG
>NZ_JBHTTU010000230.1:0-4254 GCF_042794375.1 Kitasatospora sp. NPDC056531 | reverse complement strand
TCCGGACCGGTGTTCCGTGGCGGGACGTACCCGTCGAGTACGGGCCGTGGGGCCGGATCTACGACCTGTTCCGCCGGTGGCAACGGGATGGTACCTGGCACCGGGTCCTCACCCACCTCCAGTCCCTGGCCGACGCGAAGGGTGCGATCACGTGGGACCTGAGCGTCGACTCCACGGTGTGCCGTGCCCATCAGCATGCGGCCGGGGCCCGGAAGCGGGGTGACCTGCAGAAGGAGTCACCGGGTGGTGTCTTCACCGAGCCTGGTGATCACGGGCTGGGGCGTTCGCGCGGTGGGTTCACCACCAAGCTGCATCTGGCCGTCGAGCAGGGGCAGAAGCCCATGTCGATCGTAGTGACGGCCGGGCAGCGTGGAGACTCGCCGCAGTTCGAAGCGGTGCTGGAGAAGGTTCGAGTGCCCCGCATCGGGCCGGGCCGGCCACGGGTCCGCCCCGATCGCGTGCGGGCCGACAAGGCGTACGCCTCCCGCAGAAACCGCGCCTACCTGCGCCGACGTGGCATTCGCTGCACCATCCCGGACAAGGCCGACCAGGCTCGCAACCGCAAGAGACTCGGCGCTCGCGGCGGCCGGCCGCCCAAGTTCGACGCCGAGGACTATAAGGCTCGGCATGCAGTCGAATGTGGCATCAATCGACTCAAAAGGCATCGCGCCGTGGCCACGAGATACGACAAGCTCGCGGTCCGCTATGAGGCGACCGTCCTCGTCGCGGCCATCAACGAGTGGCTGTGACCACACACGCGCACCGCCTTTTCGTTAATCCGTTGCCCAGGGGTCCGGCGGCCAGCTAGGTTCGCCCAGCCGCCCGCATCGGTGCAGGCCGGCGCTGTCGACCAGGAGGTGTGGAGCACATGCGCACGAGTGCCCAGGAGTTGAGCTCGCGTACTGACCCTTGCCACCTCCTCTCGACGGAGACACCTTGTCCCTTCGCATCACCCCACTGACCGACCCCGCTCACGGGCCGCACGGCCGGCGTCTTGCCTGGTTGGCGTCGGACGCGGATTCCATCCCTGCCGGGACCGCCTTCCTGCGTCTGCTCGACGGCGGACAGGATCACCTCGCCGAGCTCGACCTCCGCGTTCATCCTGCGGAGCGCCGCAAGGGCGTCGGCTCCCGGCTCCTCGACACCGTCGTGGCCACCGCCCGGGACAACGCCCGACGTCGCGTCGTCGCGCAGGCAGAAGCCGGATCACCCGGCGACCATTTCCTGGCAGCGCGCGGTTTCCGGAAGGTCCTCACCTTCAGGTACACCCGCCTGGCAATGGCCGAGGTGGACACCACCATCCTCGCTGGGATCGTCGAGCGTCCTCATCCCGGCTACCGGCTGACGTCATGGCAGGGAACCGTCCCCGACGACCTCGCCCGGACGTTCGCCGCCTCACGCCGCGCCATGGACGACATGCCCATGGACGACGCCGAGTACGGCACCGTGGCCTGGGACGTGGACCGCGTGCGGGCCGCGGCGAAGGCCGTCGAACAGCGCGGCGACCACCTGCACACCGTCGTCGCCATCGACGCCTCCAACGGCTCGATCGCCGGGTTCACCGAACTCGTCATCCCCGGCAACGGCGCAGGTGACGGCCAGCACTACGGCACGGGCGTGCTGCCCGAGCACCGTGGACACGGCCTCGGCCGATGGATGAAGGCCGAGTCGATCCGACAAGCCCATAGGGACTATCCGGACCTCGATGGCCTACTGACCGACACCGCCGACAGCAACACGCACATGCGACGGATCAACGACGGTCTCGGCTACACACCCACGCACACGACACACCAGCATCAGCTCGACCTTTAGCAGAGAGCGGACGGGCCGGACCGGGGCGTCACCCCGCCCGGCCTGTCCGTGCTTTCGATACACGCCCTAATGCCCGATCCCGTCCTCCCGCCAGGCCTGGTGCCACTGGTAGGCCGATTTCGCGGTCACCCGCAGCCCGCGTCCAGCCTCCCTCGGCGGGACACCTTCGTCGAAGAACGCGGCGGCCTCCAGCCGAACCGCCTCGCGGCGCTGACGTGCGTTCGCCGTCAGCCCGCCCCCGTCCGCGTAGCGCATACCAACGGCATAGCGCACAAATGATGGACAGTCAGCTACACGAACGGGCCAATCATCTTGAAGCGCCGAGGTCAGTAAGGCCCTGGGAGAGGCTTGACCCAGATGTCGATCGGGCCGAACTCCGCCTCGGTGTCGGCCGACGCGGCGCGCCGCCCGGCCCTCGGGCGATCAGCGCGAGGCGGTCGCTCCCGGCGGCGAAGGCCCGGACGCAGGCGCGGCCGACGCCGGCGGTGGCGCCGGTGATGACCACGGTGCGGGGTTTCGGACGTGTGTGGATCCTCATGGCAGCGTCTTGCAGGGCGGGCGCCGCCGAGACGTCACGGGCGGGGGCTCGGATCAGAGCCGTAGGGCGTCCGGGGGCACTTGCCGCTGTGCTGGTGCAGGACCGGTAGCAGAAGCCAGGACGCGAACTACAGCATGACGGCCCCAGCGATCCAGCCGGAGAGCGCCGGTCCCGTCGCCACCCGCAGCAGAAGGAGCAGGGCGGAGCCGAGGGCAAGGGCCAGTAGGACCAGGCCGGTTGCCACCAACAGTGCGGCCGTGTCCACCAGTTGGGGCTTGAGGCGGTGCCCGGAGAACACCCGGTGGTACGCGACGGGGGCAGTGAGCACCTCCGGTCGCGAGCGCACCGAGGACGACCGTGGCTACGTACAGGTTCTGGTCGAAGGAGCCGAGGTCGGCGAAGAGGGGCATGAAGACCACGCTCAGCAGGAAGCCGAAGAGGAGCTGGGAGCCGGTCTGGGCGACCCGTACTTCCTGGAGCAGGTTGCTCCAGCGCCGGTCCGCCGCTCCTCGGGCGACTCTCGTCGGCCGCTACGCGGCACCGCCTCGCGGAGGCTGTCCTGCCTGGTCATCGTGATCGCCGCCCTCTCCTCACCGGCGCGTGTAGCCGCCACGGGGCCGGGCAACCGCGGAGCATGGACGCCCGGCCGCTCCGGGGACGGAGCTGCTGACAGCCGTCCGTGCGGGCCGGCGCCGTACGGCACAAACGGCCCGCCGTCATCATCCCTGCGCAGTTCCTGACCAGCGCCCGTGTGCTCGCCCGCTTCGTCGAGGAACCGCAGGTCCGGACGGGGCCGAACGCGCCTGCCCGGCCCGGGCCAGGTCTAACGGCCGGTGCGCGATCCGCCTGTTTATCCGGGTCTCGTTGGGTAGACGCTGGTAGGACAAACGTGCCGGTGGGCCTCCAGGGTCGGCCTGTGCGTTCGAGCGCTGATCGGATAACCACCATGAACGAGCACGCATCCACCTCAGCCGGATCATCCGCTTCTTCGCCCGGTACGGCGTTGTGGCTCCGGCCGGTCGACACGGCGGCGTCCGTCGTGCGCCGCGTACCGGGCGCCAGGACCGTCGGCGGAGTGGTCGACGGTGTGCTCGACACTGTGGGACTCGTGTCGCCGCGGGCGCGCCGTGTCGCCGCCTACACCGGCGCCGGGTTGCTCGGGGCACTGGGCGCGGTCGACTGGCCGGTGGCAGCGGCCGGTGCGGCTGCCGTGTGGCTGACCCAGTCGCGGTCGGCGCGTACCGTAGCTCCGACGCGGGCGCCGAAGGCCGCGCGGCGTAAGCCGGCCGGCAAACCGAGCGCCGGTACGAGTCGCAAGACGGCGGGCAGCCGCCGTACGACTGCCTCCGCCAAGTCCCCTAAACGGAAGGCCGCGTGACGCGGTCGCCCGAGGGTGAGCCATGGTCCTGCGTCTCCTGGCCCGACTGCCGGCGGCTGGTCTCGGACTGACCCTGGCCGTGCCGGTGGTCGTCGCGCGCGCCGCGGTCCCCACGGCCCGTGCCGCCGCCCGGGTGGCGGTCGAGGCTGCCGGGGCCGGCGTCCGCACCACCGCGCACACCGCCACCGCAGCCGCCGTCACGGCACGCCGCGTGGGGCGGGTGACCCGTAACGCGGCTGAGGCGGGCCGGGGCTACTGGCAGGCCGGCTCCCGGGTCCAGCTGCCGCTGCGCCCGCGCGCGGGCACCACCGCCGGCAGAGCGCGGAACCTTGAGCTGGCGGCGCGGAAGGTGGCGCTCGGGCTGGCCAAGCGGCCGGACGTGGTCGCCGCCTACTGGGACGGCGGGCTCGCCCGGCTGGTGGTGCAGCTGACCCAGGACGCCGTCACCGAGCGCGTCGTGGACCGCGCCACCGAGCTCGCCGACGATCAGCGCCTGGAGCGGGTGGACGAGGAGGTCCTGGAG
>NZ_JBHTTU010000229.1:0-4272 GCF_042794375.1 Kitasatospora sp. NPDC056531 | reverse complement strand
CCGCTACCTGGAACGCCTGAACCTGGTCTTCGACGGCGGCACGGTGCGCGACGACACCTCCCTCACCGTCCCGCCCCAGCACAGGAGCGGCCTGCTCGGCGCCCGCTTCGTCCCCGTCCGCGAACTGCCCGACGTCATGGCCCCCGCCCAACACGCCCGCATCACCGAGGCGCTGGCCAACCACACCCTGCCTGTCCTCCTCCACGGCCAGCGCGCCGCCTGAGAAGCCGAAGCCGGACCTGCCGCCAGGTCCGGCCCCGGGCGGGAGGGCGGTCAGTACAGGGCGTCACCCATGGGGGAGCCGTCACCCGTGACGTATGCGCGGATCGATGCCAGGTACTCCCCGCGGCTGACGCGCCCGTCACCGTCGCTGTCCAGCGCGTCGAACGCCGCGTCCGCGTTGTCGGCCCGGTTGCCCAGGGCCTGGCGCAGCATGGTGAACTGCGTCCGGTCCAGGGCGCCGTCCTGGTCGGCGTCGGCGAGGTCGAACAGCGCGCCCAGGGCGTACTGGCAGATGTTGTCGAACTTCTCGGCGTCGACCCAGGCGATGTACTCCTCGTAGGTCATCACGCCGTCGCCGTTGGCGTCCATCGCGGCCCAGGCGCGTTCACCCGCGGCGAGTGCGGCGATGACCAGGGGGTCGTCGAGGCCGCGCCCGGTCGCCTGCCGGGCCCGTTCGATCCGGACGAAGTAGTCGTGCCGGGAGGCGACTCCGTCCCCGTCCGTGTCCAGCATCGCGTAGATGCGGGCCTTCGGGGTGGTTGGGTCGGCCGGGGGCGCCTGCGGCGCGGTCCGGGGGAGGGTCATGTCGCGTCTTCCTTCGGGTGCGGGTGTTGTACCGGTCGAGGGGACTGGTCAGTGGGTGAGGCGGAGCACGAGGGTGGAGTCGAGGGTGGTCTCACCGGTCGGGGTGTCGCAGCCGGCGCCGGTGACGACCGGCGAGGCGGTGCCGTCGGCCTTCCGGCCTTTCCGCCCATGATCGACGGCGGCGTGCTGCGCGCCTGGACGACCCGCCGGGCGCCGGGAAGACCGGTCAGGGCACCTCGGCGACGATCCAGTCGGCGGAGGGCGTGGTGCCGCCGGGCGTGGCGCCGAGGTGTCCTGACTGCGTCTCCGTCAGGTAGAGGTCGTTGTCGTTGAGGTTCGACGCCGACCGGACCCGGGAGTGAGCGCCATCCGTGATGCTCCACGCGGCCTCGGTGGTGCGGCACTGCCCGTAGCGGATGCTCCAGCCGTCGCCGATGGCCACGCACCCCCAGGTGTTCTTCTCCGGGTCGAACACCGCGACGTTCAGCGACGTCCCCTCCGGCCGTAGCTCCCACTGCTGTTCGGGCACCGCCTCGCACGGTTCGAGCCGCACCTGCGTGGTGCCGAAAATGTGGTGCAGGCAGGTCCCGGTGTTGGCGTTGCGCAGCGTGTACGGCGTCGGCTCCGCCGCGTGGGCGGAAGCCGGGAGCAGAAGCAGGAGCAGGGACGCGACGGCGGCTGCGGTCGCCGTCGCGTCGTGAGGGCGCATGGGCATGCGCGCCAGGAAAACGCAGATGCCGTGCGGCGGTGGGTGGTTCGGCGATCGGTTCCCCCGAAAGGGCTCGCGCGCTACAGCACCTCGGCCGGGTCGGCGTAGGCGTGCATGCTCACGATCCGCCCGTCGCGGACGGTGAACACGTCGGCGACGGTGATGCCGAGCGGGCTGCCGTCGGTGAGGACGCCGTGCACGTGGTGGACGATGACGACGGTCTCGCCGCGCCGGTGGGCGACCGGCTCGGAGTGCAGCTCGCGCCACATCGCGTAGGAGGCGCTCAGGTACTGGCGGACGGCGTCCGCGCCCCGGTGCGGGCCCCCGTTGGGGAACTCCTCGGGTTCGACCCAGTCCACGTCGGGGTGCAGGTCGGCGACGGCGGCGTCGATGTCACCCCGGGCGTACGCCGCGTAGGCGGCGAGCACGAGGGCGACGTCGGGATCGGTGTGGTCTGCGGGAGGGGAGGTCATGCCGGGGACCGTACCCCGCACGGCAGTTGAGCGTCGGTGGCGTCTTCGGCGAGGCGCCGCCAGCGGAGGGAATCACTCGAACGTGGCTGATCGAAAAGTGAATTGACGGACAGTCCGACACGTGACGAGACTTCCCGGTGGCGGGCGGCCGGGTGCCACGCCGGGCCCGCCGTACGCACGTGACCGAGAGGAGCAGGATGTCGACCTGGCATGCGGGCCTGTGGGGGCTGCTCGGGTCGGGGCTGATCGAGGCCTGGGACCTGTACGCGGCGATCCACGCCTCGCGCGGATTCCCGTGGAAGCGCCGCGGCCGGCTCGCGCTGGCGCCGTACCTGGTGGCGGTCGCGATCCGACTGGGTGTCGGTGTCGGTCTGGCGGCGGTGTACGCGGCCGGTGGGCAGATCGCCGGGGCGATCGGGGCCGTCACGGTCGGCATCGCCGCGCCGAAGATCCTTGAGCAGCTCGCCCGCCGGGCCACGGTGGACGAGCCTCAGGCCGTGGTGGTGCCCAGGGCGAGGCCGGGCGCCCCGTCCGGTCGCGCGGTCGGTGCGGAGGCGGTCCGGGAGGAGGGAGCGGTCGATGCCCGCTGACTCCTTCGGTCGTCAGGTCCTCGGCTACATCGCCAGGACCGAACCGCCGTTCTGTTCCCCCGCTCCGGTGTGGCCGCGCCCCGGCTTCCTGGCGATGCTGCGGGCGGCGCTGGCCTTTCAGCCGTACCGGCGGGTCTGGCGCGGTGAGCAGCTGACGGGCGCTGACCTGCGCAGGGCGGACCTGGCGAACGTTGCCATGGCCGGCGCGGCCATGGCCGGTGCGGACCTTCTCGGTGCCGACCTCAACGGTGCGGATCTGCGGGGAGCCAGTCTGCGCGGCGCCATGCTGCGGGACGCCAACCTGTTCAGGGCGCGGCTGACCGGTGCCGACCTGCGCGGTGCCCGGCTGCGCGGCGCCAACCTGGTGCGGGCCGACCTGACGGACGCCGTGCTGGTCCAGGCCGATCTGACCGACGTCCACCTCGCTCACGCCGTCCTGTGCAATGCGTACCTGGGAGGCGCCGACCTGACCGGTGCCCATCTGCAGGGCGCGGATCTGAGCGGTGCCGACCTGCACACGGCCGACCTGGCCGGCACCGAGGTGACAGGGGCCCGATGGTCGGAGGGGACCTGGTGGCCGGCGGACCTGTCCGAGCAGATCCGGTCCAGGTCCGTCGAGGTGGCGGACGGCATCTGGGAGATCCGGGCCGACGAAGCGCGCGACCGTGCGGACATGTGCGGCCCGGTGCCGGTCTGAGCCCGCCCCACGACAGCGGCCCCCACCAGGACGATTGTCTGGTGGGGGGTGCTTTCACGCGTGCGGTTGAGTGCTCCGGCCCTCCCGCGTTCCGAGATCGGTCAGGCGCGCCGGCGGCTGATCCGCGTGGCCGCCGCGCCGGCCGCGAGGAACGCGGCGGCGAGGCCGAGCAGGACGGGAGTCTTCGGGGCTCCCGTCTCGGCCAGCTCGCCGTGGTGGTGCTCCTTGCCGTGGTGCTCCTTGCCGTGGTCCTCCTTGCCGTGGTGCTCCTTGCCGTGCTCCTCCTCGCCGTGGTGACCGGGCTTCACCTCGTGCTTGCCGTGGTGGGCCGGCTTGTGCGCCGGCCGTTCCTCGACCTCCTCCGCGACGAACTTGATCTTGTTCAGGTTGAGGGAGGTGCTCTTGGCGTTGTTCTGCGCGGAGTTGTTCGAGTTGCTGGTGGCGCTGCTGGCGGCGGTGTTGTTGGCGCTGTTGTTGAGGTTGTTGGCGACGGTGTTCTGCACGACGACGGTGACGTCGACGTGCTGGTCCTGCGCGGAGTTCTGGTCCTGGCCCTGGTGCTGCTCCTGGCCGCCGGGCTTGCCGTGCTCGTCGTGCTTGCCGTGCTCGGGCTTGCCGTGCTCGTCGGGCTTGCCGTGCTCGTCGGGCTTGCCGTGCTCACATGGCTTGCAGTGCTCGTCGGGCTTGCCGTGCTCGGGCTTGCCGTGCTCGTCGTGCTTGCCGTGCTCACATGGCTTGCAGTGCTCGTCGTGCTCGCATTTCCCGTCATGCTTGCAGTGCTCGTTGTGCTTGCAGTGCTCGCCGTGTTCGCAGTGCTCGCCGTGTTCGGCGGGGATGCCGGGGATGCCGTGTTCGGTGGGGATGCCGGGGATGCCGTGTTCGGCGGGGATGCCGGGCAGGCAGAAGAACTCGCCGAGGCCGTGGTCGGCGAGGTGGCCGCGGTGCTCGTGCCCGGGCTCGTGGAGGCAGTTCTTGCTGCCGTTCACCCCCATGTCC
>NZ_JBHTTU010000228.1:0-4291 GCF_042794375.1 Kitasatospora sp. NPDC056531 | reverse complement strand
CACTGCGGGCACGGGGGGAGGTTGTCGCTCATTCGCTCTGGTGTCCTGTCTGTGCTGCCCGAGCCGTCGGCGCGGGTCGTCGGCGACAGGTCACCCTCTATGAACTTGAAGAATTTTTCAAATCGACATCCCGAGGGTGCCCCTGCGGATCGATGCCACCCAGGCGTGTCGGCGCCGTGGACGCGGGCGCCCAGGACTGATATCCAGACCACTGGCAACCGGGCGGGGTGGACGGCCGGGCCCGGACGGACCACCAAGAGAGCAGGGGCGATGCGCAGGATTCTGATCGTCGGCGCCGGGCAGTCCGGCCTCCAACTGGCCCTCGGGCTGCAGTCCCACGGCTACGACGTGACGCTGCTGACCGACCGCGCCGCGCAGGAGGTGCGGGACGGGCGGGTGCTGTCCACCCAGTGCATGTTCGACTCCGCGCTGCGCACCGAGCGCGCCCTCGGCCTGGACCGGTGGGCCGACCAGGCGCCCCGGATCGAGGGGGTCGGCGTGTCGGTCGCCGGGCCGGAGTCGGCGCGAGTGATCGACTGGGTCGGGCAGTTGGAGGCCTTCGCGCAGTCCGTCGACCAGCGGCTGAAGATGTCCGCCTGGCTGGAGCTGTTCGCCGAGCGCGGCGGCCGGGTGGAACTGCGGCAGGTGAGCGCCTCCGACCTCGAATACCTCGCCCGCTCGTACGAGTTGGTGCTGGTCGCCGCCGGCAAGGGCTCGCTGGCCTCGCTGTTCGAGCGCGACGAGGAGCGGTCCCCGTACACGCGGCCGCAGCGGGCGCTGGCAGCCAGCTATGTGTACGGACTCGCGCCGCGCCCCGAACACGACTTCCCGGCGGTGCGCTGCAACGTGGTGCCCGGCATCGGCGAGCTCTTCGTCATGCCGGTGCTGACCGCGGCCGGGCCCTGCGACGCCGTGCTCTGGGAGGCCGTCCCGGGCGGCCCGGCGGACGCCTTCGACGGGCTCCGTGACCCGGCCGAACACCTGCGGGTGACACTGGAGTTGATGAAGACCTTCACACCTTGGGAGTACGACCGGGCCCGCTCCGGCGTCGAGCTCACCGACTCCGGCGCCACCCTGGCGGGCAGGTTCACCCCGACGGTGCGCCGTCCGATCGGCGAACTTCCGGGCGGTGACTCGGTGTTGGGCGTCGCGGACGTGGTGGTCACCAACGACCCGATCACCGGCCAGGGCTCCAACAACGCCGCCAAGTGCGCCGCCGTCTACCTGGAGGCGATCCTGGCCCACGGTGACAAGCCCTTCGACCGGGACTTCCAGCAGGCCGCCTTCGACCGGTTCTGGACGGACTGCGGGCGCGTCACCACCGCCTGGACCAACGCGATGCTCATGCCGCCGCCCCCGCACGTCCTCGACCTGCTCGTCGCGGGCGGTCGAGTCCCGGCCGTGGCGGACCGGTTCGCCAATTCCTTCAACGGCCCGGCGGACCTGGAGGAGTGGTTCCTCGACGCCGGGAAGGCGGAGGCCTATCTGGCCTCGGTGGCGCCGCAGAGCTGACCGCCGATCCGACGGAGGCGCGATCCGAGGTCAAGATATCGCCAAGTCCCGTGCGAGAACGCCCAGATCATGGTGGGTTCGGGTCAACCCCGGCCGACCGGGGGAGTATTTGGGCACGGAACACGAACAACAGGAGATATGTGGTGGCGGTCGACGGCAGCAACATGGCGCACGCTGTGATCGATACGGCGGTGAAAGAGCGCACGCGCCTCCACAACGGCCGTAGCCGGACGACGGCGTTGGTGGTGCTGGGGTTTCTCGCCGCCTTCGGCCTGTTCCTGGCGCTGGTGGTCGGCAAGTCCGACCCGACCAGTGCCCCGACCTGTGACGGTAAGACCATGACCCGGGACAGCGAGTGCCGGATCTGGTCCAACCACGGTGGCGGGGGCACCTACAGCTACGACGAGATGATCGACCGCCGGGAGTCCTCGAACGGCATCTGGCGGGTGGTCGGCTTCGGCGGCGCCGGCCTCGCCGTGGTCCTGATGGTGGTGGCGGCCACCAAGCTCAACCCGAACCGCCCCTGGGGCAAGCCGGTCGCCGCGGCCTGCCCGCGCTGCCACCAGCCGACCCTGCGGGAGAAGTTGACCGTGCACAGCATCTCCCGGGGGCGGACCACCTACCGCTACAGCGGGATAGTCACCCTCTGCACGCCCGTCTGCGGCTTCACCGCGGTGCGCCAGCGCTGACGGCGAGCGGGAGCGGGACCGGGAGCGTCGGCTCAACGGGAGCCGGGGCTCAACGCGAGTGGGAGGCGAGGCTGAGCGCGGACTCCGGGTGCTGGAAGTCCGAGTGCGCCCCCGACGGGTGCAGCCGGGTGGCGAGTCCGCCCCGGTAGACGTGCCCGGCGTCGATGTTGACGATCGGGTGGTCGAGCTCGCCGTGCGGGTACGGGGAGTCGGCCGCGCGGAGCCGGGTGCTGAACTGGGGGACGGGTGCGATGCCCGTGCCGGAGTGGCCGATGCCCGGGAGGCCCTCGGCGCGCAGGTGCCAGAAGCCGGTGGCCCGGTCCCAGCGCGAGTGGGTGAGCACCAGCGGCCCGCGCAGCGGGGCACCCGGGCGGCCCGGGCCGAGGAAGAGCCGGGGGAAGAGCCGGACGAAGGCGTCGCGGGGCGCTGCCATCTGGAAGACCAGGGCGCTGTCCACCGTGAACGGGCGGGCCGGGTCGCCGGGCCGGCTCCAGCTCAGCACCGGGGGACCGGCCGGGCGGTCGGCCGCGTACTGGACGGCCTCGCAGAGGAAGCGGCCGCCGAAGGAGTGCCCGAGCAGGTGGAGGTACTGGCCGTGGCGGTTGGCGAGCACGCGTGGTGCGTCCGGGCGGCCACGGCCGGAGTCCAGGTAGCCGAGCAGATGGCCGAGGATCCGGCCGGCCTGTCCCTGGGCGCTCATGGCATGCGCCCGTTCGCGGATGCGCCGGTATCCGCCCAGGGTCGGCAGGCTCGAGGAGGGCCAGCGCACCACCACGCACCAGGGGCGGAACCCGGCCGCGAGCCCCGGGTAGGCGATCGGGGCCGAGCGGTGCAGCTCGGCCGCCCGGCCGATGAGTGCGGCGGCCGTACGGTCGGCGGCCTCGGGGCTGGTCTGCCAGCCGTGGACGTAGACGAACAGGTCGGTCGCCCAGGCGGGGATGCGCAGGTGGCGGGCCAGGTGGTCGGCGACCCGCGCCTCCGGGACCGGGGTGCTCGTCCCGGGTACGAGCAGTCGGCCACGCTCGTCCAGGTCCACCGTCGCGGGCCGTACGGTGGCCGCGCCGGTCGTGGGTGCTTGTTTCAGAGGTGCCGTCACGGGTTGAGCTCCAGGATGCTGTCGATGCCGCAGTGCAGGGAGTAGGCGAGCGCCAGCGGATTGCGGTACTCGTGGGCGAACCACCGGACCAGCTGCTGGGTGATCTCCCCGGCCGTGAACTCACCGGTCAGGTAGAGGTCGAGGAAGGCGAAGGCGTACTCGGCGGCGAACTCCTGCGGGATCTGGAGCTGCGGCCCGAGCACGCCGTCCGCCCCCAGGTCCACCAACGCCCGCCCCAGATGGTCGAGTTCGGCCGCCGCCGACTGGCCGGTGTGGCAGGCGTTCAGCAGTACGAAGGGCCGGAACACGGCGTCGGGCCGGTTCAGGTGCCGGCGGCGGTGGCGGCGCACCAGCTCGGCGTCGATGTGCCGCTCGTCGGAGAGCCGGACGGCGAGCTGCTGGTACGGGGAGTCGTTGGCGACGAACTGGCCGTGGCACCAGAAGTACATGACGTCCTCGTCCAGCACCGCGGCGGACAGCGCCTCCAGCAGCAGGTCCGACTCGGTGCGCACGGTCAGCTGGGAGCGGTCCTCCAGCAGCTTGCGCACCTCGGGCGCCCGGCCGATGCCGGTCAGTTGGTCGTCGGTGTTCAGACTGGTGACGGGCTTGGCCCGGGGCGCCGGGTACGGCGGCTGGATCAGCGGGTAGGCGGCGCCGGTCTGTTCGACCTGGTGGCGGTGGCCGAGGAAGTCCGCCCACGGGTCCGGCTGGCCGCTCTCCACCGCGAGCATCGGCCAGGGCAGGTGGAGGTCGGAGTCGAAGCTGATCCGCAGGGAGCCGTGCTCGGTGAGGGTGCGGTTGAGGTACTCACGGAAGAGCACCAGGTCGGGGTCGGTGCCCTCGAACATGGTCTCCAGGAAGTACCGCCCCTCCTCGGCGAGTTCGTCGACCAGGCGCTCGGCGACGGCGGCGAGCAGCCGGTCCCCGATGCCGTGCCCGAGCGTGTCGTTGACCGCCTTGAACCCGTCGAGGTCGAGATAGCACAGCCCGATCC
>NZ_JBHTTU010000227.1:0-4387 GCF_042794375.1 Kitasatospora sp. NPDC056531 | reverse complement strand
CGATGTAGTCGGCCAGGACCGGGGCGATGTCCGCCAGCGAGGCGACGACGCGCTCCCCGGCCTCCCCGTCGATCCGCTTGAGCGCGGCGAGCCCGCGCTCGTGCCGCTCCCGCAGCGTCTGCGCGCCGTCGGTGTCGCTTCGCGCGGGGGTGACGTCGAGCTCCGGCCGGGCCGCGAAGGCGGCCTTGACCACGGCCATGCCGTTGAGCGCCGCCGGGATGCCGGCGTAGACCGCCATGTGGAGGACCGTCTCGACGATCTCGACGGGCTCGACGCCGATGTTGAGGGCGCCGTCGATGTGGAAGCGCAGCTGCGGGGCCGCGGTGCCCAGCGCGGTCAGGGCGGCGACGTTGATCAGCTGCCGCTGGGCGAGGGTGAGGCCGGGACGGGCGTACACGTCGCCGTAGCCGAACTCGACGGTCAGTCGGGCGAGGTCCGGGGCGATGTCGCCGAGGCCGTTCAGGATGTCCGAGCCCTCGGGGCCGGCGATCTCGTGCAGGAGGGCCAGCCCGCGCTCGAAGCGGTCGGCGGACAGGGACACGGACGGGGACACGGACGGCGAGGCGACGGCGGTGGTCATGGCGGCCTTCCTTGGGGTTCGTGAGCAGCAGGCGACGTTACGAAACGTTTCGTAACGCCGATGAGGCTAGAACGGCCGGCGCCCACTGTCAAAACGAAACGTAACGTCACGTCTGGGCTAGACTCAGGCCATGACCCCCCAGCCGAACCCCGAACGCCGAAGCGAACGCGCCCGCCGCGCCGTCCTGGACGCCGTCTTCGAGGTGGCCCGGGCCAAGGGGTACGGCAAGACCACCATCGAGGCCATCGCCGCGACCGCGGGCGTCGGCAAGCCGACCGTCTACCGCTGGTGGCCGTCCAAGGGCGCGATCGCCCTGGACGCCGTCAACGACCGGATCGGCGACTCCATGGACTTCCCCGACACCGGGGACATCGTCGCCGACCTCACCGCCCAGCTCACCGCCGTGGCCGCCATGCTCACCGGCGACATCGGAGCCCTCTACCGCGGCATCATCGCCGAGGCCCAGAGCGACCCCGACCTCGCCGCCGCCCTGCGCGCCACCTTCCTCGAACCCCGGATCCGGCGGTGCGTCGGCCGCCTCGACACCGCCGTGGCCGCCGGCCAGCTCCGGGCCGACCTGCCCACCCGCACGATGGTCGACATCCTCTACGCCCCGGTCTACTACCGGATCCTGCTCGGCGCCGGACCCGAGGAGACCCTGCGAAGCCCCCTGCTCGTCGAGACCGTCCTGGAGGGCCTGCGCCCCTCCTGACGCCCACTCCGACAGGCCGGGCGCAGCGGGTCGAGGGTGCCCGCCCGCGCGGACACCCTCCGCGGACGACCTCGCGCATCCGCCCGGGAGCCGGGTTCAGAGCCCGGTCAGCGTCGTCTTCCCGATGGCGGTGCCGGACTCCTGCAGTCGGTGCGCCTCGCGGAGGTTGGCGGCGTTGACGGGCCCGAGGTCCCGGGTGGCGGTGGTGCGCAGGACGCCGGCGTCCACCAGGCGCGCCACCTGGGTGAGGATGTGGTGCTGCACGGCCCGGTCGGCGGTCGCGAACCGTGAGCGCGTGTACATCGACTCCCAGTGGAACGCGATGCTCTTCGGCTTGAGCAGGCCCATCGGCAGGGAGTCGACGTCGTCGACGGCCACGCTCCGGCCGAACGGGTTGAGCACCTGCGCGTAGACGGGGAGGTTGTCTTCCGTCCCGGTCGTGCTGAAGACGTGGTCGACACCGCCGGGCGCGAGCTCGGCGAGCTGCGGGGCGAGCGGCTTGGTGTGGTCGGCGACGTGGTCGACGCCCATGCGGTGCGCGAAGGCGGCCGTCTGCGGGCGGGAGGCGGTGCCGATCACGGTGAGGCTGGTGAGGGCGCGCGCCAGCTGGGCCACCATCGAGCCGACGCCGCCCGCGGCCGCCGTCACCAGCAGCGTGCCGGTCTGCTCCAGGGCGCCGGTGCGCAGCCCGAGCCGGTCGAACAGGCCCTCCCAGGCGGTGAGCGAGGTCAGCGGCATCGCCGCCGCCTCGGTGAACGAGAGGGAGGCGGGCTTGCGCCCGACCAGGGCCTCGTCGACGGTGTGGTAGCGGGAGTTGGCGCCGGGGCGGTCGATGGCGCCGGCGTAGTAGACCTCGTCCCCGACCCGGAACAGCTCCACGTCGCCGCCGACGGCGACGACCGTGCCCGCCGCGTCCCAGCCCAGTACCTTGGGCTCGCCGGCCGGGTCGACGGTGCGCCGGACCTTGCAGTCGATCGGGTTGACGGCCACGGCCTCGACCCGGACCAGCAGGTCCCGCGGGCCGGGCTCGGGGGTCGGGAGCTCGACGTCGACCAGGCTCTCGGGGTCGTCGATCGGCAGGCTCTTGCGGTAGGCGACGGCAGGCATCGTGGCCCTGCGGATCTCACGGGTCATGGCGACCACCCTAATCCACTAACCGTTCTGACTTGCCGTAACAGTTAAGACGGGGGGCGTCCCGCTTCTTTCGCAGCCCCGGAGAACGGAAGGGGCCGACCCGGTATCCGAGGGGGTGGATACCGGGCCGGCCCCGTGCCGCGCGTGACGGCGGGTCAGCGCGCGGCGCTCTTGCGGGTGCGGCGGGAGACGGAGTCCAGGACGACGGCGGCGAGCAGGACGGCGCCGGTGATCATGTACTGGACGGCCTGGTTGACGTGGACCAGGTCGAGGCCGGTGATGATCGACTGGATGACCAGGATGCCCAGCAGGGCGGACCAGGTCTTGCCGCGTCCGCCGAACAGGCTGGTGCCGCCGATGACGGCCGCGGCGATGGAGTTCATCAGGACGTTGCCGCCACCGAGGAGCTTGTCGGCGGAGCCCTGCTGCGAGGCGATGAACAGGCCGCCGAGGGCCGCCATGCCGGCGGAGATCATGAAGACCGAGATCCGGACCCAGGCGACGTTGATGCCCGCGCGGCGGGCGGCCTCCACGCCACCGCCGACGGCGAAGATCTGCCGGCCGTAGCTCGTGCGGCGCAGGACGAAGTCGGTGACGACGACGACGGCCAGGAAGACCAGCAGGGGCAGCGGCAGGCCGCGGTCCTGGTTGAGCATGTACGCGGCGGTCAGCGCGACGACGGCGAGGACGCCGGTGCGCAGCGCGATCTCGCCGACCGGCCGCGCGGTGAGGCCGGCGGCGGTCCGGCGGCGGGCGTCGAGGATCTGCCCGGCGGCGAAGAGCGCGATGCCGAGGACGGCGAGGCCCCAGGTGTAGGCGATGTCGCCGTCGCCGAGGAAGTAGGTGTCCAGGTTGGCCAGGACGCCGTCGTTGACGACGTTGACGGTGCCCTTGTCGCCGAGGACGTACTGCTGCAGGCCGCTCCAGGCGAGCAGGCCTGCGAGGGTGACGACGAAGGCCGGGACGCCGATCTTGGCGAAGAAGAAGCCGTGCAGGGCGCCGATGGCGACGGCGGCGGCGACGGCGATGAGGCAGGCGAGCCACTCGTTGTAGCCGGAGCGCACGGACAGGACGGCGGCGATCGCGGCGGAGACGCCGGAGACGGAGCCGAGGGAGAGGTCGATCTCGCCGAGGAGGAGCACGAAGACGATGCCGACGGCGATCAGGCCGGGGCCGGCGATCCACTTGGTGATGTTGGTGAGGTTGTCGGCGTTGAGGAAGTCGCCGGTGACGCTCTGGAAGATGGCGCCGATGAGGATCAGGCCGAGGACGACGGGTACGGAGCCGAGGTCGCCGTTCTTCATCTTCCGCTTGAACTCGGCGAGGTAGCCGGCGAGGCCGGCCTCGCGGACGAGCAGGCGGGGGTCGACCGCGGGGGTGGTCGGGGCGGGCTTGGCCGGGGTGGGCTGTTCGGTGGTCACTTCGCTTCCTCCGCGAGTCGGGCCTGGCGCCGGGTGACGGCGTTCTCGGTGGCGCCGGTGATGGCGGAGATGATCTCCTCGTGCGAGGTGGTGGCCACCTCGAAGACGCCGTTGTTGCGGCCCAGGCGCAGGACGGCGACGGTGTCGGCGACGGCCTTGACGTCGGCCATGTTGTGGCTGATCAGGATGACGCCGAGGCCGCGGTCGCGCAGGCGCTCGACGAGGTCGAGGACCTGGGCGGTCTGCTCGACGCCGAGGGCCGCGGTGGGCTCGTCCAGGATGACGATCTTGGGGTCGCCGACGAGGGCGCGGGCGATGGCGACCACCTGGCGCTGGCCGCCGGAGAGGGCGGCGATGGGGATGCGCACGCTCGGGATGCGGATGGAGAGGGTGTCGAGCAGCTCGCGGGCGCGCTTCTCCATGGCGACCTCGTCGAGCATGCCGAAGCTCTTCAGCTCACGGCCGAGGAAGAGGTTGCCGACCACGTCGAGGTTGTCGCACAGGGCGAGGTCCTGGTAGACGGTGGCGACGCCGAGGGCC
>NZ_JBHTTU010000226.1:0-4415 GCF_042794375.1 Kitasatospora sp. NPDC056531 | reverse complement strand
GGTGTCGGGTGTTGAGGATCAGGTGGCGGTGCGGTCGTCGGGGGTGTTCGGTCGGCGGTTGGTGCGGGCGCCGTTGGCTGGTGCTGGTGCTGGTGCTGGTGGTTGGGGTGTGGGTGGGTCGGTGTTGGTGACGGGTGGTACGGGTGGGGTGGGTGCGTGTGTGGCGCGGTGGTTGGTGGGTGTGGGTGCGGAGCATGTGGTGTTGGTGTCGCGTCGTGGGTTGGGTGCTGAGGGTGCGGTGGAGTTGGTCGCGGAGTTGGAGGGGTTGGGGGCTCGGGTGTCGGTGGTGGCGTGTGATGTGGCTGATCGTGGGGCGTTGGAGGAGGTGTTGGCGGGGATTCCGGAGGAGTTGCCGCTGTCCGCGGTGTTCCACCTGGCAGGCGTCGCGGACTTCGGCGAGGTGCTGGAGATCGGTGCCGAAGAACTCGCCTACCAGTACGCCGCCAAGGTCGAGGGCGCGCGGCACCTGGACGAGCTGACCGCGGACCTGGACCTGGATGCGTTCGTGCTGTTCTCCTCCGGCGCCGCGATCTGGGGCAGTGCGGGCAACGCGGCCTACGCGGCGGCCAACGGGTACCTGGACGGCTTGGCCCAGGAGCGCCGGGCGCGCGGCCTGACCGCGACCTCCATCGCCTGGGGCGGCTGGGGATCCGGCGGCATGCTGCAGGACCACGGCGAGACGGCCGAGCGGCTGGCCCGACTAGGTCTGCGGTCGATGGACCCGGACATCGCGATCAACGCCCTGGAGCAGGCGCTCGCGAACGACGAGACCCTGCTCACCGTCACCGACATGGACTGGGAGCGGTTCGCGCCCGGCTACATGATCGCCCGGCACCGTCCGCTGATCGAAGACATCCCCGAGGTCCGCCGGGCCCTGGAGGCGGTCGCCGACCCGGCCGCGGACGACTCCGTCGCCGGAGCGCTGCGCGAACGCCTGGCCGGGCTGCGCGAGGCGGAGCAGCGGACGGTCCTGTTGGAGCTCGTGCGGTCCGAGGCGGCACTCGTCCTCGGGCACGCCTCGGCCGAGGCGATCACGGAGGCCAAGCCCTTCCAGGAGATCGGCTTCGACTCGCTCACCGCCGTCGAGTTCCGCTCCCGGCTCAACACCGTCACCGGGCTGCGGTTGCCCGCCACCCTGGTCTTCGACCACCCGACCCCGTCGGCGCTCGCCGAACTGCTCCGGGACGAACTCCTCGGCACGGGCGCGGCCGTCGGCCTGCCTGTGCCGGTGCGGGCGCAGGACGACGAGCCGCTGGTGATCGTCGGCATGGCCTGCCGGTTCCCGGGCGGTGTCACCTCGCCGGAGGACCTGTGGCGCCTGGTCGCGGAGGGCCGGGACGAGACCTCCGCGATGCCGGTCGACCGCGGCTGGGAGCAGTGGCTCTCCGGCGATGTGCGGCGCGGCGGATTCCTGCACGACGCCGGCGACTTCGACGCGGCCTTCTTCGGTATCTCGCCGCGTGAGGCGGGCGTCATGGACCCGCAGCAGCGGCTGCTGCTGGAGACCTCCTGGGAGGCCCTGGAGCGCACGGGCGTCGACCCGTCGTCGCTGCGCGGCAGCCGGACCGGTGTGTTCGTCGGCGGCACGGCCCAGGAGTACACAGCCCTGCTGATGACCATTCAGGACACCCAGGGCTTCGGCGTGACCGGATCCTCGGGCAGCGTGATGTCGGGGCGGTTGTCGTACGTGCTGGGCCTGGAGGGTCCGGCCGTGACGGTGGACACGGCGTGCTCGTCTTCGCTGGTGGCGCTGCACCTGGCGAGCCAGGCCCTGCGCAACGGCGAGTGCGATCTGGCGCTGGCCGGTGGTGTGACGGTTATGGCGACTCCCGCGACCTTCGCGGAGTTCTCCAAGCAGGGCGCCATCGCCGCCGACGGCCGGTGCAAGGCGTTCGCCCAGGCGGCGGACGGGACCAGCTGGGCCGAGGGCGTCGGCATGGTGGTGGTCGAGCGGCTTTCGGACGCGCGGCGCAACGGGCACCCGGTGCTGGCGGTGGTCCGGGGCAGCGCGGTGAACCAGGACGGCGCGTCGAACGGTCTGACGGCGCCGAACGGTCCGTCGCAGCAGCGGGTGATCCGCCAGGCGCTGGCCAATGCCGGGCTGTCCGCCGCCGAGGTGGACGTGGTGGAGGCGCACGGCACGGGTACGACGCTGGGTGACCCGATCGAGGCGCAAGCGCTGCTGGCGACCTACGGTCAGGACCGTCCCGCCGACCGCCCGCTGTGGCTCGGCTCGCTGAAGTCGAACATCGGCCACGCGCAGGCCGCGTCCGGTGCCGCAAGCGTCATCAAGATGGTCATGGCGATGCGGCAGGGCGTGCTGCCGAAGACGCTGCACGTGGACGAGCCTTCGCACCAGGTGGACTGGTCGGCGGGTGCGGTGGAGTTGCTGACGGAGACCCGGGAGTGGCCGGAGACCGGCGCGCCGCGCCGGGCGGGCGTCTCCTCCTTCGGGCTGAGCGGGACCAACGTGCACCTGGTGCTGGAGCAGGCGCCGCCGGCCGAGTCGGTGCCGGTGGCCGAGGAGCCGGTGTCGGTTCCGGTGCTGGGTGGTGCGGTGGTGCCGTTGGTGGTGTCGGGCCGCAGTGAGGCGGCGTTGCGGGAGCAGGCGCGGCGGTTGGGTGCGGTGCTGGCGCGGCCGGGGGTTCGGCCGGTGGATGTGGCGTGGTCGTTGGCCTCGGGGCGCTCGCGGTTCGAGGAGCGGGCCGTGGTGGTCGGCGACTCGCCCGAGGAGCTGGCCTCGGGACTGGAGGCGATCGCGGCCGGTGAGCGTTCGGGCGCGGCGGTGTGGGGCCGGGCGCAGGACGGCCGGGTGGTGTTCGTGTTCCCGGGTCAGGGGTCGCAGTGGGTGGGGATGGGTTGGGAGTTGTGGCAGTCGTCGGTGGTGTTCGCCGAGTCGATGGCCGCGTGTGAGCGGGCGTTGGCGCCGTTCGTGGACTGGTCGTTGCGCGATGTGGTGGCGGCCGGTGAGGACGATGCCCGGTGGGAGCGGGTGGATGTGGTGCAGCCGGTGCTGTGGGCGGTGATGGTGTCGCTGGCGGTGCTGTGGCGTTCGCTGGGTGTGGAGCCGGCCGCGGTGGTGGGTCACTCGCAGGGCGAGGTCGCTGCCGCGGTGGTGGCCGGTGCGCTGTCCGTGGAGGACGGCGCGCGGGTGGTCGCGGTGCGCTCGCAGCTGGTCGCCGAGCGGCTGTCCGGTCTGGGCGGGATGGTGTCGGTCGGTGCGGCGCTGGCGGTGGTGGAGGAGTTGCTGTCCGGCTTCGAGGGCCGGGTGTCGGTGGCGGCGGTGAACGGTCCCACCTCGGTGGTGGTCTCCGGTGAGCCGCGGGCCCTGGACGCGCTGGTGGCGGACTGCGGGGAGCGGGGGGTTCGGGCGCGGCGGATCGCGGTGGACTACGCCTCGCACTCCGTGCAGGTCGAGGCGCTGGAAGCGGAGCTGCTGGAGGCGCTCGCGCCGGTGAAGCCGGCCTCGTCCTCGGTGGCGTTCTACTCCACCGTCACCGGCGAGCCGATCGACACCGCCGTCATGGACGCCGGCTACTGGTACCGCAACCTGCGCGAGACCGTCCAATTCGACCTGGTGGTGCGGGGGTTGCTGGAGTCCGGGCACGGTGTGTTCATCGAGGCCAGCCCCCACCCGGTCCTGATGGTGGGGATGCAGGAGTGCGCGGAGGCGGTCGAGCGGGATGCGGTGGTCCTGGGCTCCCTGCGTCGTGGTGAGGGCGGCGTTCAGCGCTTCCTGAGGTCCCTCGCCGAGGCCCATGTTCACGGTGTCGAGGTGGATTGGGTGTCGGTGCTGGGTGGGCGTGGTGGTCGGTGGGTTGGGTTGCCGACGTATGCGTTCCAGCGGGAGCGGTTCTGGTTGGAGACTTCGGGGCTTGGTGGTGCGGGGGCGGTTGGTGCTGCTGTCGGTGGCGGGGATGTGGACGGTGGGTTCTGGGATGTGGTGGAGCGGGGTGATGTGGGTGAGTTGGCGGGGTTGTTGGGTGCTGGTGATGAGGTGGATCTGGGTGCGGTGGTGCCGGTGTTGTCGTCGTGGCGGGAGCGTTCGCGGGAGTTGGCGGTGGTGGATGGCTGGCGGTATCGGGTGGTGTGGCGTCCGGCGTCGGTGAGTTCGGTGTCGTCGGCCGTTCCGACTGGTGTGAGTGGTTCGGGTGTGTGGTTGGTGGTTGTGGGTGCGGATGGGGTGGATGAGGGTTGGGGTGCTGCGGTGGTGGAGGGTTTGGTGGGGTTCGGGGCTCGGGTTCGGTCGGTGGTGGTGGAGGCCGGCGCGGGGCGTGAGGTGGTGGCGGGGTGCGTGCGTGAGGTGGTGGCTGAGGTTGGTGCGGTGGCTGGTGTGGTGTCGTTGTTGGGGTTCGATGAGCGGCCGGTGGTGGGGCTTGCGGGTGTGTCGGTGGGGTTGGCGTCGTCGTTGGTGT
>NZ_JBHTTU010000225.1:0-4417 GCF_042794375.1 Kitasatospora sp. NPDC056531 | reverse complement strand
GCGGTGCGGGCTGCGGTCGGGGACGGGCACACGCTGTTCGTGGAGTGCAGCCCGCATCCGGGTCTGGTCGTCCCGATCGCCGATCAGCTGGAGGAGACCCCGGGTGCTGTGGTCCTGGAGACCCTGCGTCGCAACGAGGGCGGTCCCGGGCGTCTGGTGACGGCGCTGTCGGCGGCTTTCGTCGCGGGCCTGCCCGTCGACTGGACCACCCTGCTCCCCGCCGGTCCCCAGGCCGATCTGCCCACCTATCCCTTCCAGCGCGAGCGCTACTGGGTGACGGCCGCCGACGCGGGATCCTCCGGCGCCGGCCGCGGCCAGCTCTCCGTCGACCACCCGGTCCTGGGCGCTGCAGTCGACCTGGCCGACGGCTCCGGGACGGTCCTGACCGGCCGGCTCTCCACCGCCACCCACCCCTGGCTCGCCGACCACGCCGTGCTCGGCACGGTCATCGTCCCGGGCACGCTGTTCGTGGAACTCGCCCTGCGCGCCGGAGAGCGGACCGGCCACGGCGAGATCGACGAGCTTGTTCTGCCCGCACCGCTCGTGCTGCCCGAGACGGGCGGCGTCCAGCTGCAGGTCACCGTCGGTGCGCCGGACGAGACCGGCGCCCGCGCGATCGGCATCCACTCCCGGCCCGAGAACGCGCCCGCCGACCAACCCTGGACCCGGCACGCCACCGGCACGCTGGTCGTCCCGGCCGAGGATGCCGACGCCGGCGCGCCGGACCTCACCGCCTGGCCGCCGCCGGGCGCCTCGCCCCTCGCGACCGACGGCGCCTACGAACGGCTGGGCGCTGCCGGATTCGACTACGGTCCGGTGTTCCAGGGCCTGCGCCTGGCCTGGCGGCGCGGCGACGAGCTGTTCGCCGAGGTCGAACTCCCCGCGGAGGCGGACGCGGAGACCGACCGCTTCGGGCTGCACCCCGCCCTGCTGGACGCCGCCGTCCACGCGCTGGCGATCGCCCGTGAGCCAGAGGGCCCGACGGCCGGGGCGCGGGTGGCCTTCGCCTGGCGCGGCGTCCGGCCGGCCGCCGGCCCGGGGGCGGCTGCGGGTGCCTCCCGACTGCGTGTCCGGCTGGCGCCCGCCGGGACGGACGCGGTGTCGCTGCACGTGGCGGACGACGCGGGGACGGGCGTCGCGTCGGTGGCGGCGCTCACCGTCCGCCCGGTCACGGCGGAACAGCTGCGCCCGGACGGTCCCTTGCACCGCGACGCGCTGTTCCGGGTGGACTGGCGGGCGGTCGAGCCCGGCACCGGGGCGGTGCCGCCGTGGGCCCTGCTCGGCCCGGACACGGCGGGCCTGGGCGCGCGCCTGGCGGAGGAGTACCGGCCGGTCGCCCGGTTCGAGGACCTGGCCGCGGCCGCGGGGGCCGACGGGTCCGTGCCCGCCACGGTCGTGCTGCACGTCCCGGTGGCGCCCGAGGCCGGGGAGGACGCCCCCGCCCGGACCCGCAGGCTGCTGGGCTCGGTGCTCGGCCTGCTCCAGGCCTGGCTGGCGGAGGACCGCTTCGACGGCGCCCGCCTGGTCGTCGCCACGACGGGCGCGCTCGCCGCCCGTGCGGGCGAGCCCGTCGCCGATCTCCCGGCCGCCGCCGTCTGGGGCCTGGTGCGCTCGGCGCAGTCGGAGCACCCCGACCGCTTCGCCCTGCTGGACCTCGACGGTGACGACGCCTCGCTCACCCGGTGGCCGCTGGCGCTGGCCGTACCGGAACCGCAACTGGCCCTCCGCGAGGGGACGTTGCTCGTGCCCCGGCTGGTCCGCGCGACCCCGCCGCCGACCGCCGAGCAGGGGCTAGACCCGGAGGGCACCGTCCTGATCACCGGAGCCACCGGCGGCCTGGGCGCGCTCGTCGCACGGCACCTGGTGACCGGCCACGGCGCGCGCCGGCTCCTGCTGCTCTCCCGCCGCGGCACCGCCGCGCCGGACGCCGCCGCACTCCTCGCGGACCTCGCCGGGCTGGGCGCCGAGGCCACCCTGCTGGCCTGCGACCTCGCCGACCGGGGAGCGCTCACCGAGGCGCTGGCCCGGGTGCCCGAGGAGCACCCGCTGACCGCCGTGGTCCACACCGCGGGCATCGTCGACGACGGACTGGTCGAGACCCTGACGGTCGGCCACCTGGACCGGTCGCTGCGCCCGAAGGCCGACGGGGCGTACCACCTGCACGAGCTGACCCGGGACGCCCGGCTGGCCGCATTCGTGCTCTTCTCCTCCGGAGCGACCACCTTCGGCGGCCCGGGCCAGGGCAACTACGCCGCCGCCAACGCCTTCCTGGACTGCCTGGCGCAGCATCGCCGGGCGCTGGGCCTGCCGGCAATCTCCCTCGCCTGGGGCCTGTGGGCCGGCTCGCAGGGCATGGGCGGGCGGCTGAGCGAGGCCGACCTCGCCCGGTGGGCGCGGACCGGCGCGGTGGCGATGCCGGCCGAGGAGGCACTGAGCCTGTTCGACCTGGCGCTCAACGAGCCCGGCGCCACCCTCGTGCCCGCGCACCTGGACCTCCCGGCGATCCGCGCCCGCGCGGCGGCCGCGCCGGCGCTGTTCGCCGACCTGCTGGGGACAGCAGGTCGTCGCCGCGCCCGGGAGTCCGGTGCGGCCCCGCTGGCCGCCCGGATCTCCGCGATGGCGGCGGCCGAGCGCGAGCCGGCGCTGCTGGAGATCGTCCGGACCGAGGCCGCGGGCGCGCTGGGCCACCGGTCGGCCGACGCGGTGCACGCGACCCGGGCCTTCAAGGAACTCGGCTTCGACTCGCTGACCGGCGTCGAGCTGCGCAACCGGCTCAACAGCGCCACCGGTCTGCGACTGCCCTCCACCCTCGTCTTCGACTACCCGACTCCCGCCCGGCTCGCCGGTCACCTCCTGGAACGGCTGATCGGCGCCGCCGCACCGGACTCGACGACGGCGCCGTCCCTGCCCACGGCGGTCGCCGGTACGGCCGCAGACGGCGATCCGGTCGTGATCGTCGGCATGGGCTGCCGCTTCCCCGGCGGGGCGGACTCGCCCCAGGAGCTCTGGGAGCTGGTCGCCGCCGGGGGCGACGCGATCGGCGACTTCCCGACCGACCGGGGCTGGGACGTCGAGTCGCTCTTCGACCCCGACCCCGAACGGCCGGGCCACAGCTACGTCCGCCGCGGCGGATTCCTGTCCGGCGTGGCCGAGTTCGACGCCGAGTTCTTCGGGATCTCGCCGCGCGAGGCGCTGGCGATGGACCCGCAGCAGCGCCTGCTGCTGGAGGCCTCCTGGGAGGCGATCGAGCGGGCAGGAATCGACCCCGGCTCGCTGCGCGGCAGCCGGACCGGGATCTTCGCCGGCGTCATCGACAACGACTACGGCTCGCGGCTCGACCGCATCCCGGAAGAGGTCGAGGGCTACGTCGGCTACGGCAGCGCGAGCAGCATCGCCTCCGGCCGGGTCGCGTACTCGCTGGGCCTGGAGGGGCCGGCGGTGAGCATCGACACGGCGTGCTCGTCGTCGCTGGTCGCGCTGCACCTGGCGGCGAACGCGCTGCGTTCGGGGGAGTGCGACCTCGCGCTCGCGGGCGGCGTGGCGGTCATGTCGACGCCCGAATTCTTCGTCGAGTTCTCGCGGCAGCGCGGACTGTCCACGGACGGCCGCTGCAAGGCGTTCTCGGCGTCGGCCGACGGCATGGGCGCCGGCGAGGGCGTCGGCCTGGTCCTGCTGGAGCGCCTCTCGGACGCACGCCGCAACGGGCACACCGTCCTCGCGGTGATGCGCGGATCGGCGATGAACCAGGACGGTGCGTCCAACGGGCTGTCCGCACCCAACGGGCCGTCCCAGCAGCGGGTGATCCGGCAGGCGCTCGCCAACGCGGGCCTGACCACGGCGGACGTCGACGTGGTGGAGGCGCACGGGACGGGCACGACGCTGGGTGACCCGATCGAGGCACAGGCGCTGTTGGCCACCTACGGGCAGGGCCGTCCTGAGGACCGGCCGCTGTGGCTCGGCTCGGTCAAGTCCAACATCGGCCACGCCCAGGCGGCGGCGGGTGTGGCGGGTGTGATCAAGATGGTGATGGCGCTGCGCCACGGGGTGCTGCCTCGGACGCTGCACGTGGATGAGCCCTCGTCGCACGTGGACTGGTCGGCGGGCTCGGTCGAGCTGCTGACGGACGACGTGCCGTGGCCCGCGGGCGGTGAGCGGGTCCGGAGGGCGGCGGTGTCCTCGTTCGGGATCAGCGGCACCAACGTGCATGTGGTGCTGGAGGAGGCGGCGGAGGCGGAGGTTCCCGCGGCGGGTGAGGTCGTCGGCGGGGTGGTGCCGTGGGTGGTGTCGGCGCGGTCGGGGGCGGCGCTGCGGGATCAGGTGGTGCGGCTGCGGGAGTGGGCGGTGGCACATCCCGGGGCTGACCCGGTGGATGTGGCGCGGGCGTTGGTCTCGGGTCGGGCGGTGTTGGAGCACCGGG
>NZ_JBHTTU010000224.1:0-4452 GCF_042794375.1 Kitasatospora sp. NPDC056531 | reverse complement strand
AACTCGCATGTCCGGTTCGGGGAGCGGGCCGGGGAAACGGACCAGCCGAAACGCTGGCACCGCGCCCCGGTCCGACTCCACTGGGCCACCGAGGCGTTGAACACCGAGCGCCGGGCCTCGTGAAACCGAGCCCGGCGCGAGCTCGGCGACCGGGACAAGGCGAGGGCGTTGAAGGACTCCCGCTTCGCGTTGTGGAAGAACGCCGAGGACCTGACCGACCGCCAGGCCGCCAAGCTCGCCTGGATCGCGGCCACAGACCCGCGCCTGCACCGCGCCTGGCGACTGAAGGAAGCCCTACGAGCCGTCTTCGCTCTGGCCAAGCACCGCCCCACCGCCGCCCTCAAGGCCCTGGACCAGTGGATCGGCTGGGCCCTCCGCTGCCGCATCCCCGCCTTCGTCGATCTCCAACGCACGATCACACGCCACTACGACGCCATCCGCTCCGCGCTGATCACCGGCCTGTCCAACGGCCTGATCGAGGCCACCAACACCAAGACCCGACTGATCATCCGCCGAGGCTTCGGCTTCCACTCCGCAGACGCCGTCATCGCCCTGGTCATGCTCACCCTCGCAGGCCCCCGCCCCACCCTCCCAGGACGCCAACCCACGACAGCCTGACCCACACATCAAGCAGGAGAGCCTCAAAAGGTCAAGGACCATGACCGAGCCCTGTGAACCCGCGTTGACACCGGACGCACCCGCACACTGCGCTGTGCGGGTGCCGTCCGGCCGGGCAGGGTCGCGTGTGATCAACCCAAAAACAGATTGATCGAAATGATCTTCCTGGCTACGCTGCCCGAGGTAATTCCGCAACCTGGAGGACTGTGCCATGGAGCTGAGCAATCGTCACACCGTCCTGATCGGCGCCGCCACCGCTGCCCTCGCCGCCGCCGCGGCCGTGGGAGTGAGCACGGAAGCGCTGCCCACCTCGTCCCACGGCATCGTGGTCGAGGCCCACATGGCACTCTCGGACCCCACGGTCGCGCACACCCAGCCTGCAGACGCCACCGACAGCCTGGTCGTCCCGGACCACGGCTACGTGCAATGAGTCGCTACCGCCCTGACCACAACCAGCGGACCGTGAACGGCTCCTGACGTGCACGAAGGCGTGGCCGCCCCCTTGGCAGCAGATCCCGTGAACCCCAGCCCCGACGGTACGGCGCCAGCCGACCAGTCCTGCGACCGGTCCGGTGCCAAGGTGGGCGACCCCGCCGTCCGGCTCATCGCCGAAACCGCCGAGCGGCTGGTCCGGCTCTGGGCCTCCCGCCCCGAGCTGCACCACGCCGGATGGGGCCGGCCGTTCCGGCCGCTCGGCGAGCTGCTGCCAGAGCAGGACATCGAATTCGCCGCACAGAACCCCCAGATGATCCCGCTGCTCTGGTATCCCGCGCTGCGCCACGGTACTCCCCGGTCGCCCGTGATCGACGTCTTTGACCACCTGCCCGCGGAGTTGGGACCGCCGCTCCCCCGGCGCCAGGAGCTCTCCCGCATCTACAGCTGGGCGCTGGCCTCGCGCACCGCCCTGGACTGGATCGGCGACTGCCTGGACGGGCGCGGCCTGCTGGAGGTCGGCGCGGGCAGCGGCTACTGGGCGTGGCTGCTGCGCGCCCGGGGCGTCGACGTCCTGGCCACCGACGCCGAGGCCCGCGCCGAGCGCAACGGCTGGACCGACCGCTTCCAGTTCACCGAGGTCCGTCCGGGCCGGGCCGCCGAGGACGCCGCCGCACACCCCGAGCGGGTGCTGGCGCTGCTCTGGCCCCCGCACCGCGACCCGATGGCTGCGGATACCCTGCGCGCCTACCAGGGCCCCGGCCTGTTCTACCTCGGCGACGGCGCTGGCGGGATCTGCGCCGATGAGTCCTTCTTCACCGAGCTTGCTGCCCGCTGGCGCCCGCTCTCCCGGTGCCCGCTGACACTGCGTTGGCTTGGCAACCGCGACACGGCCACCTTCTACGTCCGGCGTTGACCAGCCGTGTGCCTGCCGAATATCTCATCCAGCCAGGTCACGCGGCGTGTCGGTACTCGTGGATCACTCCGCCGAGCCGGTCGTGTCGGCGTATGTCCAGGCGAGAGATTCGTCCGGGATCAGTGATCGGCTCGGGCACCACGCGTAGGGGCGCAGCCTGGTTCATGGCCTGGTGGGGCTGGTGCGGGTTGTGGTGGTGCTCGAATTCGCGCGGGGCGTGGCGTAGGTGGTGCTCGTTCCGGATCAGGGTTCGGTCCAGGAGTTCGTGGCGGCGGGTCTGCACCCGGCGCTCCATGATGGCGTTCATGCGTGGCATGCGGGTGCCGGAGAGCATGACCTGGATGCTGGCGTCGCCGAGGATTTGGTCGAAGGGGGCTGGGAGCTTCGCGTTCCGGTCGCGGATCAGGTAGTTGACGGCGGCCCTGGTGTCTTTGAGGTCCGTGATCAGATTCCTGGCGGTCTGGCTGGCCCAGTGGGCGGTGGGGTGCGTGGTGGTGCCCAGGATGCGGATGTGGCGGGGAGGTGTGCTCGATGGCCGCGAGGATGTACTGGCGTTGGCCGGTCAGGGTGATGGTCTCGGTGGAGTCGCACGCCAGGATGGCGTTGGCCTGGGAGCGCAGGAAGTCGGCCCGGGTGGTGGTGCTGCGGTCGGGCGCGGGGTCGATGCCTTCGGCTTTGAGGATCTCCCAGACGGTGGAGGCGGCGACCTTGATGCCCAGGGTGGCGAGTTCGCCGTGCACGCGCCTGTAGCCCCATGACGGGTTCTCCTGTACCAGGCGCGGGATCAGGACGGGGATCGATCGGGCGGTGGGCGGGCGGCCCGGCCGCTTCGGCCGGCTGAGGCGGGCGTGGCGCTGCTTCATCAGGTCGCGGTGCCAGCGCAGCACGGTGTCCGGTTGGACCAGCAGTCGCAGGCAACGCAGGACCTCGCGCGGCAGCGGAGCGAGGAGCGCGGCGAGCAAAGCGCGGTCCTCCGGAGGAACTTCACCCTGTCCGCGCCGAGCTGGCGCTCAAGGACGGTGAGCTGATGGCGCAGGGAGAGGATCTCCACATCCTTGTCCCGGTCGCTCATCGGCAGCAGCCTCAAGGCAGCGAACGCGTTGGTAACGGTCAGGTATGCCAGACGGAGCAACACGAGTGATCATCCTGCCGCAGCCACCAAGCAAGTCCTTGAGCTGCATGGATGACATTCTCGGCAGGCTCAGCGTTGCCAGTTGGGGGTGTGTCATCCCTGTCCGTTCTCCCGATTCCTGGGCGTTGTTCATGGTCTACGACACGACTAACTTCGGGCCGTACTGCCTCGACCCGTGGTGCGAGAACCCCGACCCCGAGCGCCTCCCGGATCACGTGTGCGGGTGCTGGGTCTTAACTCCGGCCAAGCGTGCCGCTGCTGAACAGGAGGTTCCACCGCCAATGGGGGACGTGCCCCAGTCGGCGGCCGGCAGCGTGGTCCCGGCTCCGTTCGGCCCGCCGTTCCTCCGTTCCTTCTTGCGTCGCCGGGCCGCTGTTCAGCTGCACAGGGCCCATAGCGGCCAGAGTGAGGCGAGCAGCCCTGCCGTGGTGGCCGTGAGGTAGAGCGGGGCGGTGCCGAGGTGCTCGCGGTGCGGCGCGGTTCGGCGGGTGGTGGGTGGCGCGGTGTCGATGCGGATGGCTGCCAGGCGTGCGGCCCAGTCGGCGCCGGGTTGCTTGCGCACCACGATGCGCCAGGGGCGGGCGGTGTCGTAGTCGATGACAACGACGTGGCCGACGCGGTAGTCGTTCACCTCCGACAGGTGCACATCGACGCCCGCGTTGGCGCGGTAGGCAGGCCGGGTGGCCGGTGCGACCGTGAGGTCGAGTTGCAGCAGGACTTCCTCGCCTTCCCGGATCTCCCGGACCGCTTCGATCTTCGCGGCAGCCGTTTCCATGACCGGCGGGCCGTGCAGCCCGCGGCGCCGGCGTAGAACACGATGCAGCACGGTGAAGCCGGCCAGGCCGGTCCACGGCGCGAGGACGAGGCCGGCGACGATCAATCCCACGGCGGCCCTCGTACCGAGGTTGGCGAACCCCGCGGTGACCGCGCCAAGTTCGCCGCCGAGCAGCACGCACAACGCGAGTCCGCCCCAGAGCACCGTCGGCTCCCCCCTTTGCGGCCGCAGGTCAGGCGCGCATCGTACAGCCCGCGCGGGCGTCCGGGGAATGCCCGAACCGAGCAGCGCCGCAGATCAACTCGCGGTCACGCTGGGCAAGCCCGGGTTGGCGGGAGGGCGCTGGGCCGCCGCTGCGGCCTGTTCAAGGGTTCCCGTCCCGGCTCTGGGTTCGTATCCGCTCGGGGGGCGGGGTAGTCCGATGGTACTGTCGGCGGCTGCCGTCGTCATGGTTGTAGGACGCCGCGGCAAGGCGCGTGCGTTGGGTGGCTACTGAGCTTGATCGGGTGATGTCGGGGTCGTTCGGCTGACAGGCGCCGGACGGCTCCGGTAGCTGTTGGTTGTGAGATACGCGCAGGG
>NZ_JBHTTU010000223.1:0-4495 GCF_042794375.1 Kitasatospora sp. NPDC056531 | reverse complement strand
CACGGACACCGTGACCGGCCCGGCCGTGATCGCCGAGGCCAATGCCACCACCGTGGTGGACGACGGCTGGCAGGCCACCGTGACGGAGGCCGGGCACCTGCGGGTGGAACACATCGAGGCCCGGACGGACGAGGCCGTCACCGCCGCCGCCGACCCCGTCCTGCTGGAGGTCTTCAACAACCTCTTCATGGCGATCGCCCAACAGATGGGCGCCCGGCTGGAGTCCACCGCCCAGTCGGTCAACATCAAGGAGCGGCTGGACTTCTCCTGCGCCCTCTTCGACCCGGACGGCAACCTCGTCGCCAACGCCCCGCACATCCCGGTCCACCTCGGCTCGATGGGCACCACCGTCAAGGAGGTGATCCGCCGCCGCGGCCCGAAGCTGCGCCCCGGCGACACCTACGCGGTCAACGACCCGTACCACGGCGGCACCCACCTGCCCGACGTCACCGTGGTGACCCCGGTCTTCGCCCCGGACGGACGGAAGGTGCTGTTCTTCGTCGCCTCCCGCGGCCACCACGCCGAGATCGGCGGCATCACCCCCGGCTCGATGCCCGCCGCCAGCCGGGAGATCGAGGAGGAGGGCGTGCTCTTCGACAACTGGCCGCTGGTGGTGGACGGGCGGCTGCGCGAGGCCGAGACCGTACGGCTGCTCACCGGGGCCCGGTACCCGTCCCGTGACCCGGACACCAACCTCGCCGACCTGCGCGCCCAGATCGCCGCCAACCGCAAGGGCGTCGACGAGGTCAACGCGATGATCGACCACTTCGGCCTCGACGTCGTCCAGGCCTACATGCGGCACGTCCAGGACAACGCCGAGCAGGCGGTGCGCCGGGCCATCGACGGCCTCTCCGACGGCTCGTACCGCTACGAGACCGACTCCGGCGCGGTGATCGCCGTCGAGGTCCGGGTCGACCGCGACGACCGCAGCGCCACCATCGACTTCACCGGCACCTCGCCCCAGCTCGACAGCAACCTCAACGCCCCCTCCGCCGTGGTCACCGCCGCCGTCCTGTACGTCTTCCGCACCCTCGTCGCCGACGACATCCCGCTCAACGACGGCTGCCTGCGCCCGCTGCGGATCGTCGTCCCGCCCGGCTCGATGCTCGCCCCGACCCACCCCGCCGCCGTCGCCGCCGGCAACGTCGAGACCTCGCAGGCCATCACCGGCGCGCTCTACGCCGCGCTCGGCGTGCAGGCCGAGGGCTCCGGCACGATGAACAACCTCAGCTTCGGCAACGAGAACCACCAGTACTACGAGACCATCGCCTCCGGCTCCGGCGCCGGCCCCGGCTTCCACGGCGCCGACGTCGTCCAGACCCACATGACCAACTCCCGCCTCACCGACCCCGAGGTCCTGGAGTGGCGCCTGCCCGTCCTGGTCGAGGAGTTCGCCGTCCGCCCCGACAGCGGCGGCGCGGGCCACTGGCACGGCGGCAACGGCGCACTGCGCCGACTGCGCTTCCGCGAACCGATGACCGTCAGCCTGCTCTCCGGCCACCGCCACGTCGCACCGTACGGCATGGACGGCGGATCCCCCGGCGGCCTCGGCGCCAACCGGATCCTGCGCGCCGACGGCACCGTCGAGGACCTGCCCGGCTGCGGCAGCGCCGACGTCGAAGCCGGAGACGCCCTGGAGATCCGCACCCCGGGTGGAGGCGGCTACGGAAAGCTCTAGACGCGTCGTCGGACGGCGGCCGCGGACACGGGAGAGCCCATGGCGAGCCCGTGGTGATCGGAGACCGCCAGGACCTTCGGTGGGAACTTCGCCGGCCTCAGGAGCGGCCATACCGACGACGACCCGAACGGTGCCGCATCCTGACCACACACCGCCGAACCGAGAGGGAGACGCCCTTGCGTATCACCGACGCCCGCACCGGGCAGCGCACCGAGGTCCGCCCGCACCGGGTCGGGCTCCTGCACGCGATCGTCGACGTCGGCGAGCAGGACCGCCCGTTCGATCTCGGGGACTTGCGCGCCTTGGTGGCCGGCGACGTACTGGCCCGCACCTGCGAGGCTCAGGGCCTGCAGGTGATCACCGAACTCGTCGTCCCGGACGCCCCCGGGGAGAGGACCCAGGCCTTGCTGGAGGCCGCCGACCAACTCGGCGTCCACCCACCCGCCAGGCTGAGCACACGTCACGCTGTGGCCGACTCGGACCGGGCCACGGCCGACCTCGCCATCACCAGCCGCTCACCTGTCCATCCCGACGCCCCGTCCGTGCCGCTCCTGGTCACCGGTCCGGTGAGGGGGCCCCGCCACGCCCGTCCGGAATCCGCAGCCGAACCGCCGGTCTCGATCGTCGCGGACGAGCGCGACCCCCTCGCGCTGCGCCTCACTTTCCTCGAACACGCCGTCACCGCCCCGATCCGGCTCACCGACGACGACTTGGCGAACGCCGCGGCGAGGCTGGCCGGCTGGCGCGCACTGGTGGCCGACAGCGCCCGCGAGCCGTCCCGCCCGCCGGAAGCCGACATGGTCCAGGCGGGCTTCGACGGCCTCGACGAGGATCTGGACGCCCGGGTCGCGGTACGCGCCCTGTACGCGCTGGAGGCCCGGGCCGCCCTGCCGGACGGCGCCCGTTTCGAGACCTTCGTGCGCCTGGACCAGATCCTCGCCCTCGAACTCGGCCGCGACATCGGCCGGTCGCCCGGCTGACCCGGCCGGTGTCGTGGCTGTGCGTACTTCCCCCGATGGGGAGCGTCGCGACGCGAAGTTCTGATTCGTCGCGTTCCGTTCAAGCTCCGCTTACCCCATCATGGGACGGTGTCCCGCGCGCCTACGCGCGTAGCACCGCCCCCTGTACCCCCACAGCACAAGGAGCTTGACCCATGCTCAGACACACTGGCGCCATCCGCCCGCTCGCCCTGGGCGCCGTCGTCCTGACCGTGCTCGCCGGCGCGAGCGCCGTTCCCCACCGGGCCGAAGCGGCGACCGTGACGTCCACCGCCACGACCACCCAGCACCGCGTCCTGTTCGACAACAGCAAGGCGGAGACCGCCGGCAACGCGGACTGGATCATCAGCACCAGCCAGCCGGACCCGCTCGGCGAGAACGCCAACCCGCAGTCCGAGACCGACTGGACGGGCGCCATATCCAGCTGGGGCGTCGCTCTCCAGAAGACCGGCCAGTACAGCCTCAAGACCCTGCCGAGCGGCTCCACCATCACCTACGGCACCGGCGGAGCGCTGGACCTCGCCAACTTCGACGAGTTCGTCCTGCCCGAGCCGAACATCCGGCTGAGCGACTCCGAGAAGACCGCGGTCATGACGTTCGTCCAGAACGGCGGCGGGCTGTTCCTGATCTCCGACCACACCGGCAGCGACCGCAACAACGACGGCTGGGACTCCCCCGCCATCATCAACGACCTGATGACCACCAACTCGGTCAACAGCAACGACCCGTTCGGGCTCTCGGTCGACCTGCTCAACATCCAGACCGACAACCCGACCGCCGTCAACGACGCCACCGACCCCGTCCTGCACGGCCCCTTCGGCACCGTCACCGGCAGCATCATCCGAAACGGCACCACCTTCACCCTCAAGCCCGCCGACAACCCCTCCGTCAAGGGCATCGTCTACCGCACCGGCTACTCCGGCACCACCGGCGCCTTCTTCGCCACCAGCAGCTTCGGCAAGGGTCGGGTCGCGCTCTGGGGTGACAGCTCGGCCATCGACGACGGCACGGGCGAACCCGGCAAGACCGTCTACGACGGCTGGAACGATCCGGCCGGCACCGACGCCGCGCTCGGCCTCAACGCCACCGCCTGGCTCGCCACCGGCAGCGGCGGCAGCACCACCGGCAGCGTCACCCTCACCAACCCCGGCGCCCGGACCGCCACCGCCGGGACCGCCACCAGCCTCCAGCTCTCCGCCACCGACACGGCCGGCGGAAGCCTGAGCTACGCCGCGTCCGGCCTGCCCACCGGCCTGAGCGTCAACACCGCGACCGGTCTGATCAGCGGTACCACGACCATCGCCGGGACCTACTCCGTGACGGCCACCGCGACCGACTCCACCGGCCCGTCCTCCTCCGTCACCTTCACCTGGACCGTCCAGTCCTCCGGCAGCGGCGGCTGCACCGCGGCCCAGCTGCTCACCAACCCCGGCTTCGAGGCCGGTACGACGGCCGGCTGGACGGAGACCAACACCAGCGGCACCAGCACCATCAACAGCAGCTCCAGCGAGCCGCCGCACTCCGGCACGTACGACGCCTGGCTGGACGGGTACGGCAGCACCAACACCGACACGCTCGCCCAGACGGTGGCCCTGCCGACCGGCTGCAGCAGCTACACCTTCAGCTTCTGGCTGCACATCGACACCGCCGCGAGCAACACCACCGCCTTCGACACGCTGAAGGTCACCGCGAACGGCACCACCCTGGCGACCTACTCCAACGTCAACGCGGCCGCCGGCTACCAGCAGCACAGCTTCAACCTGTCCGCCTACGCCGGCCAGACCGTGACCCTCAAGTTCACCGGCAGCGAGGACTACAC
>NZ_JBHTTU010000222.1:0-4506 GCF_042794375.1 Kitasatospora sp. NPDC056531 | reverse complement strand
CGTCCAGAAGGACCTGGTCATCGACAACCAGTGGAACGTCCTCGACTTCGCCCAGCAGGCCCCCGCCCTGACCGGCGGCAACGTCGAGTTCAACACCCTCACCTTCGACGGCTTCGGCACCCGCAACGGCCAGGACGTGAACCTGGTCACCCCGTCCAAGATCCAGAAGGTGGTCAAGCAGGTGTTCGGCTACGCCGACGCCGCCGCCCCCGCCGCCCCGGCCGACGGCCCGAGCGACGCCCCGACCACCGAGGCCCCGGCACCGGCCACACCGACCCCGACCACCCCGGCCAAGGCGGCCGCGCCGACCACCGTGGACGTGTTCAACGCCTCCACGGCCGCCGGAGTGTCCTCCACCGCCGAGGCCAAGGCCCTGGTCGGCATGGGCTTCAAGGAAGGGACGACCGGCCCGGCGCGCACCAAGCCCAAGACCACCGTCGTCACCTACGGCAAGGGCTCCAAGGACGCCGCCGACCAGATCGCCGCCCGCTACGGCGTCACCGCCACCGAGTCCGCGTCCGTCTCCGCCGACCACGTCTCGGTCACCCTGGGCACCTCGTTCACCGGCGTCGCGGCCGACAAGCCTGCCGCCCCCTCGGCCCCCGCCACCGGCGACCCGGCCGCCAACCTGCCCATGCAGGGCCCCGGTGTCGACGCCGAGTCCGACGGCGGCATCCCCTGCGTCTTCTGACGCCTTCCGTCATGTAGCCGGTGCCCCGCCACCCGGTCGGGGCGCCGGCTCAGGACCACTCGAAGTACAGCGCCGGCCGCACCGGCCGCGGACTGCCCGGCGCGAAGAGGAACACCAGACTCACGGTGGGCCCGGACGGCTCCTCCAGCCGCGGGCCGCGGATGCTCAGCCCGAAGTCGTTGATCGCCCTCCCCGCCGCCAGCCCCGCCCGCACCTCGCGGTACCAGGCCTCCAACGGCTCGACCGGCAGGTCCCAGTACGCGGCCAACTCGCCCGACAGCCGGTAGGCGTCGTCCACCGTGGCCGCCGGGAAGGTCGCGCTGACCAGGTCGAGCGTCTCCCCCTCGGCGGTGGCCAGCAGCTCCACCCGCCCGGTGAACCAGCGCCCGCCCGGCAGCGCGATGGTCGCGGCCACCGCGGGGATGCGCCAGCGGCGCCGGACGGCCCCGGGCCAGCCGACGTCGCTGCGGCGGTGGCCGGTGCGGAGGTTCCAGGTGACGGCCTCCGGGTGGACGGGGTGCTCGTACGACAACAGGAGCTCCGGTTCAGGGCGGGGTCGGGGTGGCGGACTGGGAGGCCTGGTCCTGGAGGGTGAGCCTCAGGTTGTCGCCCCAGGCGATATTGACCTGCAGCTTCACGGGCTGCTCGTTCTTGACGGTTGAGTACTTGAGGCTGAGCCCGAACAGCGGCCCGGCCGGAGTCAGCAGCGGGAAGTCGGACCCGGCCCCCTGCCCGTCGAGATCCTTCCGGTCGCCCGCTGCCAGGCCGTCGAGGACCGTCCGCCGAAACTCGGTGATCCGGTCGGACTTCAGGCCGAACTGCCGGGTGAGTTCCATGGCTTTTCCGTACGCCTCGTCCAGCGGGAGCGCGGGGTACCAGCAGACGAGCTCGTCGATGTTCTCGGCGTCATCGTGGGTGGCCGCAACGATGAGGAACATCTTGTCGGCATGGAAGCGCTGGCCACCCGGCAGGTCGATGTCCACCGGGCCCAGGTCTTCGAAGTCGTGGCCGCTGTGCGGATTCAGCTTGACCCCGAGATCGGCGCCCCGGTGCGAGTTCCGCAGATCCCAGTGGACGGGACGCGTCTTTCCACCCACCAGTGAGCACCCGGCCACCAGCAGACCCACGCACGACAGAGCCACCAGGCTCCGAATCCGCCGCACCCCCCGTCACGGCAGGATCTCGTACTGGTCGGCCCGGTCGAGCAGCGGAGTATCGATGAGCGTCTTGGCCTCCACCGGATTCGTCAGGAGCTTCTGGTACTTGGGCAGCATGTCCTTGCGGATCCAGTCCATCCGATCATCCGTGTCGGTCACGTACCGATCGTCCCACCAGGTCGACCATTCACCGCCGTAGTAACCGTTGAAGGACTTGCCGCCCGGAATCGGCGACTTGGTCATGGCCGACAACACCTCGGCGAACGTCTCCCCGACCGGTCCGTGGTAGTTCTCCACGTCTCTGTACGAGTCCGGCAGCACCTTGGTCTGCTCGCGCTCCAGCAGCGCGGCGTTCCCTGCCGCCACCCGCTTCGGGTCACCCGAGTCGATGTCCCGCCAGGCATCGACCAGTTCCTTCGGGTACTTATGCACGTCCTGCTGCTGCAACGCCTCGATGCCGGCCATGCCGTACTGCTGGTACGCGGCGTGCATGGAGCCAACGTCGTCGAAGATGTCCTTCTGCATGTGCAGGAACTTGTTCTCGAACCACTGCACCTCGTCGGTGCTCATGGTGGACAGCAGTCCGACCCCGGGGACGGGGGTGACCAACCCGCCGACGTTCGCGCCCTTGATGAACTCGTTGAGGTCGTGGATCCCCCCGTACACCGGGGCTCCGGCCAGCTTGGCCATACCGACCCACTGGAGGTCCGGGTTCTCGTCCCACAGCTTCTGGTACCAGACGTAGACCTTCTGCACGGTCTCGTCGTTGAAGTCCAGGCCCTTCTCCGGGTCCCACTTGGACGGGTCCATCCCGGCCTTCCGCGCCCCACCAGGCGGCCCGGGCGGCCGAAATCGGTGGGGACGGCGTCCCCCTCGACGGTTCCGGCGAGCCGGGTGGCCTCGCCGAGGTCCTTGGCCGCGACCTGGACCGCGCCCGCCAGGCCGGTGCGCCCGCTGCCGTCGAGGAGCTTGGACTCCCCGGCCAGCTTGCCCAGTTCGGCCGCGCACTTGGTGTCCGCCTGGGTGGCGGCCTGGACGGCGGCGGCGATGTCGGCGGTGAGGCTCGCGGCGTAGGCGACCTCGGTCCGGTAGGAGTCGGCGGCCTCCTGGCGGAGCGCCGCGTTCTTGGGCAGCTGGTCCACCGGCGTCGGCGTCGCCGTGACAGTGCCGTTCGCGTCGACCGTGAGGCCGCGCTTGCTCGCCTCCGTCAGCGCCCACTGCAGTTCCTGCTGGGCGGTGGCCACCGCCTGGACGAAGCCGTCCAACACCTGCTGGACCGCCTGGAGTTCCAGCGCGGCCACCTGCAGCTGCAACTCCTGCTGGCCGAAGGAGTGCCGGGCGTTGGTCGCGGCGGGGCCGGTCCAGGTCCCGAGCGGCTTGAGCACCGACTCCTCGATGTGCTGGCGTGCTTGGTCGAACGCCTTGGCGACGGCCTGCCAGTCCTTGCCGGTCTCCGTCACCGACTCCGGTTTCACGTCACGCAGGCGCGCGAAGTCCACCACGGGAGCCCCCCTCTTCCCCTGTCGTCCTATTCGAGGGCCTTGGCAGTCCCGTGCTCGGTCTTGCCGTAGTTGTCGGCAGCCGTACGGAGCGCCTCCTCGTCCGCGCCCAGCGCGGTACGGATCTTCTCCACGCCCTGGGTCCACGCGGTCACCACGGCGGCCAGCTGCCCGGCCACCTGCCAGCCCTCCAGGGCCGTCTCGGCGTTTCCCGAGGCGGTGCTCGCGGTCTGGACCGGCTTGGCCAGCCCCGCGGTGATGGACGAAGCGTTGGCCGCCGAGGACCTCAACTGCTCCGGTGAGACCTCGAATCCGGCGTCCGACATCGGATCGACCCCCCATGCTCGATGCGATCTTCCGACTCCAGCGGCGGCGTGCGGTTCGCCGCCGGACTTTCTCGAACACGGGCGCGAACGAAGTGGATCCCCCTGGCGAGATTCTCCGTACTATGTATAGTGTACTGCGTACGGGATAATCGTGCGCACTGACGAGAGGGCTCCGCCAATGCAGATCACCAGCACCGCCGTCTCCCTGACCGTCGAGGACGTCACCACCTCGGCCGCCTTCCTCCAGCGGCATTTCGGCTACACCGAACACATGTCCGCCGACGGCTTCGTCTCGCTGGTCCACCCGGGCGGCGGGGTCGGTGTCGTCTACCTGCGGCGCGGCCTGGAGGTCCTGCCCGAGGACCAGCGGCACCGGATCGCGGACGGGGTGATCCTCGCGTTCACCGTCGAGGACATCGCCGCGGAGGAGGAGCGGCTGCGCGGCGAGGGGGTCGCGATCACCCTGCCGCTGCGCGAGGAGCCGTGGGGCGAGAAGCTGTTCCAGGTCGCCGACCCGAACGGGGTCGCGGTCGAGCTGGTCGAGTGGGTCAAGCAGTAGCCGCAACGGGAGGCGCCCCCGTCCGGTGTCGGACAGGGGCGCCAACTCGCGAGCGGGGACGGTCAGTCCACCGTCCAGGTGTCGTTGCCGGCCAGCAGCGTCGCCAGGTCGCCGGGCCCCCGGTGGGCCACGGCGGTGGCCAGCTGGCTGTCCATCAGCTCGTCGTAGACCGGCCGCGAGACGTTCCGCAGCACGCCGATCGGCGTGTGGTGCAGGGTGTCCGCGTCGGCGATCCGGGAGAGCGCGAAGGCGGTGGCGGGGCTCGCCGCGTGGG
>NZ_JBHTTU010000221.1:0-4556 GCF_042794375.1 Kitasatospora sp. NPDC056531 | reverse complement strand
GGCCCGCCGCCGGACAGCACCACGGCCTGCCCGGTGACCACCTTCGCGCCGTCGGCGGGGGCGATCTGGGGCAGCACGCCGCGCAGCGACGGGAAGGCGTCCAACGGCCGTCCCTTGCGGTCGGTCGGCTTCGACACCGGGTTGGGCAGCGGCCGCACGCCGATCGTCCTGCCCGCCGAGAACTTGGGGTGGACCACGCTCGGCGCCCACCGCACCAACGTCCGCCCGTCCGCGGCCCGCATCACGCCCAGGACGTTGTCGTACTCCCAGGCCTCCGTGGCCCCGTCGAACTCCGCCCGCACCTTGAAGCCGACGGCGGGCTCGCTCGGGGTGCCGGACGAGGCAGGACCCGTCCCGGTCAGCGCGAGTGACTTGGCCGGCACCCCGTCATGGAACGCGGTCAGCGCCGTCCGGGCGGCCTCCGGACGGTCGGTCAGGCCGGCCGCGGCTGTGAAGTCCCCCCGGCCCCAGGCCGCCAAGAAGTCCTTGGCGACCGCCTCGGCCTGCTCGGTGCTCGGCGGCTGCTGCGGCTCCCGGGTCGCGGCCGCCGCCGCCGTCCCCGGAGGATCCGCCCGACACGGCGTTCACCAGGTTGTACGCGCCGTACCCGCCGACCCCGACCAGCGCGGCGAACACCCCGCCGACCGCCACCAGTACGACCCTTCGCGTGGTCGAGCGGCGCGGCGGCTCGGCCTCGTGCTCCGGGTGGTCCCCGTCATCGGCGTAGTCGGTGTGTTCGGTGAAGCCGGTGTGCTCCTGCTCCTCGTGCATCCTGCTCTGTCCCCCCTGCGTATGTCCTGGTCACGGGCCCGCCCCCGCCCCGACGCCCGGACCGTGCGGTCGGGTGAGGGGTCGTTCGGGCCCGGACCAGCCTAATACCGCAGTCGTCTTCGACGATGATCGGCCCCGAGGTGACGATCGACCGTGAGAGCGGGCTCGGCCGGGGCGCCGGCGGCCGCCGACGCCGGTGGTGACGCGGACGCGGATCGGCAGCGAAGCGCTGGACCCGTTCGTCCTGGCCCGCGGCTCGTGACGGGTCGCGTTCTCCCGTGCCCCGCTTCCGTCCGGGTGCGGGAACCCCGAACCTCGGGAGAATCGATGTGTGGGGGACGGCCCCGGCTGCGCCGCGGGTGTCTACGTGAGAGGACCATGCCATGCCCGACTTCCACCCGAAGCACGATCACCTGATCGTCAAGCCGATCGGGGGCACGACCCCGCAGGACCCGGAGAGGTGGAAGGGCGAGGTGGTGGCGGTGGGGCCCGGCCGGCAGCTGGGGAGCGGCAAGCCCCACCCGGTGGACGTCAAGGTCGGCGAGAAGATCCTCTTCAACAGGTTCTCCGGATCGGAGATCGAGGTGGAGGGGCAGGCGTACGTCGAGCTTCCCGAGGACGAGGTCCTCGCGCTCTCCACGGAGTAGGGACAGGGCCACGGGCGTAACCGGCGCCCGACGTCTTCGGCCCCGACAGCCCCAGACCCCCGAGACCTTTGGAGATTCTCGCCATGACCGAGCAGTCACCCGCCCGGATCGGCGTCACCGGACTGGCCGTGATGGGCCGCAACCTGGCCAGGAACTTCGCCCGTCACGGATACCGCGTGGCTGTGCACAACCGCACGCAGGCGCGGACCACGGCGCTGCTGGAGGAGTTCGGGCACGAAGGCGAGTTCGTGGCCGCCGGGACCACGGAGGAGTTCGTCGCGGCCCTGGAACGCCCCCGTCTGATCGTGATCATGGTCAAGGCCGGGGCGCCGACCGATGCGGTCATCGACGAGCTGGTGCCGCTGCTCGACGAGGGCGACGTGGTGGTGGACGGCGGGAACGCGCACTTCCTCGACACCAGGCGGCGGGAGGCGGCCCTACGGGAACGCGGACTGCACTTCGTGGGCAGCGGGATCTCCGGTGGTGAGCAGGGCGCGCTGGAAGGACCGAGCATCATGCCCGGCGGTACACAGGAGGCCTACCGGGTCCTGGGGCCGTTGCTGGAGGACATCGCGGCCAAGGTCGACGGCAAGCCCTGCTGCACCCATGTCGGACCGGACGGCGCCGGTCACTTCGTCAAGATGGTCCACAACGGGATCGAGTACGCCGACATGCAGCTCATCGCCGAGGCGTACGACCTGCTGCGGCACGGAGCGGGTCTGCAGCCCGACGCGATCGCCGAGGTCTTCCGGACCTGGAACGCCGGGCGCCTGGAGTCCTATCTGATCGAGATCACCGCCGAGATCCTCGCCCACACCGATGCGGCGACCGGGAAGCCCTTCGTCGACGTCGTGCTGGACCAGGCCGAGCAGAAGGGCACCGGCCGCTGGACGGTCCAGAGCGCGCTGGAGCTCGGCGTGCCCGTGAGCGGGATCGCCGAGGCGGTCTTCGCCAGGGCGCTGTCCGGCAGCGTGCCGCTCCGGCAGGCCGGACGGGGGCTGCCCGGCCCCACCGAGACGTGGCTCGACAGCGCGGCGGCGGACCGGTTCGCGGACGACGTCGAGCAGGCTCTGTACGCCTCCAAGATGGTGGCGTACGCCCAGGGCTTCAACCAGATCCAGGCCGGCAGCGCGGAGTACTCCTGGCAGATCGACCCCGGCGAGATGGCCGCGATCTGGCGCGGCGGTTGCATCATCAGGGCTCGGTTCCTGGACCGGATCCGCGCCGCGTACGAGGCGGATCGCGAGCGTCCCACGCTGCTGACCGACGCGCACTTCCGGGAGGCGCTCGGCTCCGCGCAGTCGGCCTGGCGACGGGTCGTCTCGGTGGCGGCCCAACTGGGGGTGCCCGCCCCCGGCTTCGCGACCGCGCTCGCTTACTACGACAGCCTGCGGGCGGAGCGTCTTCCGGCCGCACTGGTGCAGGGACAGCGGGACTTCTTCGGCGCGCACACCTACCGCCGGGTCGACCGGGACGGGATCTTCCACACCCGCTGGGAGGTCGAGGGCCGCCCGGAGGAACAGCGCTGATAGACCCTCAACCACCCTGCAATCAAAGGCATTTCACCGATATCGTGCAGGCCGAGGTTGTACCTCCGGACCCGGCCGAACATGTCACCGAGCCGGCCGAAGGCGACCACGAGCACCGCGGTGACCAGGAGATAGCCCAGGATCATCCACAGCAGGTAGCCGATGTTGCCCGGGGCGAGCGGGTCCAGACCGATGCCGCGGAAGATCGCGGGCAGCGAGATGATCACGATCGAGGCGTCGACGGACGCGATCAGCACGCCCATCGTCGTGTTCGCCAGCGCGACCCACTTGTACCGTTCACCCGTGACGCGTGCGGTGGCGTTGCCGGCCCGTGCGGCGTCCATGAGCGCTCCCAACGTCGGTCGGGTCAGGCCGCGACGGCGACGTCGGCCCAGTGGACGGCGCGTTCGGGCTCCGCGCGGTCGCCGTGCGCGGCAGTGAGCCGGTCGATGACCTGCAGGCCGCGGCCGTGCTCGCCGCGGGTGCGGCTGGCCGTCCAGCCGCCCTCCGTGGCGGCAGGGCCTCCGTCGCAGACTTCGATGCGCACCCGCCGGGTGTCCGGGGCGCGGCTCAGCCGGAGGTGCAGTGGGGGCTCGGCGTGCTCAACGGCGTTGGTGACGAGTTCCGAGACGGTCAGCAGCACCGTGCCGGCCGTCTCGTCGGTGACCCGCCACTGCGCGAGGACCGCTCGGGCGATCCTGCGGGCTGTCCCGGCGGCTTCCGGGCGGTGCGCCAGGGGCCAGGCGCGCTCCGGTGCCCGCGGGCGCCGGGCAGCGGCCGGCCACGGGGAGATCTCCGGGACATGAGCCTGACCACGGTCGCGGCGATCGGCCGGCTGGAACAGGAAGGTCCGATCCGGCTGACCGCGCTGGCAGCGGCGGAAGGCATCGCCCAACCGTCGATGACCTCGCTGGTCCAGCGGCTGGAACGCCAGGGCCTGGCCTCGCGGTCGGCGGATCCCAGAGACGGGCGTGTCTGCCTCGTCGCCATCACGGATGCCGGGCACGAGCTGCTGGCCGCGCGCCGCCGCGCGCAGCGGGCCCGGGTGACCGGTCTGCTGGCCGAGCTGCCCGAGCAGGACGTGCAAGCGCTGAGCGAGGCCATGCACACGGCCTTGGCCATCGTTCGCCGCATGCTCCGGCAGGCCCCGTCGCCCCGCACCACCCGCGGCGGAGCGGCTTCCTGAACCCCCGGGGTGCCTTCTTCGGTATCTCCTCCCGCAGGCGGCGGGATCCGATCCACTGCCCCGTCGCGCCCCGCGCGCCGGGCTCAGGTCCTGGCACCTGCCCTCATGTCGGACTTCCGGAACGGGCGGAGCAAAATGAGCACCATCTCGGCGTTCGGCTCGGATGCGTCGACGGCGCAGGTCCCGGACTATCCCATGGCCCGGGCGGCCGGCTGCCCGTTCGACCCACCTCCGGCCCTGCGAACCCTGCAGGCCGAAGCCCCGATCAGCTCGGAGAGCGGCCACCCGCACTACCCCCACCAGAGCCCGGCCGCGAAGGAGCGCCGGACGCAGTCGCAGACCTTCATCACCATGGATGATCCGGAGCACGCCCGGCTGCGCCGGATACTTCTGGACCGACCAGTACGACACCAGGATCCGGGC
>NZ_JBHTTU010000220.1:484-4557 GCF_042794375.1 Kitasatospora sp. NPDC056531 | reverse complement strand
AGCCCGAAGCGGCTGAGCCGCGCTCGCGGGTCCGCGACCACCGCACGGAGCAGGCGTACCCAGCGCGCGACCGTCGTCTCGACGGTGGCCGGGTCGTAGAGGTCGCCCGCGTAGTCGACGACGAGGTCGACACCCTCCGGGGAGCCGTCCTGCGCGTGCCGTTCGGACAACGAGAAGACCAGGTCGAGCTTGGCCCTCTCGGTGGAGAGCGCCACCTCGCCGACCTTCAGGCCAGGCGGGGCGAACTCGGCCCGGACGTTGTTCTGGAGCACCAGCATGACCTGGAACAGCGGGTGGTGGGCCAGCGACCGAACCGGGTTGAGGGCCTCGACCAGGTACTCGAACGGCAGGTCCTGGTGCGCGTACGCGGACAGCGCCTGCTCCCGGACCCTCGCGAGCAGTTCGGTGAAGGTCGGGTCGCCCGAGGTGTCGGTGCGGAACACGAGGGTGTTGACGAAGTACCCGACGAGGTCGTCCAGGGCCTGGTCGGTCCGCCCCGCGATCGGGTTGCCGACCGGGATGTCGTCGCCGCCGCCGAGCTTGCTCAGCAGCACCGCCAGCCCGGCCTGGAGCACCATGAACAGACTGCTCCCGTGGGCACGGGCGAGCTCGCGCAGGCCGGCGTGGAGCTCGGCGTCGAGCTCCGCCCGCACGAAACCGCCGCGGTGCGAGGCGACCGCCGGGCGGGGCCGGTCAGTGGGCAGCCGAAGCTGCTCCGGCAGGCCGGCCAGCCGGTCGGTCCAGTACGCCGCCTGACGGGCGAACGGGCTGTTCCCGTCGGTGGCGTCGCCCAGCAGTTCGTGCTGCCAGAGGGTGTAGTCGGCGTACTGGACCGGCAGGGCCTCCCACCGCGGCTCCTCGCCGCGGCAGCGGGCCGCGTACGCGCCGGTCAGGTCCCGCGACAGCGGACCGAGCGACCAGCCGTCACCGGCGATGTGATGGAGCACCAGGAGCACCACGTGCTCCTCGGCCGTCAGTTCGAACAGTTCCACGTGCAGCGGCAGCTCGGCCGCAAGGTCGAACCGGTGGGCGACGGCCGCCGACAGCACACCGGACAGCTCCGCCTCCGTGGTCCGGCGCACGGCGACGGCCGGCCGGGCCGCCACGGCGTCCAGCACCTGCTGGTACGGCACGCCGTCCGCCACCGGGAACACCGTGCGCAGGCTCTCGTGCCGCTCGACCACGTCCGCCAGGGCCGCGCTCAGTGCCTGCCGGTCGAGCGGGCCGGACAGCCGCCACGCCAGCGGGATGTTGTAGGTCGCGCCGGTACCCTCCAGCTGGTCCAGGAACCACAGCCGCCGCTGCGCGAACGACAGCGGAACCCGCTCCGGCCGCCGGTGCGGTGCCAGGGCGAGCTGCGCCGGCGCGGCCGCGGCCAGGGCGGCGGCCAGGCCCGCCGGAGTCGGCGACTCGAACAGGGTGCGCAGCTGCAGTTCCACCCCGAGCATCGCGCGGACCCGGGCGGCCAGACGGGTCGCCAGCAGCGAGTGCCCGCCCAGGGCGAAGAAGCTGTCGTCGACTCCGGCCCCGGACACCCCGAGGACCTCGGCGAACAGCTCGCACAGGATCTGCTCCTGCGGCGTGCGCGGCGCGCGGCCGGCGCCGGTCGGGGTGAAGCCGGGTGCGGGCAGGGCCGCGCGGTCGAGCTTGCCGTTGGTGGTCAGCGGCAGCGCGTCCAGCACCACGAACGCCGAGGGCACCATGTGCTCGGGCAGCCGCGCGGAGAGGTGTTCGCGCAGGTCGGCCGGGCGTGGCAACGCGCCGGCGGCCGGTACCAGGTAGGCGACCAGTCGGGTGTCGTCGGCCCGGTCCCGGCGGGCCACGACCGCCACCTGGACGACGTCCGGACGGGCGGCGAGCACCGCCTCGATCTCGCCCGGCTCGATCCGGAAACCGCGCACCTTCACCTGGTCGTCGGCCCGGCCGACGTACTCCAGGGCGCCGTCGGCGCGTCGCCGCACCAGGTCGCCGCTGCGGTACATGCGCGCGCCGGCCTGGCCGAACGGGCAGGCGACGAACCGGCCGGCCGTCAGGCCCGCGCGGTTCAGGTAGCCGCGCGCCAGCCCGGCGCCCGCGACGGAGAGCTCACCCACGACGCCCGGGACCACCGGGCGCAGGCCGGCGTCCAGCACGTAGGCGCGCAGGTCCGGGATGGCCGTGCCGATCCGCCCCGCAGCGGTGCCGGACGCGCCGAGCGCCGCGTAGGTGACGTGCACCGTGGTCTCGGTGATGCCGTACATGTTGACCAGCCGCGGCGTGTCCTCCGCGTGGCGCTCGTACCAGCTCGCCAGCCGGGCGGGCTCCAGCGCCTCGCCGCCGAACACCACGGTGCGCAGGGCGAGCGAACGGCCGGTCTCCGGCGCCTCCTGGTCCGCCTGCATCAGCTGGTAGAAGGCGGACGGCGTCTGGTTGAGCACCGTCACCCGCTCACGGGCGAGCAGCTCCAGGAACCGGCTGGGCGAACGGCTGGTCTCGTGGTCCACGACCACCAGCCGGCCGCCGTGCAGCAGCGGGCCCCACAGCTCCCACACCGAGAAGTCGAAGGCGTAGGAGTGGAAGAGCGTCCAGACGTCCTCGGCGGAGAAGCCGAACAGCGCGTCGGTGGCGCCGAACAGCCGCACCACGTTCCGGTGCGGGACGACGACGCCCTTGGGGTTGCCCGTGGACCCGGAGGTGTAGATGACGTAGGCCGCCTGGCCGGGATCGACCGGGATCCGTGGGTCCGTGTCCGGCAGGCCGTCCAGGTCGACGGCGTCCAGCAGCAACCGGTCCACCCGCTCGGCGCCCGGCAGGCCGTCGAACTGCGCGGTCGTCAGCAACAGGGCGGGCCGGGAGTCCTCCAGCAGGTAGGCGATCCGGGCCTCCGGGTACCGCGGGTCCACCGGGACGTACGCGGCACCGGCCTTGAGCACGGCCAGCACGGCGACCACCAGCTCGGCCGAGTGCGGCAGGGCGAGGGCCACCAACTGCTCCGGGCCCGCGCCCCGGTCGATCAGCGCGTGCGCGAGCCGGTTGGCGCGGGCGTTCAACTCGCCGTAGGTCAGGGTGTTTTCGCCGTCCGTGAGCGCGACCGCGGCCGGGTTCGCCCGCACCTGCCGTTCGAAGAGCGCGGTCAGGCCGCTCTCCGGCAGCTCCTCGGCCGCGTCTCCGGCGGGCAGCAGCGCCCCGAGCTCCTCGGCGGACAGCACGTCCACCAGGCCGATCCGTCGGCCTGGGTCGGCCACCACGGCCCGCAGCAGCCGCAGCCACCGCTCGACGATCCCGGCGGCCGTCGCCTCGTCGAACAGGTCGGTGCTGTACTCCAGCAGCCCCGACAGCCCCTCCGCACCGGGCCGTTCGGTCAGGATGAAGGTCAGGTCGCACTTGGCCGTCCCGGTGTGGACCAGGTCGGTCGTCACCCGCAGCCCCGGCAGGTCGAACGTGCCCGTCGGCGCGTTCTGCAGCGCCAGCATGGTCTGGAACAGCGGGTGGTGCGCCAGCGACCGGGCCGGGTTCAGCGCCTCCACCAGGTGCTCGAACGGCAGGTCCTGGTGCGCGTACGCGGACAGCGCGTTGGCGCGCACCCGCCCCAGCAGTTCGTTGAAGGACGGATTGCCCGAGAGGTCGGTGCGCAGGACCAGGGTGTTGACGAAGAAGCCGACCAGGTCGTCGACGGCCTCGTCGGTGCGCCCCGCGATCGGGCTGCCGATCGGGACGTCGGTGCCCGCGCCGAGCTTGCCCAGCAGGGCGGCGAGACCGGCCTGGAGCACCATGAACAGACTGGCGCCGCCGCTGCGGGCGAGCGTCCGCAGGCCCTGGTGCAGCTCGGCGTCGATCCGCACCGGCACCTGGGCGCCGCGGAACGACATAGCCGCCGGCCGGGGCCGGTCGAACGGCAGCTCGACCTGCTCGGGCAGGCCCGCCAACTGCCCGGACCAGTAGGAGAGCTGGCTGCTCAACAGGCTGTCCGGCTCGGTGGCGTCGCCGAGCAGCTCCGGCTGCCAGAGGGCGTAGTCGGCGTACTGGACCGGCAGCGGCGCCCACTGCGGGTCGGCCCCCGCGCTTCGGGCCGCGTAGGCGGTGGTCAGGTCCCG
>NZ_JBHTTU010000220.1:0-474 GCF_042794375.1 Kitasatospora sp. NPDC056531 | reverse complement strand
AGCACAGGGCGGGCCGCCTCGGCGTCCAGCACCCGCTGGCACGGCACGCCGTCGACCGCGGGGAAGACGGTGCGCAGGCTCTCGTGCCGCTCGACCACGTCCGCGAGCGCCGCCTCCAGGGCTCGCCGGTCCAGCGCTCCCGACAGGCGCAGCGCCAGCGGCACGTTGTAGGTCGCGCTCGGGCCCTCCATCCGGTGCAGGAACCACAGGCGCTGCTGGGCGGAGGACAGCGGCACGGCCTCGGGGCGCACCCGCCGCGTCAGCGCGGGCCGGGCCCGGCCCGCGCGGTCCACCGCCGCGGCCAGCTCCGCCACCGTCGGCGCGTCGAACAGGTCGCCCAGTCGCAGCTCGACGCCCAGCACCGACCGGGCCCGGGCGACCAGCCGGGCGGCCAGCAGGGAGTGGCCGCCGAGCTCGAAGAAGTCGTCGTCCGGTCCGGCCTCGGGCACCCCGAGCACCTCGACGAAGAGGCCC
>NZ_JBHTTU010000219.1:0-4572 GCF_042794375.1 Kitasatospora sp. NPDC056531 | reverse complement strand
GCACGCTGCGAGCCCTGACCCGAGAACAACACCGCCAGACGCCGCGAACCCGCAACACCCGCAAGGCCCGAACCCGACGCCAGCCCCGACAGCCCGGCCAAAGCCTCCGCCCGGTCACGCGCCACGACCACACCACGGTGCTCCAACACCGCACGCGACGACACCAGCGAGAACGCCACATCGACATCACACACATCAACAGAGCCCTCGACGAACGAGGCCAACCGCGCCGCCTGCGCCCGCAGCGCACCCGCCGACTTCCCCGACAGCACCCACGGCACCACCGGCAGCGACGGCTCGGCAACGACCGCCTCACCCGGCTCCTCCACCGGAGCCTGCTCCAGGATCACGTGCGCGTTCGTCCCGCTCACACCGAAGGAGGAGACGGCGGCACGCCGCACCTCGTCACCCGGCACCCACTCGCGAGCCTCGGTCAGCAGCTCCACCGCACCGGCCGCCCAGTCCACCTGCGGCGTCGGCTCGTCCACATGCAGCGTCCGCGGCAGCACACCATTCCGCATCGCCATCACCATCTTGATGACGCCACCCACACCCGCAGCAGCCTGGGCATGCCCGATGTTCGACTTCAACGACCCCAGCCACAGCGGCCGGTCAGCGGCACGCCCCTGACCGTAGGTGGCCAGCAGCGCCTGCGCCTCGATCGGGTCACCCAGCTTCGTACCCGTCCCGTGCGCCTCCACCACGTCCACCTGATCGGCCGTCAGCCGCGCGTTCGCCAACGCCTGCCGGATCACCCGCTGCTGCGACGGACCGTTCGGCGCCGTCAGACCATTCGACGCACCATCCTGATTCACCGCGCTACCGCGCAGCACCGCCAACACCCGGTGCCCGTGACGCCGCGCGTCCGACAGCCGCTCCACCAGCAGCATGCCCACGCCCTCGGCCCAGGTGGTGCCATCAGCAGCAGCCGCAAACGACTTGCACCGACCGTCCGCCGCCAGCCCTCGCTGACGGCTGAACTCGATGAAGCCGCCGGGCGTGGCCAGCACCGCGACGCCACCGGCGAGTGCCAGGTCGCACTCGCCCCGGCGCAGGGCCTGGGCGGCCAGGTGCAGGGCCACCAGCGACGACGAACACGCCGTGTCCACCGTCACCGCCGGCCCCTCCAGACCGAAGGTGTAGGAGATGCGGCCCGAGGCGACGCTGCCTGCGTTGCCGGTCAGCAGGTGGCCCTCGACCTCCGAAGGCGCGTCGTGCAGGGGCGGGCCGTAGTCGTGGTAGGCGACGCCGGCGAAGACTCCGGTCTGGCTGCCGCGCAGCGCCTCCGGGTCGATCCCGGCCCGCTCGAACGCCTCCCAGGACGCCTCCAGCAGCAGCCGCTGCTGGGGGTCCATCGTGGTCGCTTCCCGCGGCGAGATCTCGAAGAAGCCCGCGTCGAACTCGGCGGCGTCGTAGAGGAATCCGCCCTCGCGGCTGTACGTCTTCCCGGCGCGCTCCGGGTCCGGGTCGTAGACGTCCTCGTCCCAGCCACGGTCGGTCGGGAATCCACCAATCGCGTCCCGGCCGTCCGCCACCAGCTGCCACAGTGCCTCCGGGGAGCCCACCCCACCGGGGTACCGACAGCTCATCCCGACGATGGCGATCGGCTCGTACTCCTTCTCCTCCAGCTCCCGCACGCGCCGACGTGCCTCCCGCAGATCGGCGGTCGCTCGCTTCAGGTAGTCGAGGAGCTTTTCCTCGTTCGCCACCAACGTCAGCTCCTTAAAAGGCCATGCGGAAGATCGCGCTGTGCAGAGATTGCGGAGATGTACGGAAATGAGGGGGTACGGCGGGAACGTGAGCCGCCGTGGCAGGCCGGCTACCGAGCCGTCCCACTGACTGGTTTCACCGTGCGTCGAGTTCTTGGTCCAGCACGTCGAAGAGCTCCTCCGCCGTGACGGTCTCGAGGTCGAGGCCGTCGCCGAAGACGTCCTGCTCCGGCTCGTGCCGTGCGGTCCAGGTCGACAGCAGGGTTCGCAGCCGTGCGGTGATCCCCGCGCGCTGCGTCTCCCCGGGATCGGTCAGTGACGCCAACGACAGTTCCAGCTCGTCCAGTTGGCCACTCACCGACACGCTCTGCCGGGGCCCCCGGCGCAGGCCGATCTGCTGCCACAGCTGGCGGACGAGCACGGCCGGGGTCGGGTGGTCGAAAACCACGGTCACCGGCAGCCGAAGGCCCGTCGCCGTGTTGAGCCGGTTGCGCAGGTCCACGGCGCTGAGCGAGTCGAAGCCCAGGTCGCGGAAGGGCCGGCCCGAGTCGACGGCGTCGGCCGAGGCGTGTCCGAGCGCCTGGGCGACCTGGGTCGCCACCAGCTCGGTGAGGAACTCCTGCGCCTCCCCGTCGGACATCGCCTCCAGGCGCTGGGCCAGGGACGTCGCGTCGTCCGCCGAGTCGCTGTCCGCGGCGGCGCGGTCGCGGAGCTGCCGGGCCTCGGGCAGGTCGCCGAGCAGCGGGCTGGGACGCACCGCTGCCATCGTCGCGAGCAGCAGCGGCCAGGCGATGTCCGCGACGATCGCGGCTCCCTGGCGGTCTGCCAGCGTCTGCTCGAAGGCGGTTCCGGCGGTCTGCCAGTCCAGCGCATTGACGCCCAGACCCAGCAGGCGCTCGTCGGCCGCGCAGTCCGTCGCGGCGGCCCGGCCGCCACCCTCACCCTCACCCTCACCCGACATGAGCGGGCCGTAAGCCAGCGAGGTCGCGACGAGCTGCCGCGCCCGGCGCTGCTCGACCAGGGTGTCGGCGAAGGCGGTCGCCGCCAGTCGGCCGGCCTGGCGGGCGCCGCCGATCGCGCCGGGAAGTGAACCGAGCACGACGAACGCCGACAGCTGGTGTTCCTCCGTCAGCTCGCCCAGGTTGCTGACGGCGGCGGCCTGGGCCTGGACGGAGGCGGCCAGGCTGGCCGGGTAGAGGTCGTCGAGCGGCTCGTCGTCCCAAGCGGCCACGGCGTGCACCACCCCAGTCAGCGGCTGCTCGGCGGGCAGCTGCGCCAGCGCTTCCCGCAGCGCCTGCCGGTCGGTCGCCGCACAGCCGAGCACGGTGATCCGGCTGCCGAGCCCACTGAGCTCCGCCCGCAGCTCCGGCGCGGGCCAGCCGTCGGGCTCCCCGTCCTCGGCGGGGAGCAGCAGCAGGTGCTCGGCTCCGGTCCGGGCCAGCCATCGGGCGGCCAGGGTGCCGAGGGCGGTGTCGGCGCCGCTGATCAGGACGGTGCCGTGCGGCTGAGCGAGCCGGGCCGACGCGGTGTCGTCGTGGGGTGCGTGCTCCAGGCGTCGGGCCAGCGTCCCGGAGCGACGGATCGCTATCTGGTCCTCGTGACCGAGCCCGGCAACCGCCGCGCACAGTCGCGTCAGCGTCTGGTCGTCCAGGTTCTCGGGCAGGTCGACGAGGCCGCCCCAACGGTCGTGGTGCTCCAGCGCGGCTGCCCGGCCCAGGCCCCACACCAGGGCCTGGACGGGGTCGGGTGTGCGGCGTGCTTCGCCGGCGGTGACGGCTCCGCTGGTCACGCACCACAGCGGGGCGTGGACCAGGGCGTCGCCGAGTCCTTGGAGCAGCGTGGTGGTCGCGACGACCACGGCGTGTGCGGATCGGCCGTCCGGGCCGTCGGCCTCGCCCAGCGTGAGCAGCGACAGCACGCCGGAGGGCTCGTCGGTCACGGCCTCGGCCGCGAGCAGCTCGCGCACGCGCGTGGCCACACTGTGCCGGTCGTCCACGTCCGGGTTCACCTCGAAGGTGACGACGTGCGCACCGTGCTCCCGCAGTGCCCGCAGGCAGGCGGCGACCCGGTCGGCGCGCTGCGGGTCCTGGCCGGCGTCGGCCGTGCCCGTCGGTACTGCCGCCAGCCAGGTGCCGGAGAGCCGTGCGGGCCGCGAGGCGCCCGGCTCGTCGAGCGGCCGCCAGGCGATCCGGTAGCGCACCGCATCGGCCTGGGCCTGCCGTCGGCGGCTGCGGTGCCACCTGGAGAGCGACGGGAGCAGTGCGGCGAGCGAGTCGTGCTGCTCCGCCCGCGCCGGGTCCAGCTCCAGGGTGTCGGCCAGGGCCGGCAGGTCCTCGCGGGCCACGGCGTCCCAGAAGCCGGTCTCCAGCGGCTCCGTGCCGGCAGCGGAGTTCGGCTGCGGGGCTGAGGTCTTCAGCCAGTAGCGCTGGTGCTGGAAGGCGTACGTGGGCAGGTCGACCCGGCGGGCACCCTGACCGGCGAACACCGCCGACCAGTCCACCGCCAACCCCTGCGCGAACACCGCACCCACCGACAACAGGAACCGCTCCAGCCCGCCCTCGTCCCGGCGCAGCGATCCGACCGCCACCGCCGTGGGGTGGCCGACCGCCTCCACCGTCTCCTCGATGCCCATCGTGAGCACCGGGTGCGGGCTGCACTCCACGAACGTGTCGAAGCCGTCCGCCAGCAGCGCGCGCACGGTGCCCTCGAACTCCACCGGCTGACGGGCGTTGTCGAACCAGTACTCCGTCCCCAGCCCGGTGCCCGCAACCACGGCACCGCGCACCGTCGAGTACAGCGGCACCGTGCCCGCCCGCGGCCGCAGCCCGGCGAACGCCTCCAGCAGCCGCTCACGCAACGGGTC
>NZ_JBHTTU010000218.1:0-4582 GCF_042794375.1 Kitasatospora sp. NPDC056531 | reverse complement strand
TGACGGTGGCTGCGTGTGACGTGGCCGATCGTGAGGCGCTGGCGGGGGTGTTGGCCGCGATCCCGGCGGAGTACCCCCTCACCGCCGTCATCCACACCGCCGGAATCGGCGACCCGACCTCGCTGGTGGACGCCGATCTCGACGGCGTCGCGGAGGTCCTGGCCGCGAAGGTCGGCGGAGCCGTCAACCTGGACGCCCTCCTCGGCGACCGGCCGCTGGACGCCTTCGTCCTCTTCTCCTCGATCGCGGCCACCTGGGGCAGCGGCCACCAGGGCGCCTACTCGGCGGCGAACGCCTTCCTGGACGGACTGGCCGAGCAGCGCCGGGCCCGCGGGCTGACGGCCACCGCTGTCGCCTGGGGTCCCTGGGCCGGTGACGGCATGGGCGGCGGCGAGCCCGGCGAGCAGATGAGCCGGCGTGGGGTGCCGGGCCTCGACCCCGAGACGGCGATCCGCGCCCTGCAGTACGCCGTGGACTGCGGCGACCGGACCGTGACCGTCGCGGACGTGGTCTGGGACCGCTTCACGGCGGCCTTCACCTCGGTCCGGCCCAGCCCCCTGATCGGCGACCTGCCGGAGGTGCGGCAGCTGTTCGCGTCGGCCGAGGAGCGGACCGAATCGGCCCAGTCGGAGACCGGCGGGTCGGCACTGGCCCAGCGGCTGAGCGGGCTGCCGCAGGCGGAGCGCAACCGGGTGCTGCGGGAACTGGTCGTGGCCGAGATGGCCAAGGTGCTGGGCCACGCCTCGGCGGAATCGGTGGACGCCTCCAGGACGTTCCAGGAGCTCGGCTTCGACTCGCTCGCCGCCGTCGACCTGGCCAACGGCCTGAAGGCCGCGACCGGCTGCCGACTGGCGGCCACGATGGTCTTCGACTATCCGACCGCGGATGATCTGGTCGGCCACCTGCGGGAAGAGCTCGGCGACGACGGGGATTCCGCGGCCGACGCGGAGTTCTCCGAGATCGACCAGCTGGAGGCACGCCTCGCGGCCACCGAGTCGGACGACGCCGTGCGGGCCAGGATCACCGGCCGCCTGGAGATCCTGCTCGCCAAGTGGAAGGGCAGCACCGGTGCGCCGGCCGGTGCCTCCGTGGCCGCACAGCTTGAAGCAGCGTCAGATGACGAGATCTTCGACCTTCTCGGCAACGAGTTCGGCATCTCCTGATCGTCCAGAACCAGTCCGCCGAACTACTTTCTTGGGATACCCGAATGGCCACTGAAGAGAAGCTCCGTTACTTCCTCAAGCGCGTCACCGCGGACCTGCACGACGTGCGCGAGCGCCTGCGGACGGTCGAGGACAAGGACCAGGAACCGATCGCGATCGTGTCGATGAGCTGCCGCTACCCGGGCGGCGTGCGGTCGCCCGAGGACCTGTGGCAGCTCGTCGCCGAGGGCGGCGACGCGATCTCCGACTTCCCGACCGACCGCGGCTGGGACGTGGAGCAGCTTTACGACGCCGACCCCGAGCAGCACGGCAAGACGTACGTGCGGGAGGGCGGGTTCCTCTACGACGCGGCAATGTTCGATGCCGGGTTCTTCGGGATCAGCCCCCGCGAGGCACAGGCGATGGACCCCCAGCAGCGGGTGTTGCTGGAGGCCGCCTGGGAGGTCCTGGAACGGGCCGGAATGGATGCGCTGTCCCTGAAGGGGAGCCGGACGGGCGTCTTCGTCGGCGGCATGTCGCAGGACTACGGTCCGCGCCTGCAGGAGGCGACGGAGGAGGTCGAGGGGTACATCCTGACCGGCACGGCCGGCAGCGTCATGTCCGGACGCATCTCCTACCTGCTCGGCCTGGAAGGGCCGGCGCTCACGGTGGACACCGCGTGCTCCTCCTCGCTGGTCGCCCTGCACCTGGCGGTGCAGGCACTGCGCCAGGGTGAGTGCACCCTGGCGCTGGCCGGCGGCGTGACCGTCCTGGCGACGCCGGAGGGCTTCATCGAGTTCAGCCGCCAGCGCGGCCTCGCGCCGAACGGCCGGTGCAAGCCGTTCGCGGCCGCGGCCGACGGCACCAGCTGGGGCGAAGGCGTCGGCATGCTGCTGCTGGAGCGGCTCTCGGACGCGCAGCGCAACGGCCACCAGATCCTCGCGGTGGTCCGGGGCAGTGCCGTCAACCAGGATGGTGCGTCGAACGGTCTGACCGCACCGAACGGTCCCTCGCAGCAGCGCGTCATCCGGCAGGCCCTGGCGAGCGCGCGCCTGACGGCCGACCAGGTGGACGTCGTGGAGGCGCACGGGACGGGTACCAAGCTGGGTGACCCGATCGAGGCGCAGGCGCTCATCGCCACCTACGGCCAGGAGCACACGGCCGAACGCCCGCTGTGGCTCGGCTCGTTGAAGTCCAACATCGGTCACACCCAGGCGGCCGCCGGTGTGGGCGGCATCATCAAGATGGTGATGGCGATGCGGCACGGGGTGCTGCCGCGCACCCTGCACGTGGACGAGCCCACCCCGCACGTGGACTGGTCGGCGGGCACGGTGGAACTGCTCTCCGAGGCCCGCGACTGGCCGGAGACCGGGGAGCCGCGGCGGGCCGCCGTCTCGTCCTTCGGCGTGAGCGGCACCAACGCGCACGTGATCCTGGAGCAGACTCCGGCCGTCGGGACGGCCGAGGGCGGCGCGGACGCGGGTTCGGACGCGGGTTCGGATGCCGGTTCGGACACGGCACCGGAAGCCGCCGGGGCCGTCGCCCTGGGCCGTCTCCCCATGGTGCCGTGGCCGATCTCGGGCCGGAGCGCGCCGGCCCTGCAGGCCCAGGCGCTGCAGCTGCGCGGCCACCTGGACGCGCACCCCGAGCTGGACGTCACCGACGTGGGCCACGCCCTCGCCACCACGCGCGCCGCCCTCGAACACCGGGCCGTCCTGCTGGCCGAGGACCGCGAGGGCTGCCTGCAGCGCCTCGACGCGCTGGCGCGCGGCGAGCTGGTGCCCGGCGTGGCGCGCTCGGCGGCCGCACCCAAGGCCGCCGCCGTGTTCGTGTTCCCGGGACAGGGCTCGCAGTGGGTCGGCATGGCGCTGGACCTGTTCGACTCCTCGGCCGTGTTCCGGGACCGGCTGCAGGCGTGCGCCACCGCTCTCGAACCGTTCGTGGACTGGTCCCTGGTCGACGTCCTGCGCAGTCGTCCCGGCGCCCCGACCCTGGACCGCGTGGACGTCGTCCAGCCGGCTCTGTTCGCGGTCATGGTCTCGCTGGCTGACGTGTGGCGCTCGCTGGGCGTGCAGCCCGCCGCGGTGCTGGGCCACAGCCAGGGCGAGATCGCGGCAGCCTGTGTCGCCGGCGCACTGTCGCTGGAGGATGCGGCCCGGGTGGTGACGCTGCGCAGCCAGGCGCTGGCCGTCGAACTGTCCGGCAAGGGCGGCATGGTGTCCGTCCCGCTGTCGCCGGACGAGCTGGCGCCGGTCATGGAGCCGTGGGGCGACGCGCTCTCGGTGGCGGCCGTGAACGGCCCGTCCTCGGTGGTGGTCGCCGGCGAGCCCGGCGCTCTGGACGGTCTGCTGGCCGCCTGCGAGGAGCGGGCCGTCCGGGCCCGCCGGATCCCGGTGGACTACGCCTCGCACACCCACCAGGTGGAGGCCATCCGCGAACACCTGCTGGACGTGCTGTCGCCCGTCACGCCGCGCCCCTCGGACGTCCCGTTCTACTCCACGGTGACCGGCGGCCTGCTGGACACCACCGAGCTGGACGCCGCGTACTGGTACCGCAACCTGCGGCAGACCGTGCGGTTCGAGGAGACCACGCGACTGCTGCTCGCCCAGGGCAACCTCGCCTTCGTGGAGGTCAGCCCCCACCCGGTGCTGACCATGGGCGTGCAGGAGAGCATCGACGCCGCCCAGCGGGACAGCTCCGCACGGCCGGACGCCGGGACGCCCGTCGTTGTGGGCACCCTGCGCCGGGATGCCGACGGGCCGCACAGCCTGCTGACCTCGCTGGCCGAGCTGCACGTCAATGGCGTGGCGGTGGACTGGCGAGCCGTCTTCTCCGGCCACCGGCCGCAGCGGGTGGAACTGCCCACCTACGCCTTCCAGCGCGAGTACCACTGGCTGGAGTCGGGGAAGCCGGCCGACGGACCGGTCCCGGAGGCCTACCGCGAGGAGAGCTCCTTCTGGGGCGCGGTCGAGCGAGGGGACACGGCGGCGCTGTCGGGGGTGCTGGGAGTCGACGGCGAGACGCTGGACGGGGTGCTGCCGGCGCTGACGTCGTGGCGTCGACGCAGCGTCGAGCACGCGGCGGTGGACGGCTGGCGGTACCGGGTCGAATGGCGGCCGCTGGGTGAGGCGGCTGGTGCGGGGCTGTCGGGTGTGTGGGTGCTGGCGCTGCCGTCGTGTGGTGCGGGTGAGTTGGCTGAGGGTGTTGAGGCTGCGCTGGAGGCGTTCGGTGCGGCTGGGGTTGTGCGGGTGGTGGTTGACGGCGCCTCGGATCGGGGTGTGGTCGCCGGGGTGTTGCGTGAGGCCGTGGAGTCGGTCGGTGGTGAGGTGCGGGGTGTGGTCTCGTTGCTGGCGCTGGCGGAGGGTGAACTCGGTTGTGTGCCGCTTGGGCTGGCGGGTTCCCTGCTGCTGGTTCAGGGGTTGGGGGATGCCGGGTTCGAG
>NZ_JBHTTU010000217.1:0-4590 GCF_042794375.1 Kitasatospora sp. NPDC056531 | reverse complement strand
GGTTCAGCCGGCGATCTCCTTGGCCGCGCGGACGCCCGACAGGTAGGCGCCGTGGACGGTGGCGGGGTCGCCCTTTTCCGTGGCCTCGCCGGCGAAGTGCACACGGCCGTCGACGGCGGCCGCGAGCTGGTCGCGCATGGCCGGCGTGGAGCCGAGCTTGTTGAACGAGTACGAGCCCAGCGCGTACGGGTCGGACGCCCAGCGGGTGATCTGGTAGTCAAGCGGCGCGGGGATGCCGCTGCCGTACATGGTCCTGAGCGTGGCCATGGCGCTGTCGACGATCTGGGCGTCACTCCAGCCCTCGATGGTGCGCCCGAAGTCGGCGGCGTTGAAGCCGAGCAGGACCGGCTGGCCGGTGGGGCGGGTGATGTTGATCCACTGTGTCCACTGGCCGCACTTGTCGACGCGCGGCACGTAGCCCAGCCAGTCGGTGTCCGCCCAGAACACGGAGGGGAAGCGCAGGTAGCACTTGTTGAGCACGCCCATGCCGAGCTTGCCGATGGCAGTGAGCTTGTCGCCTGGCAGGCCGGGGCCGAACTGCACGGTCCCGGCCTGGAGCACGCCCAGCGGCAGGGTGACCACCACTCGGTCGGCCTGGAAGGTGCCCTTGTCGGTGGTGACCGTGACGCCGCCGGAGTTCCAGTCGATGCGCTTGACGACCTGCCCGGTCCGGACGGACAGCCCGGCCGCGAGCAGATCGGTGATCTGGTGGTAGCCCTGCGGGAACAGCACGTCCTTGCCCTTGACCTTGTTGTCCTCGTCGAAGTGCAGGCCCGACATCTGCTCCACGCTGCCGGAGTACTCGTGTTCGTAGTCGTTCAGGTCCCAGTTGAGCAGGGCCTTGTCCTGGTCCGACAGGGAGGACCAGTGGACCGCGTCCTCGACGACGCTGCGCACCGACGCGTCCTTGCCCCCCTCGTCCTGGAACGAGGTCAGTGCGTCGGCGGCCTTCTTTCGCCAGCCTTCCAGCGCCTTGGCCTGCCCGTCGCTCAGCTTGCCGCCGTCGGCGGAGTAGTCGGTGGTGCTTTCGAGATCGGTCACGACCGTCTTCGCGTTCGCCTTCGCGGCCAGCGCGGCGATCGGGTTGTTGTCGATGCCGTGGATCCACGAGGCGCCCAGATCGAGCGGCGCGCCGGCCCACTGCTGACTGGTCCAGATGCGCCCGCCGATTCGGTCGCGCGCTTCGAGCACCGACACGTCGTGGCCCTTGTCGGCCAGGTAGCGGGCGGCGCCCAGGCCGCTGATCCCGGCCCCGACGACGATCACCTTCTGGCGCCCGGACGGAGCCGACCCGGACGGCGTGCCCGCACTACCCGCCTCGCCGTCGTCCGCGCCGCTGTCGCAAGCGGACACGGAGCCGAGAACGGCCATACCGGTCAGGCCCAGGCCCATGTTCGTCAGGAAACGTCGGCGGTGCATCGTCATGGCTGTTCTACCGATCTGCGATCTGTCACGGGTTTCTGCAAAGCTGTCGGTGAACGCTTCGTTGCGCTCGGCGACCCGCCTGCGGGGTGAAAAGGGGTCGCGCAGCCCCCTGGCGACTGCCCCGACTCGGTCGGGGCCGCCTCGTGCGCGGCGGTGCGTATCCGCTTGCCGGGTCCGCACGGGGCGTGCGTCCGGACTGAGCCCGGCCCTGCGGACGATCAAGTCCCGTTCGCCGCAGCATGGGCGGACCCGGCGCCGGGGCTCAGGCGGAGCGGCCATGCCCGCGCCGGTTCCGCCGCCCTGAGACCGCGTCGGCGGCCAGGAGCGGAACTGACAGCGCTCCTGCCGGATGTCGGGGATCTCCACGGCAACAGCGGTGTGATGACGAACGGACGGCGCGTCAACGGGAGCAGGGCAGACCTCGGGGGACGGCGGTGACCCCTCTCTTCAGTACAATGAGGTTGATACTGCAGAGGATGCATTGAGGCACTGGTGTGTCAATAGAGGCATTGGGGGCTGAGCGGGGTTGCGTACCGACGCGGCAGACGTGCTGGACTCGGCGATCCCGGTCCTCGCCAAGGACCGAGCGGCATCCATGCAGGTCATCGCCAAGCGAGCGGGTATCAGCCGGGCGACCCTGGTCCGCCTGTTCCCCACCCGCCAGCACCTGGTACAGGCCATGGCCGAGAAGATCCTCGACGACTGCGACCAGGCCCTGACCCGGGCCGAGGCCGACACCGCCGCCATGGAGCAGGTGTTCGCTGCGCTGGTCGCCGAGTACCCGCCGTTCGCCCAGCTGTGGAACCTGGTCTACGTCGAACCCGACGTCCTGGGCGTGCCCGAGGCCAGCAAGCAGGCCGACGCGATCTTCGACCGCACGGTCAAGCTCTTCAAGCGCGGCCAGAAGGCGGGGCTGCTGCGCAAGGACATGCCGGCCACCTGGCTGGCCTCGACCTTCTGCGGCCTGGCCGAGACGGCATGGGAGCTGACCCTCGAAGGCGACATGGGCGCCCGTCAGGCCCCGGACTTCATCACCGCGATCCTCCTGCACGGCGCGGCCGCCTGACCCCACGTCGGCAACGCGCCCCCCGGAAGGACGCTCAGCCTGTCGGCGGAGCTACGCCTCGGTCGAGGACGGCGCCGACTCGACGGCGTCCCACGCACCACCACATAGACCACCGAGAACGCCACCGCGGTATTCGAGCGCCTGCGCCCACGTGTCCCAGCGCTCCGGGCGAAAGGCGCCGAGGTGGCGGGCCAGCTGGTCGCCGAGGTGGCGCGGGGATTCGGCCGCCGTGGCCTCCTGGGCCTCGAAGCAGAAGCCGCCCGTGGCCCGGGCCAGTTCGTGCGGGAGGAACGTCTTGCCCTGGCGGCGGGGCCCGGTCACGATGCCGACGGCCGAACCGAGCCGGGGGGCCGGGGTCTCCCACTCGGCCACGCGGTCGAACAGCGTCGCGAGCCGGGGCACCGTGGTGACGGTGGTGGATCGCATGGGGCCGTCCGGTGGCTCAAGCCGCGCTGAGGTGGTCGAGCACGTCGGTGACGTCGTCGATGTCCCGGACCTCCGCCAGGAGCCGGGGAATGCTCTCCCGATCCAGTCGGCCGGCCAGGTCGACGACACCGTTGCGGACCGTCACTTCGACCGAGCCCTGCGGAAGGTGGAACTCGCGCGCCAGGATCCGCGACGTGATCTCCTCGCGGATGTGCTCGTCGTCCCGGACGAGGGCGCTCAGCAGCGCGGCTCGCCGGACGACACCCACGAGCCGCCCCTGCCAGTCGGCGACCGGCATCCGCTTGAGCCGTCCGCGTGCGGCGGTCAGGGCGGCCTCGGCGACGGTCGTGCCGGCACGGACGGTGGTGGCGGGTGCCGTCATCAGGGTGGCGGCCGTCTCGCCCTGGGCCTTCTCTCGCAGGCCGCGATCACGCAGCCGGCCGATCGGGCCGGACGGATGCTCCATCGCCTCGACGGCGGCCTTCGCCAGCAGATCGGACTCCGAGACCACGCCGATGACGTGGTCCTTCGCGTCGACCACCGGCACCGCGCCCACGTGCTCGCGGGCCAGCGTCCGGGCCAGCTCCGCGAACGGCAGGTCGCCCGACACCGCGACCGCCGGCACGTCCATGACGTCGCGCACCCGCAGGACCGGTGCGGGGCCGGGCTCGTCAGGCACGGCGGTGGCCTCCGGCGGGGCCGGTTCTGGTTCCCTGGCCCGGGCGGCGGAGATGCCCGCGACGGCGCCCAGGTAGCGCAGCAGCATGTCCTGGCGGTGCGGCTCCTCGGGGCTCCAGGCCTTGCCGGGGACGGATCGGCGGGCCTCCGTCCCGGAGGTGAAGTACTCGTGCTCGCTCATGGCGTGGGCCTCCCTGTGGTGCTCCCCGCCTTCCAGTCTCAGCCCGGTGCGCCGCCGACGCTGGTGCCGGTTGGCCCCAAGTTCCCGGCGGACGGCCCAATCCGGGGCGACAGCCCGGCGCACCGGCCGGATGCTGGAGGAAGGGAAGTCGGATCGGCTGGAGGGCTCGCATGGTGCGGTTCCGGGACTTCCTCGCGCGGTTCCGTCCGGTCGGCACGCCCGGTGCACCCACGGCCGGCGTGCCCGCCGACCGGGCCGCCGAACTCGCCGCGGAGCTGGAGCAGCCGCTCGACGGGCTGGCGCAGGCCCAGGCCGAGGCGGCGGCCATCCGGGCCGAGGCGTCGGCGGAGGCCGAACGCATCCGGCAGGAGGCCGCCCGGAACGCGGAACGGATCGTCGAACTCGCCCACGCCCGGGCGCCGCAGGTCCGCGCCGATGCCGCCGCGGCGGCCGGGCACGCGGCGGCGGGTCGGGCGGCCGAAGTGGCCGCCGCAGCGGAGCGGACTGCGGCCGGAATCCGCAGCCGGGCCCGCGAGCGGATGCCCGCGCTGGCCGACCGGGCGGCGGCACTGGCGCTGGAACCGGCCGACAATTCAGGGAGGAACCGGTGGCAGCAGGCTGGGTCGCCGGAGTGACCAGGGCCCGGGGGCTGCTGTCCCGCTGCCTCGGCCACCGCGGAGCCCGGGAACTCGCGGCAGCGGGCACACTCACCGAGGCCGTACGACGGCTGGCGGCGACGCCGTACCGGCGCTTCCCCCCGCCGGACCCGGACCTGGCCGAGGCGCAGCGGGCGGTCTCCGCGACCCTGCTGTGG
>NZ_JBHTTU010000216.1:0-4600 GCF_042794375.1 Kitasatospora sp. NPDC056531 | reverse complement strand
GCTCCTCATGCCATGGCGGTGGCCCGGCTCGGGCAGCCGGGCCACCGGATTGATCGCGGTCAGGTCGTGATCTCGATGTGCCGGGGCTTGGTGGCCTGTGCCTTGGGCACGGTCACCGTGAGAATCCCGTCGGTCAGGCAGGCGCTGACCTCCTCGGCCTTGGCCTCGGAGGGCAGGAGTGTCCGGTACTCGAAGCGGCCCGAGTGGCGGGTGCCGCGGCGCAGGACGCCCGGGGTTTCGCGTTCCTTCAGCTCGCCGGTGATGCACAGCTCCCGGTCGCCGATCTCGACGTCGATGTCCTCGCGTTTGAGGCCGGGCAGCTCGCACTCGACGACGAACGCGTCGTCGGTCTCGCGCAGGTCGGCCAGCGGCGACCAGCCGGCCGCCTCCGTCCAGGCCGGGGCGGCGGCCGCCAGGAACCGGTTCATCCTCTCGAACAGCTCGTCGAACTCGGCCGCCAGCGGCTCGCGCAGGGGGAAGGCTCGCTCCAGCAGGCTGCCAGGCCGGTACCGCACAGGCAGGGTCATAGCGGCTCACCTCCGGAAAAGGGGGGAAGAGGACTGTCCGCTCCTTCCATGCTGGGAGACGCCGGCCCGCCTGGCGACCGGAGGCCCCAGGACTCGCGCTCAGCTCATATGTGTCTGGTGCCCGACCATCGGACGTCGTACGGCGGGCCGCCGTCGGCGTGGTGCAGCGCGACGATCTCGCCCTCGCGGCGGGTCGTTCCCGGGCGGGTGCCCTCGATGATGATGCGGTCTCCGACTGCGGCCTTCATCTCATGCTTCCGGATGTTCGGGCCCGCCCTCGGGCGGCGCCGCTGATGGAAGACTGATGGTCCGGCCGGTGACGGCGGACGGTGCGATCCCGATCCACACGTTGCGTTCACCCCCGGCCCACGGGTCCGGGTCGCTCTGGCGCATCAGCTGCTCGATGGCCTCCGGATCGTCGACGCGGACCGCCGTGCCCGAGACCAGGACGCTCCAACCACCGCGCAGCGCCTCGTCGATGTGGTCCACCTCGAAGGCGACCCGGCTACCGGCAGCGCTCGCGGGGGTGCTCCCGGTGCCAGTCCGGTAGACCACCGTGCCGTCATGGATGCGGTAATTGACCGGAAGCACGACGGGACCGCTGGCGGTCGACAGGGCCACCCGGCCGATCCCGCCAGGCGCGAGCCTGGCCCAGCACTCCTCTTCCGGAAGTTCCTCCAGGACGGGATGCGCCGCCGAGGAGGCTCGGCCGGGCGGTATAGCTGGTCCGCCGCCCAGCAGTTCCCGAGCGGACGTGCCGAGTGCGGCTGCCAGCCGGGTGAGGGTGACGGTGTCGACGGCTTCGGCCGATGACTCGACGTACTCCACGTATCCCGGGGCCATGCCTGCCCGGTCGGCCAGGTCCTGGCGGCTGAGGCCGAGCAGTTGCCTGCGCCCGGCCACGCGTCGGCCGATGTCCCCGGGGTGGGCCGACCGGGGCTCGGCGGTGTTTTCACCTGCGTGCTTCATGAACACGATTCCCTCCGCGAGGTCGGGTGCCGCTGCGACGAGCGGACGAACCGCTGTCGACGGGCCGGCGCCCTCAACTGTCAGCCGTGCAGCGGCGGTTCGTTGGCGACCGCGTCGCTCTCGCCGGCGCGGAGCAACTGTTGTCCGAGGTGGATCAGAGCGCGTCCGGCAGCGTACTCGTCGCCGATCTCGGGCGCGGGCGGGTCGTGCGGGTTGCGGTGGGCCTCGGTGCGGCTCTCCAGCCGCTTGTCCCCGCTGTCGAGCACGGCGTGCACCTTGGTGACATCGCCCTCCTCGAAGAGGTCCACGCGCAGAGTCCACCGCTTGGTGCGTAGCTGCTGGGCCGTCGTGTTCGTGTTCATGTCCAGACCTGTCCTTTCAGGGGGTCGACGAGGGTCTCGTCCCGGGGGATGGGCCGGTCGGGTCCGGGTGCCTGGCCGCCTGCCGAGCCGGTCGGCGCGGGGACGGTCGCGGTCACGGCACCAGGGCGTCGGCTCTCCTCGGCGACGAACCGGGTCAGGGCCCGGGCGCTGTCGAGGAACTGGGCGGGGAAGACGATGGTGGAGTTCTTCTCGGCGGCGATCTCGGCCAGGACCTGGAGGTTGCGCAGCTGGAGGGCGATGGGGTGGTCGGCGATGACGTCGGCGGCCTCGGCGAGGCGTCCGGCGCTCAGGGCCTCGCCCTCGGCGGCGATGATCTTGGCGCGCTTCTCGCGTTCGGCCTCCGCCTGCCGGGCCATCGCCCGCTGCATGCTCGGCGGGAGTTCGATGTCCTTCAGCTCCACGACCAGGACGAGGACGCCCCACTGCTGGGTGAGGCCGTCGAGGATCTCCTTGATCTGCTCGTTGAGGGTCTCGGTGTCGGTGAGCACCTGGTCGAGCAGGGACCGGCCAACCACGTTGCGGACGGTGGTCTGGGCGATCTGGCCGATCGCGCTGGCCACGTCCTCGATCTCGACGATCGACTTCACCGGGTCCACCCGACGGAAGTAGGCGACCGCCGCGACGCCGATGGACACGTTGTCCCGGGTGATGATCTGCTGGGACGGGATCGGCATGGTCACCGTCCGCAGGGTGACCTTCCACAGTCGGTCCGCCAGCGGGATCATGAACCGGATCCCGGGGTTTCGGACCCCGCGCAGCCGGCCCAGCCGGAACACCACCCCACGCTCGTACTGCCGCACGATCGCGACTCCCAGATTCGGCATGGCGCTCACCTTCCTCGGTCCGGGACCGTCTCCAGCGTGCGGGAGGCCGTCGCGGCGGGCTTGGGCCACCCGGCCCTCCCCGGGGAGTCCGGACGGGCATCTCGGTCCTGGCCGACCAAGCCTGGCGCCAGCGGCAGGCGGCGCGTTTGCCGCCAGATGGCGTACCTGGCGGCGGAACGGGTTCCGGCAGGCGGGGTCCTCAGCTTGCAAGCCGGTTGATCCGCACCGCAGGGCAGAGGGACTCGGCCACCTCCCGATTGAACGGTTCGGTGCCGGGGGTGAGCATCGATGCGGCAGCTGCGGCCACCCCGAGCGCGCAGGCGTCGACCGGATCGTCGCCTTCGGCCAACCGGGTGACGATAGCGGCGATCATGCCGTCCCCGGCTCCGGCGTCGCTGAGGGGTTCTCCGGGCAGTGGCGGCGCATGCAGCTCCATGTGCCCCTGAACGGTCGAGCACAGCGCTCCGAGTTCCCCAAGGGTGGTGATGGCGACCTCGGCTGCTCCGGCGGCCAGCAGCTGCTCATTGACGCCGCGGGCGTCGTCGAAGCTCCGCACGGCCCGGCCGGCGAGGTAGGCGGCTTCGCTGCGGTTGCATCTGCGCAGGTACACGGCCTCGTGCAGTGACTCGCGCAGGGCCGGTCCTGAGGTGTCCAGGAGCAGTCTGGAGCCGGCTCCCCTGATCCGGCGGGCGACGGCCGTGTAGAAGTCGTCGGGCAGGCCGTCGGGCAGGCTGCCGCTGGCTACGACGTATCGGTGAGTGCCCGCTGCCCGCTCGATCAGGTCCAGACAGCGCCGGCCCTCGTCGTCGTCGAGTCGCGGGCCGCGTGGCACGATGTGGTAGCTGCGGCGTGACTCGGTCTCGAAGAGGACGAACGCTTCGCGGGTTTCACCCGCGATCCCGAGGGCGAGGTGGTCGATGCCCTCCTCGTCCAGCAGCCGGTTCAGGCGCTGGCCGATCTCCTGGCCGGCGGTGTGGACGGCGGTCGCCCGTCCCCCGAACCGCGCCACGCCGCGGGCGACGTTGATCCCTCCGCCGCCGGCGGCCACGTACCTGACCCGGGCGCGGGTCTTGCCGATGTCCACCAGGTGGTCGACGTCGCAGCAGATGTCGACCGTAGGGTTCATCGTGAGGGTGAGGACCGGGGGTGCAGTCCCCGGTGGCGAACTTCTTTCGCGGCTCCCCACCGGGGGCTGATTCGGTACGTCGGCGACGCTCATCGCAGTGGCCCGGCGGTTGTTGTCACCCTGCCCTGGCGTCCCGACTGCTCGGCGCGGGCCCACTCGTGGTCGTTGTCGGCCGTGACTCTCAGCAGACCGTCGGTGACGTTGATGGTGGTCAGCGTGAGGTAGATGATGGATGCCTGGAGGTCCACCACGATGCCGTTGCGTTCCGGCGGGCTGCCGACAACGACCAGCACACTGTGGTACCGGTCGGTCGCCGCATCTGGGTGGAGTACCTCGTTGAGCCGGACGGTCACGGTCAACAGGCCGTCGGTCAGGCTGGCGCTGACGTTCTCGCCTCGGCCGGCAGTACCGCCCGGTACTGGAAGCGACCGGTACGGCGCGTGCCGGGGCGGCGTGCCGGGGCGGTGTCGTACCGGCAGAGTCATCGAGGCTCACCTCCGCGAGGCAACGCATTCTCGGGTTACTTCCATGCTGAGGGGCCTGGACTCGTCCGGCGAGCGGAGCTCTGCAGGCCGGTTGCTCTCAGCGGACTGCGACCGGGCACCCACTGCTCCTCGGCCTGCGCCACATGGCAGGCGACGCGGTCCGCCATCTCCCCGGTCGCCTCGACCACGCCCAGGCTCACGAATTTGATTAAAGACGCTCAGTGATCCTATGGTTACCGTGTGGAGCTTCTCCGACTGTCAAAAGCCGCAAAGTGCTTGGGTGTTC
>NZ_JBHTTU010000215.1:1155-4622 GCF_042794375.1 Kitasatospora sp. NPDC056531 | reverse complement strand
CCCGTCCACCACCGGAACCCGCACGACGGCGCTGTCGCCCGGCGCGGCCACCTCGGCGGCACCGGCGGTGACCAGGGGGTTGCAGTTGCCGCTGTCCGGCCCCTTGCCGTTCATCTCGGAGTAGCGCAGGGCGAACACCGCTTTCCTGCCCGCGCCCAGTGTCACCGGAGCGGGGCTGCCCGTCCCGACCCCGTCGGCCTGCGGGCCCTTGCCCTGGTGGAACTCCAGCTTCGGGTAACCGGCCAGGGTGCAGCTCTGGGAGCCGGAACTGACGGCGACGAGTTCGGCGTTCGCCGGATCCTTCGCGCCGGTGCCTTCGCCGGTGAACCGGGTGAGTGTCCACCTCAGCTCCCCGGTACGGCACTTGGCGATGTGCGAGCCGCCGGAGTCCGCCGTCGCCGTGCTCCCACCGACGGGCGGGGTCGTGGACGGCGAGGCCGACGGCGCGGCTGACGGGGCGGCGGCCGACGCGGAGGACCGGCCCGCGTCCGGTGCGGCGGACACCGGCGAGGTCCCACCGGCCGTCGGCGGGTTGGCCGTGGAGCCGGAACCGCAGGCCGTCAGGCCGAACCCGGCCAGCAGCGCGGACAGGGAAACCGTCAACAGAGAACGCGAGCGCATGGATCCCCCCGGATCGTCAGGACACCCGACGGGCCACCCCTGCCCGGCCGGGCTGTGCGTTGTCAGAGGCGAAGACACCGGGGAACGCCCGCCGGTTGCCCCCGCGGCGCCGCCCGCCGCCGACGTCCAGCCTTTCCGACTGTTACATGACAGTGACGTTCCGCACACAACCGGTGGCGTCAAGTGAGGCGTCCCATCGGATGACAGCGCCCGAACCACACCGACCGTGTCTTCGGGCCGAACGACCACCTCCCCCTGAAAGGGGTGCACCCGTGATCGTCTCCAAGCGGAACTCCATGCGCCTGGCCGCCGTCGCCGCCCTCAGCGCGCTCCTCCTCGGTACGGCGGGCACCGCCATGGCGGCCGCCCCGGCCGCCTTCTCCGCCTCCGCCTCCGCCGCCTCCGCCTCCGCCTCCGCCGCCTCCGCCTCCGCCTCCGCCGCGTCGTCCGCGTCCGCCGCGCACGCCGCCATCACCGCCAAGCCGTCGGTCTCGTCCGTCCAGGCCTGGCAGCTGTTCCGTGTCACCGGCACCACCACCGGCCTCAAGGCCGGAAGCACGGTGACCCTGCAGCAGAAGCAGCACGGCACGTGGGTCACCCTGCCGGCCTCCGTGCACACGACCCGCAACGGCTCCTACTCCCTGGGCGTGAAGCTCGGCATCAAGGGCCTGAACGAGCTGCGCATCATCAGCGGGAACACCGTCTCTCCCGTGTTCACCGTGACCGTGCGCTGACCCACGGCCCACAGCCCACAACTCCCGCACACCCGACGGCCCGCCGTGTGCAGTGTCCTCGCGCACGGCGGGCACCTCGCGCGGGCGGCGACCGCCGTGGCCTGACCGGGTGACAGCATGAACGCATGGAAACAGTGGGCTTGCTGGACCTTCTGACGCAGTTCGGTGCCACCGGGGATTTCGCCGGGCTGCGGCCGCTCGGGTCGTTCCCCGTGCCCGCTCGGGGCGAGCCCGAGCAGTCGGGCCGGGTGGTCGAGCATCTGCCGTGGCCGCAGTGGTTCCAGTACGGGTGCATGTCGGTCGAGGTGTGTCGCTGCGGGATCATCAACAGCGTCTCCGTCCGTACCTGGTACGACAGCGTGACCCTCCCCGTCGGCGAGCCCGGTGCGTACAGCTCCTTCCCGGGCCCGCCCGGCTTCCGGGAGCTCTCGGCGGCCCTCGCCGCCGCCGGTGTGCGCTGGGAGCGGCGCGTCGAAACCCATTCCCTCCCGCAGTTCACCATGGAGACCACCGTCGTGGATCTGCCTGATGTGACGGTGGACTTCTACTTCACCACCGCCGAGGACCCGCACTTCCCGACGCTGTTCAGCGCTCACGCGCGCGAGTCCAGCCACGTCTGCCCTGACGGCCCGCACCGCTGATGCCGCCCCAGCCCCCGGCCGTGGCCGGCCGGCCGGGCGTCACCCCGACCCGCCACTGCGGCCTGTGCCCGAACCCGAGCAGGGGCTCACACCGCTGTCCGAGCGGGCTCTGTGGGCCGTTCGCGGCAATGTGGCCCCCGCCCGCCCGCGCCTGCCGCCGGGACGCCCGCACCACGCTGAACAATTCGGCCTGGTCGAGACACACGGACGTGTCCGAGCGGCATCGAGGGGAACAACCGATGGACGGAGCCGGACACCCGAGTCGTAGGGCGCTGCTGGCCGGCGGGCTCATGGGCGCCACGGTCGCGCTCGCGGGGTGCACGACGACCAGGGCGGCCTCGCCCGCGGCCGGCACTTCGCCGGAGGCCCGGCCCACCACGCCCGCCGCGGCGTTCACCAGGCTGATGGACGGCAACAAGCGCTGGGTGAGCGGAGACCTCCAACACCCCAACCGGGATCCGAACCGGCGTCAGCTCGTGGCCCAGGAACAGGAGCCCTTCGGGTCGATCCTCTCGTGCATCGACTCGCGGGTGCCGCCCGAGCTCCTCTTCGACACCGGGCTGGGCGACCTGTACGTCATGCGCACGGGCGGGGAGGCGGTCGGCCCGGTGGTCACCGGTTCCGTCGAGTACGGGCCCATGACGAGTGGCACCCCGCTCATCGTGGTCCTCGGGCACCAGCGCTGCGGCGCCGTCAAGGCGGCGTACGAGTCCATCCGTGACGGCAAACCGCTGCCCGGCAACCTCCAGGCCATCGTCAACGCCCTGCAGCCGGCGTACGACCAGACGGTCCGGGAGGGCGGCGCCGACCCGGTCGAGACCATGGCCCGCGCCCAGGTCACGCTGACCGCGGCCGACCTGCGCGCCAACCAGGACCTGGCCCCGCTCGTGGCGCAGGGCTCCCTCGCCGTGGTGGGCGCCTACTACTCGCTCGACACGGGCGCGGTGGAAGTCCTGGCCGGCGCCCCCTGACCGGTCCGACGAGCCCGACGGGCGCGCTCGCCCCACCCGGCGGGCCTTCGTCAGTTCCGGCAGCCCGCGATGCTGCTCAACGGGAAGCAGTCGTCGGGCGTGTTGTCGGAACGATCGTCAGTCCCCCTCCGCAGGGGCAAGGCGCAACCGGTGGGACCCCGTCTTCAGCCGGATGGAACGCAGCCCCTCGCCCGCCCGGATCGGCCGCCGGACACCGGTGGATGCCGGGGCGGGCGGGGGAGCGCGAACTTCGAACACCACACCGAATCCTGGTGTACCGTCAGATGTCCTCCCGCGTCGCCGAATCCGGCCGTCGGTTCGACGAGCTCGCGAGGAACCATGGAGACACGACAGATGGTGAACCAGCCCCGTCTGGTCCTGCTCACCGGTGCCGCCGGCCGCATAGGCACCTGCCTGCGGGAACTGCTGCCCGCCCACGGCTACCGACTGCGCTGCTTCGACCGTCTTCCCGCGCCCGGCAAACTCGCCGCGATCCCCGC
>NZ_JBHTTU010000215.1:0-1145 GCF_042794375.1 Kitasatospora sp. NPDC056531 | reverse complement strand
ACGGCGGCGGACGGCGTCGACGCCGTGGTCCACCTGGCCGGGATTCCGGGAGAGGCGCCGTTCGCCGACATCCTGGCCGCCAACATCGACGGCACCTACCGGCTCTACGACGCCGCCCGGGCCGCAGGCGTACGCCGGATCGTCTACGCCAGCAGCAACCACGCGACGGGCTTCACCGAACGGCCCGCCGACGGCGCCACCGTGCCGGTGGACACCCCGCAGCGGCCCGACACCTACTACGGGCTCTCCAAATGCTTCGGCGAGAACCTCGCCTCGCTGTACGCCGACCGGCACGGAATGGAGACCGTCTCCCTGCGGATCGGCTCCTTCGCCGCCGAACCACGCAGCATCCGGATGCTCGCCACCTGGCTCAGCCCCGGCGACTGCGCCCGCCTCGTGCACGCCGCGCTCACCGGCCCCGTGGCCGGCCACACCGTGGCCTACGGCATCTCCGCCAACACCCGCGCCTGGTGGGACCTCTCATCGGCCCGGGCGCTCGGCTACCGGCCGCAGGACGACGCCGAGACCTTCGCCACCGAGCTGGTCACGGAACTCGGCGAACTACCCGCCGACGACCCGGAGCACCGCTACCTCGGCGGCCGCTTCACCCAGGCCAGGCCCTGACCACCTGCTTCGACTTCCAGCAGACCGGGGCCATGTGCCCGGCGGCACGAGGACGACCAGGACGGCGCCCCGAGCCTCGGCCGCGGCCAGCCGGCCGCGCGTCACCCCGACCCGGCCCTCGCCGACGAGGAACCGGGTCGACCCCCGCGAACGCCCTCGGTCCGTCCGGCCTCCTGACCGCGTCACGGGTCTGGACAGCGGCGCGCGAGTCAGTCAGTGTTCAGCATCATGACCCTCCCGCTCCCTGAGCACCGCCCCGGTGCCGCACGCGGCGCGCTCTTCGAGGCGGTCACCGCGGTCGGCGACGAGGCGGTCGCCCTGCTCGCCGGCTGCCGTGGCGACACCCCGATACCCGGCGCCGAGTGGACGGTCGCCGAGGCCGCCGCCCACCTGGTGATGGCCAACGAGCTGATGGCCGCACTGGCCGCCGGCGAGGAACGGCCGTACGGGGACGGCACCCCGGGCTCGCTGGCTGCGGCGAACGCGGCCTCGCTGGCCGCGCGGCCCGAGCGGGACCCGGC
>NZ_JBHTTU010000214.1:0-4653 GCF_042794375.1 Kitasatospora sp. NPDC056531 | reverse complement strand
GTTCGATGGCACTCATCGGACGATTATCGCCAGCGGCCAAAGCCATCGACAGGCAGGACCTCCGACAGGGCGAACGTTGCCTGATGCGGCACTAGAAGCGCCACATCGCCCTCTCAGACACCTGCTGCCACCGCGGCGCCCAGCCCCAGCAGGACGACACCGGTCGTCACACTGAGCCCCCGCAGGACCGTCGGCCGTGATATCAAGGCGCGCCCTCGGCCGACGGCCCAGGTGAGCAACATGTACCAGGAGGCGCTGACGAGCGCCCACAAGGCTCCCAGGGCGACGGTCGACAGGAACACCGGGCCCTTCGCCGTCACGAACTGGGGCAGCACCGAGACGGCGAACACGCCGGCCTTCGGGTTGCCGAGGTTGGTGCTCAGGCCGGTGAGGTATCCGCCCGCGAAGCCGGTGCGGCGCCCGCCCTCGCGGGGCGGACGGGTGGCGACGGTGGTGAGCGCGGTCCGTAGCGTCTTCACTCCGAGGATCATCAGCACGATGCCACCTGCGATCCGCAGCGCTGCGTACGCGGTGGGGCTGGCCAGCAGGACGGCGGACAGCCCGGCCGCAGCGGCCGTGGACCACAGCAGGAAGCCGGTGGCGTTGCCCGCGAGCGTGCCTCGGACGGTGCGTTGGCCGCCTTCCAGAACCTGCCGGATCAACAGGGCTTGACTCGCGCCTGGCAGCATCGCCAGCAGCAAGGTGGTGACGATGAAAACGGGCACATGCGTGGGCATGGGAAAAGAACCCCTTCCGGGGATCGCGGCCGATGGGTGCACCACCAGGCTTCCTGTCCCGCGCCCCTAAGAGAAGTTAAAAGAGAAGGGTGCAGCGTTAAGGTCAGTGAATGGTGATGGACCCGGGACAGCTCCGCCTTCTCGCGCTGATCGAGCGGCACGGCTCCCTGACAGCGGCGGCTCGCGCCCTCCAACTCACGCCCGCGGCGATCACACAACAGGTAGTCAAGGCCGAGCGCGACTGGCAGGTGCCGCTGGTCATCCGTGGTCCTCGCGGGGCAACGCTCACCGCGGCCGGCGCACTGCTGGCCTCCCACGGTCGAACCGTGGAGGAGGCCTCGGACAGGGCCGAGGCGGAACTGGCCGCACTGCTCGGCCACCTCTCCCTACGGCTGCGGATCGGAACGTTCCAGGCAGCCGCCCTGCACCTGCTGCCACCCGCCCTGACGGCGCTGCGCCACCGCCATCCGGACGCCGACGTCTCGGTCGTAGACGTGGTGTCCGGACGCGGAGCGGACGAGATCAGCGCGGGGCGCCTGGACGTGGCCATCGTCGCGTCCTGGGGCACGCCGCTCGTGCCGCCCCCACACATACGGGCCCACTCGCTCCTGTTGGACCCGATGGTCGTGGTTCTCCCCGACGACCATCCACTGGCCACCGGGCAGCCCGCGGACACCGAACTTCACCTGGAACAACTGCGCGACGAATCGTGGGTTTCCATCCTGGCCGGCCATGCCGCCCGCGAACAATTCCACGACGCTGCCCGCGAGGCCAGCTTCACTCCCACCGTGCGGTTCGAGACCGAGTCCTACGATGTCGCCCAGGCCCTCGTCGGCACAGGCATCGCAGTGGCCCTGGTCTCGCGCCTGGCCCTGACCCACGCGCCTGGTACCGCCTATCGCGAACTGGCCCACCCCAGGCCCTACCGCCAGCTCTACGCCGTGACCAAAACAGACGCCAGCCTCACACCACTCGCAGACATGCTCATCGACCTCCTACGCGATGTCGCCCGCGACATCACCGCCGCCTGGGAGGCTCCCCCGCAAGAAGAACAACGCTCATCGAACTCACCGCACGGAGCCCGAAAAGCCAAGGCCATGAAGTTACGGGTCGAGGCCGACACGTAACTGCGGCCTGATCTGCGCGAACGCCAGACGTGAGAAGCGGAGCCCCGGTGGAACGACGTCTGCCAAGACAAGCCGTTCAACTTCGGGAGCTCCGCTGTCCGGTCAGTGTGTCGTCACCCGCGAGATCGCGGTAGCCGAGGGCGTCTACGCGCCGGGCCATCTGGGCGAGTTGCCCCAGATCGTGCCTTCCGAGATGGTCGATGCGGTCCTCGCCGAGTGCGGGGCCCCGGGACGCCGCTGTCTGCTGTTCGAACTGGATCGGACTGAGGTAGCCGAGTGTGGAGTGGCGCCTTCAAACGTTGTAGAAGGAGATCCACCGGAACACCTCCAGCCCTCACCTGAGAACGACCGGTCCAGCCCGCTCCGTACATCAACTCCCGCTTCAACGAGGCGAAGAAGCTCTCGGCGGCAGCGTCGTCGTAGCTCGAACCGACCTTTCCCATGCTTCGCCGGATGCCGTGGCGCCGGCAGAGGCTCGCGAACTCGGCCGATCCGCCTTGCGAGCTCCTGTCCGAGTGGAAGATCACGCCGTCGACCCGGCCGCCGCGTGCCACGACCGCGGCTTCGAGCGCGTCGGCCACAAGCCGGGTGCGCATGTGGTCGGCCAGCGACCAGCCGACCAGGCGGCGCGAGTGCAGGTCGATGACGGTGGCCAGGTACATCCATGAGCCGCCGACCGGCAGATACGTGATTCGGCAGCGCATGATGCACCTTCAAAGGGTGTGCGACGGAGGTGCGGTTCCCCGGCCGCGCCGGCGACGCGGAGGGGTGGTCTCAAGTCGTTCCGCTGGACCCGGACCACGCCGGGGCGATCCGGCCACACATAGGCCTCTGCCCCGGCTCAGCGCCCAGTACTCCCGCCTCGGCACGTGTGCGCGGGCCCTATCCGGCGGAGAAGGGCGGCGACAAGGGTGCGGCCGTGAGGGGATGCCGGGCGGGGTGTTCGGGTTCAGGTTCGAGGAGGTTCTCGACGTAGCCGGGGCCGGAGCTGGGGACGGCCTTGCCGGCGCCGGTGTATCTCAGGGTCTCGCTCTGCCAGGCGCCGTACCCGCCCATCCACGCGGACATCACCTCGATGTACATGTCCACCGCGGCCCGCTCCCGCGGGTCGAGGCCGAGCTGGACGCACACGCCCGGCACGTCGCGGGCCAGTTGCCGGAAGCGGGCGCAGCACCGGTGGACTTCCTCGCGGGCCGCGGCCACCGCCTGCTCACGGGAGCAGCGCTGGGTGTGTTCGATGACCAGGACGAGGTTGTCCATGTCGCCGCGGGCTTCTTCCTTTTCCAGCGAGTACACGTCGTTGGACATGAGCGGGATGTCGACGGTGATCTCCCGCATGGTGCGCAGCTGTGGGCTGTGGAAGGCCGACGGGGGGACGGTGATCCCCGCGGTGCGCTCCGCCAGGGAAACCGTCAGGCCGGTGCCGGCGATGCCTCGGCGGACCTGCAGGTACTGCTCCATGTCGCTGGGTGTGCCGCGGCGGCGGTTGATTGCCTCGTGGGCCTGGGCGGCGAAGTAGTACTCCCACTCGTGGGCGACCCGCGCCACCCAGCCGGGCGGCGCCCCGTCGGTGCTGCGGCGCCACACGTCGGCGAACGCGGTCGCGCAGGGACCGGCCGCGGGGTGCGGCCTGGCACCGTGGACGATGTCGATCAGCCCCTGGCACACCCGGGCCACACGGTCGGGAGCACGGCCCAGCGGGCCGTCGAGCTGATCGTCGAAGTGAGGTTCCCCCGAGGTGCGGAAGGTTGCCGGAGATGGCCTGATGGGTCATGAGAAGGGAGCCTTTGTGATGGCTGCTCAGATGAAGTACCCGCCCGAGTTGCGCCGGCGCGCGGTGGAGATGTACCGGGTCGCCGATCCGAAGCCGGTGATCCGGCAGATGGCCCGCGATCTTGGGGTGCACCACGAGGCCCTGCGCAACTGGATCCGCCAGGACGAGGCAGATCGGGGCGAGCGTGACGACAGGCTCACCACCGCCGAGAAGGAGGAACTGGCCCGCCTGCGCAAGGAGAACGCCGAGCTCCGCCGGTCCTGCGAGATCCTCAAGGCCGCCTCGGCTTTTTTCGCCCAGGAGCTCGACCCGACCCGGCGACGGTACTGAAGCTCATCGACGAGCACCAGGACCGCTTCGGGGCCGAGCCCGTCCTCCGGGAACTGCACATCCCCACCTCTACCTACTACCGCTGGCGCCGCGACCTCGCCGAGCCCTGCGAGCGCAAGCGCCGCGACGCCGAGCTCACCGAGGACATCCGCCGCATCCACTCCGACTCCGACGAAACCTACGGCTCACCGCGGGTCCACGCCGTCCTACGACGCGAGGGCACCCACGTCGGCCGCAAACGGGTCGAGCGCCTGATGCGCCAGGCCGGCCTGCAGGGCGTCAGCCCGCGACGGCCCCGCTCCTTCACCCGCCGCGACCCGGCGGCGGATCTTGCCCCGGACCTGGTCCAGCGCGACTTCACTGCCAGCGCCCCGAACCGGCTGTGGGTCGCCGACATCTCGCTGATCCCCACCGGCGAGGGCCCGTGGTGGCTGGCCACGATCCGTGACGCCTTCTCCCGCCGGATCGTGGGCTGGCACACCTCGGAGCGGGCGGACGCCGACCTGGTCCTCACCGCGCTGGAGTACGCCCTGCACGGCCGACCCGTCGAACCCGGGAAACTGATTCACCACAGCGACCACGGGTGTCAACCCAGGTTCAACCAGTCGTTGCAACAACAGCACCCTGTTGGATCAACAGTAGCTGCTCGTTGAAGACTTCGGCGGGTGTCCTCCACCCCAGTGTC
>NZ_JBHTTU010000213.1:696-4668 GCF_042794375.1 Kitasatospora sp. NPDC056531 | reverse complement strand
GTCGTCGCCGGCGGCACTCGGACAGCGGATCCGCTGGTGACCGTGGTGGTCACCCATCGGGTCCACCCGCGCCGCGTCGACGACTTCCTCGCCTGGCAGGACCGCATGAGCCAGGAGGAGAGCACGTTCGAAGGCTTCCGCGGAACCGAGCTCTTCCGCCCGATCGAGGGTCTTCAGGACGAGTGGACCACGCTGTACCGGTTCGACAGCGCCGAGCACCTCGACGCCTGGCTGACGTCGGCCAAGCGGCGGGAGCTCCTCGCCGAGGGCGAGGAGTTCAGCTCCTTCGAACTGCGCACGATCGACAACTCGTTCGGCAGCTGGTTCGCCTTCGAGGGCGACAGCCGGCAGGCGCCGCCGCCCTCGGAAACCAAAACCGCCGTGGCGGTCTGGGTCGGCCTGTACCCGACCGTGGTGCTGCTGACGCTCGTCCTGTCGCCGCTGAGATTGCCGCTCTGGCTCGGGCTGCTGGTGGGCAACCTGCTGTCGAGCTTCATCATGAGCTTCTTCACGATGCCCTACTACGTGAACCCGCTGCTCAGGCGGTGGCTGCGGCCGTCACCGGACGAACCCGCGGCGAGGACCAACCTCGTCGGCCTCGGCATCGTCGCCGCGGTGATCGCGTTCTGGGTCGTCGTCTTCTACCTCGTGACGACCCGGTTCTGGTCGCTGCCCTGACCTGGTGCTCCGCGCATCGCTTGCCGCGCGGACCCGTCAGTCGCGGGCACGGAGGCTGGCTTCCTCGAGGTCGAGTTCGCGCTGGATCCGGCGCCGGGTGGCGTTGCTGATCATGTTCGCTTCGTAGAGGCGCTGGAGCTCGGCCGCCTCGATGCCGATGAGTGTCCGGCGTATCTCGCGGTAGGCGTCGGCGGGACGGGCGTCCGGGTCACTGTAGTGGGCGTCTTCCGCTTGGTGGATGCGCGCTTCCAGATCGCGACGAGCCTGTTTCAAGGCGGTCTCGGCGGCGGTGCCCAGTTCGGCGAGCTCGTCCAGGTCGCCGAGCTGTCTGAGCTCTTCGAGAGCGGTGTGGGCGATGTGCCGGCGGGTCCGGGCCTCCTCGCGGGCGGTGTGCTCCGGTTCCAGGGCGATGCCCGAGCGGCGGACGACAGGAGCGAGGGTGAAGCCCTGGAAGACGACGGTGAGCGCGACGGTCCCGGTGGTGAGCGTGAGGATGAGCGCCCGGTGCGGCAGCGGCGCCCCGGTGTTGGTGACCAGGGGGATGGAGAGCGCGGCGGCCAGCGGCATGACGCCTCGGGTGCCCGCCCAGGACAGGACGGCCGGAACGCGCCAGGAGAGGCGGCTGTCGCCCTCCTTGTGCCGGTAGTGGATCAGGGCGGACAGCGGGAAGACCCACAGCAGGCGGATCGCCAGCACGGTGAAGGCGATCACCGGCACCCACAGCGGCCAGCCGTGCTCGTCGTGCGCGAGGTGACGGACCGCGAAGGGGAGCTCGAGACCGATGAGGGCGAAGACGACGCTCTCCAACAGGAAGGTCACGGTGTCGTAGACGGCGTGGACCTGGAGACGGACGGGGGCGTTGCTGAGCTTGTGGCCGGTGCTGCCGAGGACCACCCCGGCCACGATGACGGCGGTCACGCCGGAGGCGTGCGAGTCCTCCGCGATGACGTACGAGGCGTACGGAGTGACCAGTGCGATGACGGTCTCCAGCACGGGGTCCTCGGTCCGTCTGCGGATGAGGGTCACCACCGCGGCGACCGCCGCGCCGATGAGGGCTCCTCCGCCCGCGAGGAGCAGGAACTGCTCGATGGTCCCGGACACGGTGATGGCGCTGCCGGAGACCGCGGTCGCCACGGCGACCTTGTACAGGACCAGCGACGTGGCGTCGTTGAACAGGCTCTCCGCCTGCACCATGGCCTGCACCCGCGGGGGGAGGGACAGGCGCCGGCCGAGCGCGGTGACGGCCACGGGGTCGGTGCTGGCCAGGACGGCGCCGAGGATGAACGCGGCCGCGATGGTGAGCGGGGTGATCGCTCGGGCGACATACCCGACGGCGACGGCCGAGACCAGGACCAGACCGAAGACCAGGCCGGTCACGGGCCGCCACACGCTGCGCAGGTCGCGAACGGAGATCTCCCCGGCCGAGGCGTAGAGCAGCGGCGGCAGCACCAGCACGCTGATCACGTGGGGCGCCAGGCGGACCTCGGGAACCCAGGGTATGAGCCCGACGACCAGACCGGCGATGACGAGGAGCGAGGGAGCGGGCAGGCGCCAGCGCCGGGCACCGGTCGCCACGGCCGTGGCGAGGACCACGAGCAGCAGGATGACGGTCAGGCCAGTCATGCAACGTCCCCGGTGGGTTACGGCTTGTTACCCCCCTCTGACCAGGTGCTCTATCAACGTAACCGGACTCCCGCCGCCGGCCCACCGCAGACGGCGGCCTCGGCGACGAGGACGGGCCCCTGGGCGGCGTACGGTGAGGAACGGCTGCTCGAATCTCCCCGCGAGGAGGCCCGCCATGTCGGCTTTCGTTCGTCGGGCACTGGTCACCGTCATCGCCGCGCCCTTCCTGGCCTCGGCCGCCGTGGTGTCGCAGGCCGCCGCCGCGCCGCCCGTCCCCAAGGCGGCGACAACCGCCACCGCGCACCCCGGCCTTCCGGCGTACTCCTGCGCCACGCTCAAGAACTGGTTGGACAACCACAACGCGAACACGCCGGAGTGGCGCAAGGTTTCCGTCATGTGGTCGGAGCAGTGCTGACAGTCACCTGCCCGCACCCGACGGAGCACATCACCGAAGGGGCCTAGCCAGTCGGCATCAGCGATGAGGTCGGCCGAGCCGGTGGCCGCACCCGGCGCCCGGTCCCGGCGCAGGCGGTCGAGGGGGCACTCGGTGACAGGTCCGTTGTGTTCATGCTTCCGAGTCTCAGTCCTGTGTGGGGGTGCTGCACGGCAGGACAACGAGGCGGCGCACGGCGGCCGGCCGGACCGGCCGCGCCGAAGGGCTGCGCAGCTGCCCGCAGATGGCGTGGTCGGTGTACCGCGGGACCGTCGCGGGGATCCTGTCGCCCCCGGGCCGGCCCATCCTCTTCTGCGGCATGTCGATCGGGTTCGAGGACGTCACGGCGGGTTACACCCGTACGGGCCGGGCAGCGCTCGCCGGGACGGTCACGTTCGTCGAGGGTTGGCACTGCACAAGGCACATGTCGGACACCAGTCATCGTAGGAAGGCGCATGCCATGCAGTTCGCAATCATCGGCGGAACCGGGCTGATCGGGTCACGGGTCGTGGAGAACCTGAACGCTGCCGGGCACCAGGCCGTACCGCATTCTCTGTCCACGGGCGTGGACATCATCACGGGCCAAGGGCTGGAGACGGCCGTGGCGGGCGCCGACGTCGTCGTCAACCTGACGAATTCCCCGACCTTCGACGACGCCTCGCCCGCCTTCTTCCGGACCTCGATGGACAACCTTCTCGCCGCGAGCCGGAAGGGCGGGGTCGGGCACTTCGTCATCCTCTCGATCGTCGGCGTGGACCAGGTACCCGGTCTGGACTACTACCGGGCGAAGGTGCTTCAGGAGGAGATCCTCAAGGCCGGACCGATCCCGTATTCCATCGTCCGCGCCACGCAGTTCATGGAGTTCATGGACGCGACCCTGTCCATGACCGCCGACGGCGACACCATCCGCCTGCCGCGCACGCCGATCCAGCCGATCGCCGCCGCGGATGTCGCCGGCGTGGTCGCCGAAGTCGCCGCAGGCAGCCCTCTGAACGGCATCGTCAACATCGCGGGTCCCGATGTCTACCCCCTCGACGAACTCGGCCGGCTCACCCTGACCGCCAAGGGCGACGGGCGCCGGGTCGTCACCGATGACGCCGCCGGCATGTTCGCCGCCGCCCACGGCGACGTCCTCACCGCCCCGGACGATGCCCGCATCGCCCCCACCCACTACACCGACTGGCTCTCGTCAACTTGACCCGGCCCCTCCGGCGCAGCCGCCGAGCCGGGGCCCTACC
>NZ_JBHTTU010000213.1:0-686 GCF_042794375.1 Kitasatospora sp. NPDC056531 | reverse complement strand
GCCCTACCTGGCCCGTCACCTGGCAACGCACCCACGCCGCCGCCCGGCAGTGGTGCTCGTCGCGCACGAGGCCGACGCCGAGCCGGACGGCCTGGCCCCTGCCTCCTTGCCGGCGTTCCGGCAGTGGCAGAGGAGCGGCCTCGCCGGCCGTGCTCAGGGGGCGGCGAACAACCCGGGGAAGGCCGGGGCCAGCCACGGCCGGCGGCCCCAGGCGAGGACCTTGCCCCGGGCGAGGGCGCCGACGGCGGTGTAGCGGCCCAGCGCGATGAGGAGGAACGCCACCGGCTCGGTGAGGATCGTGCAGTCCGGGCGCCGCGGCGGCTCCTGGCTCACCACGGCGGCGCCGTCCGTGAAGGTCACCGCGAAGGTGCCCAGGCCACGAAGGCGCAGCCGGTAGCAGGCGCTGTGACCGGCCGCGGCGCGGGCGTCGACCACCCGCGGCATGGCCGTGCGCAGGAACGGCATCGTCAGCCCGACGCGGTGCCGGTCGATCGGGTGCGGCCGCCCCAGGGCGACGGCGATGTCGTAGAGGTGGCCCAGCATGTGGGTCAGCAGGTAAGCGCCGAGGGTGTCCAGGTCCATCGGGCCCAGCGGGGTCAGCACCGGCTCGGTGCCGGCCCGCGGGCCGGCCGCCGCCGTGAACTGCCGTGCCTGCCGGGTGATCTCCTCGGCGAGCACGGCCGGGT
>NZ_JBHTTU010000212.1:0-4722 GCF_042794375.1 Kitasatospora sp. NPDC056531 | reverse complement strand
CCGACACCCTGACCATCCACCGCGTCGCCGGGGCCTTCACCCCGTTGCTCGCCGCGGGCGACGCCGTCTACGGCGGCAAGTACCGCTGCTCGCTCGGTTTCAACGTGTCGAGCGGGAACACCCACTACTTCCTCACCGCCGGCCACTGCGGGAACGTCGCCGGCACCTGGTACACCGACAAGGACCACACCACGCTGATCGGGCCGACCGACAGCTCCACCTTCCCGGGCCACGACTACGCGCTGGTCCGGTACGACGACAACGCGCTGGAGCGCCCCGGCGGCTTCACCTCCGCCCCGGACTCCTACATCGGCGAGCAGGTCACCCGCACCGGCTCGACCAGCGGCACCCACTCCGGCACGGTCACCGGCCTCAACGCCACCGTGCGCTACAGCGACGGCGGCACCGTCCGCGGCCTGATCCAGACCGACGTCTGCGCCGAGCCCGGCGACTCGGGCGGACCGCTGTACGAGGGCAGCAAGGCGCTCGGGCTCACGTCCGGCGGCAGCGGCGACTGCACCGTGGGCGGGACGACCTTCTACCAGCCGGTCAACGCGGCGCTCGCCAAGTACAAGGTGGCCGTGTACTGACCTCCCCTGAGCCGAACCCGGAGCCGGCCCCAGGCCCGAAGCCGTCCGCCCGCCGCACCTCGCGGCGGGCGGACGGCCCGTTTCAGCCTGCGTACACGTCCTCGACGTAGCGGCCGCCCTCGACCAGCCGCTGCAGCCAGTCCCGCGCCTGCTGCTCGTCCGCCCCGGGCGTGTGCTGCCGGAAGAGCGCCCGGAACGCGTCCCGCACGCCCGGCGCCATCCGGGCGCCGTCGCCGCACACGTACACCTTGGCGCCGGCCGCGAGCAGCTCCCAGACCTCCGCCGCCTCGACGGCGACGCGGTCCTGGACGAAGCGCTGCCCGTCCACCGGCCGCTCGCTGAACGCGGGCCGCATCGAGACCGCGCCGACCCCCTGGGCCGCCTCCAGTTCGGCCCGGTGCAGGTAGTCCGCCTCCGGGTCGTCGCAGCCGAAGTACAGCAGGGCCGGGGCGAGTTCCGCCCCGCCGTCGAGGAGCGCGCACCGGTCGGCGACGGCCCCGCGGAAGGGCGCCAGGCCGGTACCGGCCGCGATCATGATCACCGGGGTGTCGTGGCCGATCCGGAACACCTCCCGGCACGGCTGCACCCGGGCCCGCACGGTGTCCCCGACGGCCACCCGGTCGAGGTAGCCGGAGCCGGTGCCCCGGAAGGTCCCCCGGCCCGAGCGGGCCGGCGCGCTCAGCACGGAGACCATCAGGTCGACCCGGCCCGCGTCGCCGGCGGGCGAGGAGGAGATCGAGTAGTGCCGGGGCCGGATCGGCGGCAGCAGCTCCAGCAGCACCGGCCAGCTCAGCCGCTCCCGCAGCGCCGGGTGGTCCTCGATCAGGTCCAGCAGGGTGCGCGGGTCGTCCGCGGGCAGCGCCCGCAGGGCGGCCTGCTCGGGCGGGCAGGGGTTGAGCCCGGCCAGTACGGCACGCTGCCCGGCGGTCGGGCGGTCCTGCAACTCGACGTGGTGGGTGAGCAGTTCGCGCACCGTCAGCGGGCGGTCCACGGCCAGGCCGGTGCGCCGGTGCCCCACGACGGAGAGCACCGTGTCGAGCTCGACGCCGAACAGCTTGGCGGCGCGCTCGACCAGCTCCGGGTCGTTGGCCGGGAGCACGGTGAGGTGGTCGGCGGTCCGGTACTCCACCCCCTCCGGCAGGGCCAGCCGGACCAGCCGCTTGACCCGGTGGTAGTCGGGGTCGGTCAAGCTGTCGACGGCGGTGACGGTCAGCTCGCCCATGCCGTGCCGGGCGGCCAGCGCGTCCAGCGGGCCGCCGACCAGCTCGGTCACCGTGTACGCGGTCTCCTCCTGCCGCACCGCCGGGGCGTCCGCGTCCCCGTAGCGCTCCAGCAGGGCGACGCCCAGCGCCTCGGTGAACGCCCGGACGGCACCGGCCAGGTCGCCGGAGGCGTCGGCCTCGGCGCGGGCGAGCAGCCGGGTGCCGCCGAGGGCGGCGAGCCGGTCGTCGATCAGGGCGGGGACGCGCTGGTAGGTGGCGGCGTACGTGCGGTCGCCGATGCCGAGCACCGCGTACTCGACGCCGTCCGCGCTCCCCTCCTCCTGGAGGCGGCGGACGAACACGGCCGCGTCGTCGGTCGGCTGCCCGTTGTAGGAGGCGGCGGTGATCACCACCGGCCGGTCGGTGGGCAGCCCGTCCGCGTAGGCGTCCAGCGGGGTGACCTCGGTGGCGCAGCCGAGTTCGCCGGCGACGTCCGCGAGTTGGCGCGAGAACTCGCGGCAGGCGCCGTAGTTGGAACCGTGCAGGAGCAGCAGACCGGTGCCCTGGCGGACCCGGCCGGGCAGCTCGGAGCGCGCGGCCGGGCCCGCGCTCCGGACCGCCTGCGCCACCGGCGCGGGGGTGCGCGGGGCGAGGGCGAGGGTGAACCCGTCGGGCTTGATGGTGAGGGTCTGCTTGAGGGCCAGCCGGTAGTCGGCGTGGCCGATCAGCCGGTAGCGGTGGACCAGCATGGCCAGCAGCATGGTCGCCTCGTGCAGCGCGAACTGCCGCCCGATGCAGGCGCGTTCGCCGGTGCCGAAGGGCTTGAAGGCGTGCGGCGAGCGCGCCTCCTCCCGCTCGGGGTCGAACCGGGACGGGTCGAACAGCTCCGGGTTGTCGCCCCAGGCCGGGTCGCGGTGCAGCATCGGGGTCACCACGAAGATCGGCTGCCCGGGGCGAACGGGGATCCGCCCGCCCAGCAGGGTCTCCTCGCGCGCCTCCCGGCTGAACTGGGGCGCCGTCGGCCACAGCCGCAGTGCCTCGTTGAGCACCTGGCGGGTGCGGCGCAGCCGTCCGACGTCCTCGTACGAGGGCTCCGGGTCGGCCTGGTCACCCCAGAGCGCATCCACCTCCCGCTGGAGGCGCCGGAGTTCGGAAGGGTGCTTGGACAGGTAGTACAGCGCGAAGGAGAGCGCGCCCGAGGTGGTCTCGTGACCGGCGATCAGGAAGGTGATCACCTGGTTGCGGATGTTCTCGATGTCCAGCCGGGTGCCGTCGACGGGGTGCACCGCACCCAGCATCAGCCCGAGCAGGTCCTCGGCCGGGCCCTGCTCGCCGCTTTCGGCGCGGGCGGTGATCACCTCGTCCACCACCCCGGCCAGGTAGTCGGCGTCGGCGCGGAATGCGGCGTCGCGCTCGCTGTGGTCGAGCTCCGGGTCGCGGGTGAGCTTGGTCATCGCCCACTCCAGGCAGCGCACCATCGCCTCGACGAACGGGTGCAGATCGTCCCTTTCGAAGGAGCCGAAGTCGAAGCCGAACCCGGCCAGCCCGATGGTGTCCAGGGTCATCCTGGTCATGGCGTCGGGCACGTCCACCGTCAGCCCGGCGGCCGCGCGGCGGTCCCAGGAGCCGATCAGCCGGCGGGCCACCCGCAGCATCACCGGGTGGTAGGTGCGCATCGAGCCGAGCGCGAAGGCGGGCATCAGGATGTCGTGCGCCCGGGCCCAGTTGGGCTCCTCGTTGTAGGCGGTGAACAGGCCGTCGCCGGTGAACTCGCGGACGTTCTCCAGCGCCGGGCCGACGGCCTTGCGGAACCGCTCCTCGTCCGCCAGCTCCTCCACCAGCTCCAGGCTGCTGACCAGCACGGTGTCCCGTCCGTGCAGCCGCTGGACGAAGGCCGGGCCATGCTCTCTGACCAGCTCGATGGTCCGCAGCACGGGGGTGGAGACCGGCGGCAGCGCGGAGATGTCCACCAGGGGGACGTTCTGGGCCCGGGTCGGCGCCGCGGTCGGTGGAGTCGGCACGGCGTCGGTCGTGGTTTCGGTCATCGCTTGGTCCCTCCCAAGGAAAGTTCTCGACTCCTCCACTCTGCGCCCCCGGGACATGCGCACGGCAACGATCACTACATGATTGTGTAGTGGCAGCGGCATCCGGAGACTTGCCCACGACCCGTCAGATCTGATGCGGGCGGCTGCCGCGGGAGGAGAGCGGAGCATGCGACCGACCGACGGCTGCGGTCCGGCGCCGGGCACCCGGCTGGACGCCGCGGTGATCTGGCGCAACCGGGCGCTGCGTCTGCTGGACCATGTGCCGCTGCCCATCGCCGTGGTGGCGTGGGGCGGCGGGATCCTGATCGTCAACCGCGCGATGGCGGCCGAATTCGGCATGCTGCCGGGACAGTTGCGCAACCGCCGGATCCTGGAGTTCTTCACCTTGCGGGACAGCGCCACCCTGCAGGCGCTCGCCGAGGCCGTCCGGCTGCACCGCCGCTCGCAGTATCCGGCCAGGGTGTCCTGGAGGCCTTCCGGCGGCGGCGAGCGCCACGGCGAGATGACCGTCGACCTGGTCAGCGACACCCCGGAGCAGACCCCGAACCTGCTGCTCTCGCTGCACGCCCTGGACGAACCCGCCGTCCGGCCCGCTTGCCCGGCACCCGACCCGAGCGCCGCGGTCAGTGCGATCGAGGCCCGTATTCTCGCCGCGGCCGCCCGGGGCGCCACCACCGCCCGGATCGCCAAGGAGATCGGGCTCACCGCGGACGGCGTCAACTACCACCTCGCCCGGCTCACCCGCCGCTGGCAACTGCCCAACCGCACCGCCCTGGTGGCCCGCGCCTACGCCCTGGGCGTCCTCACCCCCGGCGCCTGGCCTCCGGAGGCGGCCCGGCCGCGGTGACGCGCGGAGCGGTCAGAGCAGCTCGGTGTCGATGACCG
>NZ_JBHTTU010000211.1:0-4752 GCF_042794375.1 Kitasatospora sp. NPDC056531 | reverse complement strand
GGGCAGATGCGTCGCTCCGGCGATGACTGGCTGCTGACCCTGGCCGATGGCCGCACATTGCGCGCGCCGCTGGTGGTGGCCGCCGATGGTGCCAACTCCGCCGTGCACTGACTTCCCCGCTGACGGCCGAGGCGGTTCACCGGTCGATCAGCAAACCGCCTCAGGCTGATTGTCCGATGAACTATCGGATGAACTTGGAGAATTCCTCGAAGCTGATTTGGTTGTCGCCGTTCTCGTCGGCGAAGTCGAAGGCTGCGCGGGCGTTAGCGTCACTGACCTTGGGGTTCTTCTGGAGGAACTCCTTGAACTCGCCGGCATCGATGTAGCCGTCGTGATCGGTGTCGATCTCGTCGAACTGGCGCCGGGCGCTGTCCCTGTCACTCATTTCCGCTCCTCTGCCTCGGAAAATTCTGGCGCTCCGAAGCATAGGCGGAAATGCCGAGATGCCGTGGGATAGAAAAGCCGAGAGGCCCTTTTGTGCTGATCGCACGACAGGGCCGTTCAGGCACTCGGGTGGACCGAACCTGGTTCAACCAGGCGTTCCCGAAGGTGGCGAAGACCAAGGGCCGCTCGAAGGGGCGGGTCGGCCAGACGGACGGCACGCCGCCGAACCAGCCGCCGCCGTCGAAGGAGCAGTTGCCGCCCACTGGGCCACCCTGTCCGGCGAGGCACCGGTCCGCGGCCCAGCGCCTGGCCGGGCGGTCCCTGGTCAGCGGAGATCCGGTAGCGGATGTGGCGTGGCGTCAGCGCTTGGTGACGCCGGCCGAAGACGTGGCAGCAGAACGCGGATCGCGCGGGATTGGGGGTGGTGCGATCCTCGCCCGGCACGGCCGGGCGGTCGGTGCCGGTGTGGCGCGAATTCCTTCGAACTCCCCTGCAACCTCCGGCGGGGATGCACGTCTATGGAAGTGAAGGCACGGAGAGCGGGACCGGTGGGATCAGGGGGGCCGGCACCGAGGTCTTCACGCAACTCACCGTTGGCACAGCTTCTTGGAGAAGCACGCCGTGCGCATGCCCGTTATCTCCGTTTTGCAAGGAACATCCGCACTCGATGTGCACCGGCCGCCGCCGTCGCGACCGTGGCGCCGGGTGCCGCGCTGCCCGTGGCCGTACGCCGGCCTGTACTCGATTCACGTCTTTGGAGGACGTCATGAACCGCATCGTCAAGCGTGCCGCCGTGCTCGCCGCCGCCGCCTGCTCGCTCGGCGCGCTCACCGTGTCGAGCGCCACCGCCGCCACGCAGACCCCGCAGGCCTCGGGCACCGTCTACACGGTCCCGAACCTGAACTACTGCCACGGGCAGATGAACACCGTCTGGCAGCCCACCCGTCAGGTCCAGCTCGCCGTGAACGCCGACACCCCGACCGGGGTGGCGGTCACCTGCACGGCTCAGCTCTACACCTACCAGACGGGCCCGACCGGACCGAGCTACACCATCGCCAACGGTGACAGCGCCCAGGGCGACTGGATCGACGACGACACCGCCGGCAGCTACAAGTACGTCTGCGTCAGCGAGATGGACATCAGCCTGGCCTCGAACCAGCCGGTGGGCAACTACGCCGGCTGCAACACCATGTACTGAACCGCTCGCGCCGGTGGCTGAACCGCTCCGCCCCGCCCGCACGGCACCACGCGGGCGGGGCGGACGTCATGCACCCACCACGCCGTCGACACCCTCGCGCAGGAAGTCCGCATGGCCGCTGCGTCGCGCCCGCGCGGCCTCCTTTCCGTCACACCCCCGGGCGCTCCCACGGCGGGCAGAGCTTCCCGCGGAGGACGCGGACCTCCTACCACGGTCCCGCCGAGCGCCGTGATCGCGGACCGGGTCGATGGAGCGGGCACCGCGCGGAGGACGGCAGCGGCGGACCCCAAAGCACCCGGTTGCCATGTCGTCGATCGACGCGTTCCGTGACGACTCGGCATATACCAGTGGCCAGGCACGACACGAGGACCTGGGAGCACGCCGACCCCAGGACCGCCGGTGGTGCTGTCAGCGATCCAGCGATCGGCCTATGGGTGATGCGGATGGGAACTGCCGTGAGCAGGACTGCTGTGAGCAAGTTGCCGATGGTCGGCGCCTTGTTCTGGGCGATCAAGATCGTGGCGACCACCCTGGGCGAGTCGGTGTCGAACTTCGTGTCGATGACACCGCTGCACCTCGGCTACGCCGCTGCCGCGATCATCTTCCTGGTGGCGTTCGGGCTCGCCCTGACGGTGCAGCTGAAGATCGACCGGTTCCAGCCGGTGGTGTTCTGGTCGGTGATCCTGACCACCAGCATCGCGGGCACCGCGATGTCCGACTTCATGAACCGGACCGCCGGTCTGGGCTACGCCGGCGGCGCGGCCGTGCTGACCAGCCTGCTGGTTGCCGTGCTCGTCGGGTGGCGGCTGACCGGGCAGACCATGGACGTGGAACGGATCGACACCACCCAAGGCGAGATCCTGTACTGGACCGCGACCCTGGTGTCCAACACGCTGGGCACCTCCAGCGGTGACTTCCTGTCGAACGGTCTGGGCCTCGGCTTCCGCGACAGCGCTCTGCTGCTTTCCGGCGCCATGCTGCTGATCCTCGCCGCACACTATCTGACCCCGATCTCGGGCACCGTACTGTTCTGGGCGGCCTACGTGCTGACCCGCCCACTCGGGGCGGTCGCGGAGAACGCGGTGGAAAAGCCCGTCGCGCAGGGCGGACTCGGGGTGGGGACCACCATCACCTCCGGTGCCCTGCTCGCCGTACTGATGGTCCTGGTTGGCTACCAACTGCTCAGCGGCAACGAGCAAACCCGCACGGTGGACACCGCTCTGTCGACCAGCAGCGAATACGACTGACACCATCCGGCGGGACTACGGATGGCCCAACAGGTCATACCCTGCGATCTCGGTGACCTGCCGCACCGCGTCCCCTCCCCGGGCATCCCGCGCGGGAACCCGGTGCGGCTCCGTCCCCGGGCGCCTGGCTGCCTACGGCCGCAACGCCGCCGGACCGCACCGGCTGATCGCCGAGTACCTGTGGTGGCTCGGGCACCTGTGGCCGCTACTGCAGGATGCCGACCGCCCTCGCCACCACCAGCACCACCGTGATCAGCGACACCGCCGACTGCGTCATCATCAGCAGCTTCGCCCAGACCGACAGCGGCATGGTGTCCGTTGGGCTGAAGGCGCAGGCATTGGTGAACGCCACGTACAGGTAGTCCGGGTAGGAGGGCTCCCAGCCCGGCTCCGCGATGCCCTCCTGCTGCATCTGGGGGAAGAGGAAGTCCGGGTACGACTTCACCCCCTGGGCGCGGGCCGCCGGACCGCCTCGGTCCCACTCCCAGTACCAGAGCGAGAAAGCGATGATGTTGGTCGCCCAGACCGCGCCGCCGGTACCGAGCAGCGCCAACGCGCCCGGTGAGGCAGACGTGTGGATCAGGTCGCGCACCAGCTTCACCGCCGACCAGCCGTTGGCCAGGCTGATCACCGCCACCAGGGCCAGGCTCAGCGAGCGCAGCAACTGCGACGTCTGGTCGATGCGCTTGTGCGGGTTGAGGACCACCAGGGCCACCAGCAGCGCCAGCTCCAGGGTGGGCAGCATCCAATGCGGGTGGATGGTCAGCCGGGTCGGCAGGGCCAGCTGGAGGCCCACGGCGACCAGGATGGCCACCGAGACCGCCCAGCGCTGCTCACCGAGAGTGACCGAGCGCCACGCCGGGCGCTCCGGCTTCTCGGGCTCCAGGAGCCGCTCGATCCGCTCCAACCTGCGGTGCAGCGCCTCGGAAAGCTGCGCCGAGGCATGATGTTCGTGCTCAGTCATGGCGCACAGTGTGACAGGAGTCCACTTTCACGATCGCAGTGGTGTCGGATGCGAGGAAGAGGCCTCCGAGGTGCCTGCCGGCGAACTCCTGTGATCTGCAGGACGGCGCCGGTGTCGCGGGCGGCCCGGCAGGGCTGGGCGAAGAGCAGCCGACCGAGTCCGCCCGACTGGAGGAGGCCGAGCGGCAGGCCTCCCACCCGCGGGCCGGGCCCTGGGTTTCAGGGGGCCGGGTTCGGCTGTCCGCCGGTCTGCCGGTGCCGGCTCAGCCGGCCAGGACCGCCGAGGTGGTGATTCGCCAGCCGTCCGGCGTGCGGGCGAGGAAGTAGAACACGCGGGGGCGCTGGAACTCGGCGCCCGAGCGGTCGTAGCGGGCCCAGCTCACTTCGATGGTGACCGCCCGTTCGTTCAGCTCCCGGACGACCGGGTCCAGTGCCTCGCTGCCGCCGTAGTCGAGGTCGCGCAGGGCGGCCAGCTCGTGGGCGAGCCCGGCGGTCAGCTGCTCGGCCGAGGTGAGGACTGTGTGCGCGCTGCCGGTGGTCACGGTCAGGGGCACCGCGAAGTACTCCAGCAGCGGCGCCGGGTCGGTCCCGCCGGCCGCGGCGAGTTCGATGAAGGTGGCCGCGTAGCGGTCGAACGACCGTTTCGCGTCCGTTTCGGCGCGCGACAGGTCTGCGGTGGACACGGGCGATCTCCTCCTCGTCGTTCAGCGGACCCAGTCACGGGTGAGCGTCTGGACGGCGGAGCCGTCGAGGTCGGCGAGCGTGGTGGCGACGAAGTCGCGGGCCCACTGCGAGGTCTGGACGCGGAAGGCCGGGCGGTCGGCGGTCAGGGCGTCGATGATCGGGGCGGCGGCCTCGGCCGGGGTCTGGGCGTTGCCGTAGGACTGCTGGGTGCGGGCGATGTACGCCTGGAGGGCCGGGGCGTAGGGCCCGGCCGCGGCAAGCAGGGCGGGGATGTCC
>NZ_JBHTTU010000210.1:0-4757 GCF_042794375.1 Kitasatospora sp. NPDC056531 | reverse complement strand
CGGGGCATCGGCCTGCGGGAGGGGCGTACGGGACGCGCGCGGGGCTCAGGGCCGCGGGAGCGCCGCCGGGGCGTCGACCGCCTCGACGGCCTTGACCAGCGGGGCCAGCTCGGGGTTCCTGGCGGCCTCGTCGAGCGCCTCGCGCAGGGCGGCGTCGTTGGTCGGGCGGGCCCGCTCCAGGAGCTTCAGGCCGTCCTCGGTGACGTTGGTGTAGATGCCGCGCCGGTCCGTCGGGCACAGGTAGCGGGAGAGCAGGCCGCGGTCCTCCAGCCGGGTGACCAGGCGGGTGGTGGCGCTCTGGCTGAGCACGACCGCGTCGGCGACCTGCTTCATCTGCAGGTGCCCGCCCTCGTCGTCGTGCTGGCGGCTGAGCACGTCGAGCAGCGAGTACTCCCGCACGCTCAGGTCGTGCTCGGACTGCAGGGCGCGCTCGATGTGCGCCTCGATCCGGCCGTACAGGAGGTAGAGGGCGGCCCATCCGTTGGCGAGGGCGGTCAGCGCGGGGTCCGTGGCGGTCATGGGCCCGGTCTCCTTTCCAGGTGCTGTACGCCCCAGGATAAGCCATGCGATGAAATATCGGCCAGGGCATACATAAGGCTTATGCAAGCATCTGTCGCCCCCGGCGGTCCCGGTCCGCAGGTCCGGGCGGCGGCGCGAGGGGGCTTCGCCGTCGGCGCGCCGAGCGTCGGTAGTCACCCGTTCGGAGTAGTGGCAGGGGTCGGGGTCGGCCGATCGAGGCTCGGCCCCGTTTTCGTGCGCCCGGGACCCGCCCCGCCCCGCCCCAGGGTCCTCGGCGAAGGCGGATTGCCCGCACTTGCATTTATGCCGCGTGTGCAACTATTGTTGGGAGGTGTAAGGCGCACTAGCAATCGCACGGAGGTCGCGCCAATGCCCCTCGCACTCCTCGCCCTGGCCATCGGGGCCTTCGGGATCGGGACCACCGAGTTCGTGATCATGGGCCTGCTGCCCGAGATCGCCGGCGACTACGGCGTCTCGATCCCCACCGCCGGACTGCTCGTCACCGGCTACGCGATCGGCGTCGTCATCGGCGCCCCGCTGATGACGGTGCTCGGCACCAGGATCAGCCGCAAGACGATGCTGACGCTGCTGATGGGCCTGTTCACCGTCGGCAACCTGGTCTCCGCGACGGCACCGGGCTTCGGCCTCATGCTCGCCGGACGCATCGTCGCCTCGCTCGCCCACGGCGCGTTCTTCGGCATCGGCTCCGTCGTCGCCGCCGAACTGGTCGCCCCGCAGAAGAAGGCCGGCGCCATCGCCACCATGTTCACCGGACTGACCGTCGCCAACATCGTCGGCGTCCCGCTCGGCACCTTCATCGGCCAGGCCGTCGGCTGGCGCACCACCTTCGCCGCCGTCGCCGTCCTCGGCGTGGTCGGCCTGCTCGGCATCGCCAAGCTCGTGCCCGCCGTGCCGCGCGCCGAGGGAGCCCACCTGCGCCGCGAACTCACCGCCTTCCGCAACCCGCAGGTCCTGCTCGCCATGGCGATGACCGTGCTCGGCTTCGGCGGAGTGTTCGCCGCGATCACCTACATCGCGCCGATGATGACCCACGTCGCCGGCTACTCCGACGGCGCGGTCACCTGGCTGCTGGTGCTGTTCGGTGTCGGGATGTTCCTCGGCAACCTGCTCGGCGGCAGGTTCGCCGACCGCAAGCTGATGCCGCTGCTCTACACCACCCTCGGCGGACTCGCCGTCGTGCTCGGGCTGTTCACCCTGACCGCGCACGACAAGATCGCCGCCGCCGTCACGATCACGCTGGTCGGCGCGCTCGGCTTCGCCACCGTCCCGCCGCTGCAAAAGCGCGTCCTCGACCAGGCCCACGGCGCCCCCACCCTGGCCTCGGCCGTCAACATCGGCGCCTTCAACCTCGGCAACGCCCTGGCGGCCTGGCTCGGCGGGACCGTCATCACCGCCGGCCTCGGCTACACCGCCCCGAACTGGGTCGGCGCCCTGCTCGCCGCCGCCGCCCTGGTCCTCGCCTTCTGGTCCGCCGCCCTGGAACGCCGCACCCCCGCGGCCACCGTCCCCGCCGCGGCGGCCGTCCCCGCCCACCACTGACCACCCGTTCCCCCCTCCGCCCCTTCAAGGAGAAGCGCCGCCATGAGCACCACCACCGCCGTCACCCCGCTCACCACCGCCGAAGCCGAGACCCTCATCGACGCCGCCCGCACCGCCGCCGAGGCGGCCCAGGTCGCGGTCAGCGTCACCGTCCTGGACGTCGGCGGGCACCTGCTGGCCTTCCGCCGCGACGACCGCGCCGTGCTGATCTCCGGCGAGACCAGCACCCGCAAGGCCTACACCGCCCTCCAGCTCGACGCCCCCACCGTCGACCTGGTCGACCTCGTCAAGCCCGACGGCCCGTTCCACACCCTGCCCACCGCTCTGGACCGCCCGCTGCTGTTCATCGCCGGCGGCATCCCCGTCCACCGCGACGGCCGCCTGATCGGGGCTGGGCATCGGCGGCGGCGCCCCCGAGCAGGACCACGCCTTCGCCACCGCCGCGCTCAAGGAACTGGCCTGAACCCCCGTCACCACGGCACCCACTGAAGGAACCGGCGCCGTGACCGTCCCCACCGTCCCCGCCGTGAAGTTCAACAACGGCGTCGAGATCCCCCAGCTCGGCTTCGGCGTCTTCCAGCTCACCGACGCCGACATGACCGCCGTCGCCGCCGCCGACCGGGACCTGCGCACCGGCCCGCACCCCGACCAGTTCAACTGACGCACCGTCAACTCGATGTCGATCGCCGGGCGGCGTGACCCCCGGCCGCCCGGAACGGCCCCCGCCCCACCCGGCGTCCGCTGTGCTCGAGGAACCGCCGGAGCAAGCCGCAAACCCGCACTCACCCGACTCGCCCCGGTGCCCGGGCCCCCGCCCGGGCACCGGTGGTCCGCGTTCCGCCCGGGCGCGGTTCGCCCGGCCCGCGCGGCCTGACCGCATTGCACAGCGCGAAGAAGCAGTAACCCACCGGGACGGTCGGAGGACCGTGTGAGGAATCCCCGGCTCTTGGGCCGGGGAACGGAGGTCGAGCGCGCACCCGCAAACGCCTCGTCCCCGGCCTGTGGTGGCCGGGGCGGGCACGACGGGGGCCGGGGCCGCCGGCGGCACGATCGGGAAGAAGGCGGCCCCGGCCCCGGCACGTTTCCGTACGGGCGGGGCATCGACCGCGGAGTGCCCGTACGGCTGCGGTCGGCACCCATTGGACGACTTCAACAGCACTTGAAGTCAAGCCCGGGGCCCCGCAGACGCCCCCGCGCGGCGGGCGGCCACCGCAGCGGGGTAGCCTCGCTCACGGCGGGGCCGGACGGGTCGAGCGGACAGGGCGGGCGGATGACGGAGCAGCAACGCGGCTACTGGCGGGAGTCGGACGGCTCGGCCGTCGCCGTCAGCCAGGCGCACATCGTGTGGACCAGGGCGGCCTACCCGGCCCTGGTGGACGTGGCGAGCCGCTACCACGCGGTGATCACCTACGCCGAGCTGGCCGAGGCGGTGCAGCAGGCCTCCGGGGTGCGCACCAGCGTCAACCAGCGGCACTGGATCGGCAAGGTGCTGGCCCTGGTGGTGCGCGAGGCGCACCGCCGCGGGGACCCGCCGCTGACGGCGCTGGTGGTGCACGCCGCCGACGGCATGGTCGGGGCCGGCTACCAGGACGTGCTGGCGGTGGCCGGGCAGCCGCCGATCCTCGACGAGATGGACCGCGAGCAGCACGCGGCCGCCGCCCGCCTGGCCTGCTACCGGCACTTCGGCGCCGACCTGCCCGCCGACGGCGGCATCCCGGCGCTCGCCCCGCGGCTGAAGACCACGGTGACCCGCAAGGCCACCGCCGCCGCCACCACCACCCCGCCGCGGCCGCCGGCGATCTGCCCGAACTGCTTCCTCGAACTGCCGGCGACCCGGGTGTGCGACTCCTGCGGCGAGAAGGTCCCGTAACCGGCCGGCCCCGCTGCGCCGCCGTCTGACAGCCGTCGTCGGACGGCCGCTGTCCGCCGGCGGCCGTCAGACGGCGGCCGGCAGACGGCCGGGCATCCGCCAGCCCTCGGCGAGGCGGGAGGGGGACAGGCGGCGGCTGTCGCCGAAGAACTCGCAGAACTTCATGATCAGCGGGTCCCAGCCGAGCGGGTCCACGTAGTGGTCGGTGCCCGGCACGATCAGGTGCTCGTCCACGTGGGCGCGCACCACGGTGACCTCGAAGGCGGTGCACCCCTCGTTGCCCGCCAGCGGTGTCGCGGCCTCCAGGCGGCACTCCAGCTGCACCGGGCACTCGGCGGCGCGCGGCGCCCGCACCAGTTCGCCGTCCAGTTCGGTCATCCCGGCCGCGGCGAACTTGCGCCGCTCGTGGCGGTAGCCCTGCTCGCGCCGGTGCGCGGGGATGTGCGGGTTGGCGGTCAGCAGCGCGAGGGCGTCGACGGCGTCGACCTGCGCCGAGGAGGGAAGGTTGAGCACGCACTCGCCCTCGCGGCGCAGGTTGACGGCGGTCTGGGCGTTGTTGCCCAGGCCCAGCACGCAGGACTGGCCCAGCCACCAGGCCGAGGACATCGGCGCCAGGTTGGCGCTGCCGTCCTCGTTGCGCGAGCCGATCAGCACCACCGGGGTGCCGAAGTAGAGGACCTTGAGATCGGTGACCTTGTGCACGGGAATCCGGCCGTCCTTGCGTCGGGTGATCAGTTGCCGGTCACCGACTCTGCCGCCGCCCGGGCGCGGCCGCTGGCGGGGATCGGACATCCAGTCCGACGCCACG
>NZ_JBHTTU010000209.1:0-4775 GCF_042794375.1 Kitasatospora sp. NPDC056531 | reverse complement strand
GTGCAGGCCGCGAAGCTGCTGATGAACCTCAACAACGCGGTGAACGCGCTGTCCGGACTGCCGCTGCGCGAGCAACTCGGCGCCCGGGCGTACCGCACCTGCCTGGCCCGGTGCCAGCGGGAGGCGCTGGCCGCCTTCCGGGCGGCGGGCATCGTGCCCGCCCGGCTCGGCCCGGTGCCGCCGCACTGGACGCCCCGCGTGCTCGGGCTGCCCGACGCGCTGTTCCGCCGGCTGGCCGCCGCCAGCCTGCGGATCGACGCCCGGGCCCGCTCGTCCATGTGGGAGGACCTGCAGCGCGGCCGCCCGACCGAGATCGACTCGCTCCAGGGCGAGGTGATCGCGCTGGCCGGGCGGCACGGCCTGTCGGCCCCGGCCAACGCCCGGCTGGTCGCGCTGGTCCGCGAGGCCGAGCGGGCCGGTCCGGGCACCGCGCGGCCGTGGTCGGGCCCGCAGCTGCTGGCCGCGCTGGAGGGCTGAGGCGCTACCGTCCCGGCAGCCGCGGTTCGACGTACTCGACGGTCTGCATCATGCCGAGGTCCTCGTGCTGCAGCTGGTGGCAGTGGGCGACCGTGCGGCCGGTGAAGTCCTCGTACCTGACCAGGAAGGTGACCTCCTCGCCGGGCTCGCCGCCGGCCAGCCCGATGGTGTCCTGCCAGACCGGCGGGTCGAGCCGTTCGCCGTTGCGGTGGGTGACCAGGACGTGGTTGGTGTGCAGGTGGAAGGGGTGGATGAAGGCCGACCTGGTCTCGTGGGTGCGGACGGTCCAGCGTTCGACGGTGCCGAGCGGCAGGATGTGGTTGATGTAGCGGGGGTCGAACAGGCCGTAGGCCGGGTCCCGGGTCAAGTCGCCGTCGGGGTCGACCGCGGGGGTCGGGTTGCTGCCCAGGAGGCGGTAGGCGTTGGGGAACGGCGCGTCGAAGACGCCCTGGTCGACGTGGAAGACCACCTCGCGGTCGGCGTCCGGGTCGGTGATGTCGCCCTCGGCGAGGAAGGGCTTGCCGGGCGGCAGCGCGGTCGGCAGCTCCATCGGCGGTTCGACGGGCTCCCCCGCCACCTCGACCGTCAGCAGCGGCTTCGACACCCCGCCGGCCCGCAGCTCGTAGGTGCCGGGTGCGCCGCCCCGGACCAGGACGTCGGCGCGGTTGCCCATGGCCAGGTTCACCGTGTCGGTGGCGACCACGGCCGGGAAGGTCACGCCGTCCTGCGCGATCTGGTGGAAGGTGAGGGACTGCCCGTCGCCGGCGAGCCGCAGCCCCAGCGCGGTGAACGCGGTCGCGGCCACCAGCCGCCAGCGCTGCACCTCGCCCGGGCGCAGCGCGATGGTGGGGTTGACCTCGCCGTTGACGGTGAGGGTGGCCGGAACGGCGGCCAGCGCATTGCCGGAGGTGAAGTCGGGGACCCTGCCGTCCTTGAGTCTGAGCTCGTTGACGCAGACGACGAGGTCGGCGGCCGCCTTGATCTCGGGCACCTCGTCGACGTCGCCCTCGACGATCAGGACCCCGGCCATCCCGCCGACGATCTGCACGGCGGTGGCCCCGTGCAGGTGCGGGTGGTACCAGTAGGTGCCGGCCGGGTGGTCGGCCGGGATGTCGATGGTGGTCACGTACTGCGGTTCCGGGTCGCCGGCGTCGACCTCGTCGGCCGTGCGCGGCGCGAAGGCGCGCCGGACGTTGTCGGCGTGCCCGGACGGGGAGACGTGTAGGCCGTGGGTGTGCAGGTTGAAGCTGTTGAGGTGGTGCGGCCGGTTGTGGTCGCCGTTGTAGGGCTGGTTCGGTGGTAGGCCGTTGACCTGGGTCAGCCGCAGGGTGTCCCCGCCGCGCAACCGCAGGGTCGGCCCCGGGATCGCCCCGTTGTAGGTGCGGGTGGTGACCGACCCGTAGCCGGGGACGGAGAGCTCCGTGAACCGCACGTCGAGCGTCTGCTCGAGCACCTCCGACGCCCGGCCGTGTGCCGCTCGCGAGGTCCGTACGTCGGCGGGCTGTGGGAACGGCGCTCTCGTCCTCGCCGTCGCCGCGACCGCGCGTCGGTGCTCGAGGATTGCGCACGAGGCCCCCAAGAGGACCGCCGTGGGGATCGCCTTGAGCACCGATCGGCGACTGATTCCGACATTTTCGCTCATGTCCGGGCAATCTAAGTCACATTGGCAAGCCCCTCCGGAAGGCACACCGCACGGGCACGAGACGGCCCGTCACTTGAGTTCGCGCTTGAGGATCTTGCCGGTGGCCGTCATCGGCAGCTGCTCGACGATCTCCACGATGCGGGGGTACTTGTGACCGGCCATCTGCTCCCGGCCCCAGGCGATCAGCTCCTCGGGGGTGGCCTCGGCACCGGGCGCCAGGATGACGAAGGCCTTGACCTCCTCGCCGTAACGGTCCTGGGGGACGCCGACGACGGCGGCCAGGCTGATCGCGGGGTGGGTCATCAGCACCTCCTCGACCTCGCGCGGGTACACGTTGAAGCCGCCCCGGATGATCATGTCCTTGACCCGGTCGACGATGTAGTAGAAGCCGTCCTCGTCCCTCCGGGCCAGGTCACCGGTACGGAACCAGCCGTCCCTGATCGCCTCGGCGGTGGCCTCGGGCCGGTTGTAGTAGCCCTTCATCACGCCGTGGCCCTTGACCGCGAGTTCACCGACCGCGCCGGTGCCGGTGACCTCCGACCAGTCGGGGTTGATCAGCTTGACCGTCACGCCCCAGACCGGGACGCCGACCGAGCCGGGGCGCGGCTCGCGGTCCGGATCGGAGAAGGTCACCGCCGGCGAGGTCTCGGAGAGGCCGTAGCCCTCCAGGATCCGGACGTGGAGCCGCTCCTTGACCCGGCTGATGATCTCCACCGGCAGCGGGGCGCCGCCGGAGACCCCGATCCGCAGGTTGCGGGCGATCCGGTCCACGTCGACGGCGTCGGTGAGGACGCCCAGCAGGCCCCACCACATGGTCGGGACACCGGCGAAGAAGGTGATCTCCTCGGTGCTCATCAGACGCACGACCTGCTCCGCGTCGAAGCGCGGCATCAGATGGAGGGTGGCCGCCGTCGAGAAGCCGGTGTGCATCTGGATGGTGGCGCCGAAGGTGTGGAACAGCGGCAGGCACAGGAGGTGGCTGTCGGTGGCCGGCGTGCTCCGGAACATCCGGTTGCACGCCATCACGTTCATCATCGTGTTGGCGTGGGAGAGTTCGGCTCCCTTGGGCTGGCCGGTGGTGCCCGAGGTGTAGAGGATGACGGCGGTGTCGGTCGCCTCGGTGGCCACCGGGTCGAAGACCGGGGGCTTCCCTGCGAGTGCCGCGCCCAGGGTCTCCGCGTCCCCGATCGGCGAGGGCGCGGCCGGATCGGCGGTGATCAGGAAGAAGTCCTCGCAGGTGTCGACCTCGTTCCACGCCTTCCAGCCCTCCTCGCCGATGGCCAGGCCCGGCGTCCCCTCGTAGCAGAAGTAGGCCTCCGCCTCGGCGTCGCGCAGGTGGTAGGCCACCTCCCGGGACTTGAGCAGGATGTTGAGCGGGACGACCACCGCGCCGGCCTTGAGGATGCCGTAGTAGACGATCGGGAACTGCGGCACGTTCGGACAGCTCAGCGCCACCCGGTCGCCGGGCCGGATCCCCCGCTCCACCAGCAGGTTGGCGACCTGGTTCGCGGCCGCTTCGACCTCGGCGTAGGTGAGCCGCGTCGAACCGAGGACCAGGGCGTCACGGCTCGGGTACGTGCGGGCGGAATCCTCAAGCAGGACCGACAGGTTCAGCATGGTGCCTTCCGAAGGTGTGGATCCGGTCCCGGCCGCAGGGGTGGCTCTCCTGCGGCCCGGCCCGGGGCGGGCGGGGGTCACACGTCGATGGACTCGCGTCATCATCGCCGCCCGGGTGAATCACGACCAGTGCCCGGCCGGAGATCGCGCCCGCACGATGTTCACCGCGGCTGCCGCGCCTTGCGTCTGCCAGGGCGCGTCTGACAATTCGCGGCGGATCAGCGCGCGGCGCTGGGGTGCGTGCATCGCAAGGCGGAGGAAGAAGTACATACGGAGCATCGGCGACTGACGACAACGCAGCGAGGTGCGTGCCCCGGCGTCGCGCGCCCGGCGGGAATTGTCAGACACGCCCACGAGTCGGTGTGAAGTCCGGGAGGCGCTCCAGGCTCTCGGCGACGGCGGCGAAGCCGTAGTCGAGCATCCGCTGCTCGTACTCCTCGACGGCGGAGGGGAGTTCGGCCTCGCCCCGCTGGACGGCGGTGAGCGAGCGGGTGAGCAGCGCGGCGTCGCGCAGGGCCGTGTTGGCGCCCTGGCCGCCGCTCGGCGGCATCGAGTGGATCGCGTCCCCGAGCAGGGTGACCCGGCGGGTGCCGCCCCAGTGCGGTACGGGCTTGGCGTAACGGACCGTCAGGGGCGAGCTGTTGACGACATCGGCGCCGCGTACCAGGTCGACGAGGTCGGGGTGCCAGCCGTCCAGCAGGGCGAGCAGTTCACCGCGAACGCCCTCCCAGCCCGCCGGCTCGGCCGGGACGGGGCCGGGAAGCATCACCACCCAGCGCAAGTAGCTCTCGGTGTCGGGGAGTCGGACGTCGGGCGCGAGCTCGGCGGCCGCGCGCCGCGGCGGCCGGCGGAACTCCATCCGGCCGAGCAGCATGCTCACGCCGGGGCCGTGCACGACGGTGCCGAAGCCCGGCACCAGCGCGGCGAACCGCTCGGTGAGCGGGGTGCGCCCGAGGACGGCGTTGCCGGGGACGGTGACCACCTCGGCCGCGGGCAGCAGCCGGCGGCGCACCGCCGAGCCCACGCCGTCCGCGCCCAC
>NZ_JBHTTU010000208.1:0-4797 GCF_042794375.1 Kitasatospora sp. NPDC056531 | reverse complement strand
GCCTAGACACTGAGGGTGTCGCCGTGATCGGCTCCCAGGAGCTGGGCGCGATCGGTCCGGAGTGCCTGGTACAGCGCGTCGGCGCGGTCATGGCGCCACCCGTCACGCATGGCCTCGGCCAACTGGTAGCGGGCCGTCAGTGTGTGGGGATGGTCCGGACCGTGGAGGCGTTCGCGGTCGGCGACCAGGGCTTCGCGCTCGCGGATCGCCTGGCCGTGGCGGCCGGCGTAGCGGTGGACCAGGGCGAGTTCGGCCCGGTCGAGGAGGACGTCGGGGTGGTCGCGGCCCTGGACCCGTATCCGGTCGGTGATCAGATCCGTGAGGAGGGCGGCGGCGTGCTCCAGTTCGCCGATTTCGCAGAGGTCGCCGGCCAGCAGGGCACGTGCGCCGAGGCTGTCGGGGTGGTCGGGGCCCTGGATGCGGGCGCGGTCGCGGGCCAGGAGTTCGCGGTCGGCGACGACCTGACGGTACTGCCGCGCGCTCCGGCGGCAGTTGATGAGATTGTTCCGCGCGATGAGGACTTGCGGGTGGTGGGGGCCTTGGATCCGGATCCGGTCGCGTAGCAGGTCCTCGCTGAGTCGGATGCCGGCCAGGTGGTCGCCGGACTCCTGGTGGATCTGGGCGAGGAGGGAGCGGGCGCCGAGCGTTTCCGGATGGTCCGGGCCGTCGACCCGCGACCGGTCCGCGAGCACGGCCTCGCACAGCTGCCGTGCGAGGCCGTGCTCGCCGTCGGCACGGTACGCGTCGGCCTCCCACCACCGGGCGTTCAGGGTGTCCGGGTGGTCGGCCCCGAACACCCGGGCGCGATCGACGGCGACGGCGCCGAAGAGTTCGCTCGCCCGGTCGTGCTCTCCGGCGTCGCGGTAGGCGGCGGCATACCACCAACGGGTGTTGAGCGTGTCTGGATCGTCGGTGCCCTGGATCCGCTCCCGGTCGGTCAGCAGCTCCGCGTACAGGTCGGTGGCGGCACCGTGGTCGCCCGCTGCCACGACCGAGCGGGCGAGCCCGAGACGCGCGTCGAAGGTGTCGCGGTGGTCCGGGCCGAGTGCCCTGTGCAAGTCGGTGACCAGCTCTCGGAACAGTCCCACGGCGTGGTCGTGGGCGCCTGCTTCCCGACGGGTCCGGGCCAGGTCGAAGCGGGTGTGGAAGGTGAAGGCGTGATCGGGACCGAGGGCCCGGGTCGCGTCGGTCACCAGACGCTCGTACAGTTCGGACGCGCGCAGGAAGTCCTTGGCCTCACGGTAGGTGTACGCGAGTGACCGTCGGGATGCGAGTGTGTCCAGGTGATCGGCGCCCTGCACCCGGGTTCGGTCGGCGATCAGGGCCTCGTAGAGTGCGATGGCCCGGGGGTGGTCACTCGCCTCCTCGGTCACGGATGCAAGGTCGCCGCGGACGGCCAGGGTGAGCGGATGGTCCGGGCCCAGGATGCGGGTCTCGTCGGTGAGGAGCTCTTGATAGCGGATGGCGGCCCGCTGATGGTCCTTCGTGCTGGCGATCGCCCAGGCCAGGCCACTGCGGACGGCCAGGGTCTGCGAGTGCTCGGAGCCACGGATCCTGGTGAAGTCGTCCACCAACACGGTGTAGAGCTCCACCGCTCGCCGGTCGCAGCCCGCTCGGACGTGCCCGATGGCCTGCCACCAGCGGGCCAGCAGCGTGTCGGGGTGGTCGGGCCCGTGGACCCGGTCCTGGTCGGCCGCCAATTCGGTGTACAGCTCCACTGCCCGGCCGTGGTCGGCGGCTTCGGTGGAGGCGTTCGCCCGCCACCAGCGGGCGTTGAGGGTGGACGGATGGTCGCTGCCCTGGATCCGGGTGAAGTCGGCCACGAGCAGGTCGTGCGACTCGAGTGCCCGCCGGTGCTCACCCGCACCTGAGAAGGCACGGGCCAGGCTCAACCGTACGTCCAGGGTCTCTGGGTGATCCGGTCCATTGGTACGGACGAGGTCTGCCACGAGCGCTTGGCACAGCATGATGGCGGTTCGGTGATCGCCGGCCGCCCGGCAACTGTGGGCGAGCCAGTGGCGTGCGCCGAGGGTGTCGGGGTGGTCGGGGCCCAGCACTCGGGCGCGGTCGGTCGCGAGCGCCTCGTACAGCTCCCCGGCACGGCGGTGGTCGCCGGCATTGCCGTACACCGAGGCGAGCCAGAACCGAGTGTCGAGGGTGTTCGGGTGGTCCGGGCCGTGCAGCCGGGTGGTGTCGGCGAGCAGTTCGGTCAGCAGCCCGGCGGCCGGGCCGTAGTGCCCGGCCTCGCAGTGCGCCACGGCCAGGTTGAGCCGGGCGTCGAGGGTCTCGTCGTGGTCGGGCCCCTGGAGCCGGGTGCGGTCGGTGACGAGGCTCTCCCGGACGGCGAGTGCCTCCCGGAGCCGGCCTGCCGCCTGGAGGGAGTGGGCGAGCCCCTTGCGGGAGTCGAGCGTGCCGGGGTGCTCGGGCCCGTGCAGCCTGGTGCGGTCGGCCACCAGCTGTTCGCGCAGCCGGACGGCGCGCTGGTGGTGGCCGGCTTCGCCGTGCAGCCAGGCCTGCCAGATCCGGGTGTGGAGGACGGTCGGGTGGTCGGGCGTCAGGACCCGCCCCCGGTGGGCGACCACCTCGTCGCACAGCTCGGCCGCGCGCCGGTGTTCGCCCACGTAGCTGTGGGCCCGGGCCAGGGAGAGGCGGGCGTCGAAGGTCTCGAAGTGCTCGGAGCCGTGGATCCGCCGGTGGTCGGCGAGGAGTCGGCGGCGCAGGGCGAGCGACTCGCGGGGGCGGCCCGCGGAGTGCAGGGCCCGGGCGAGGCCGGAGCGTTCTTCGAGGGTGTCCGGGTGGTCCGGGCCCTGGATCCGGACCCGATCGGCCACCAGCTGTTCCAGTTCCTCGACCGCGGCGGTGAACGAGCCGGCGATGCGCAGCGCGTAGCCGAGGCGACTGCGTTCCGCGAAGGTGTCGGGATGGGTGGAACCCTGCACCCGGGTGCGGTCGCGGACCAGGGCGCGGTGCTGTTCGACCGCGGTGCGGGCCTGCCCTGCCCTGCGGTGGGCGCGGGCCAGACTGGAACGGGTGTCGAGGGTTTGCGGGTGGTCCGGGCCGAGCACCCGGGCGAAGTCGGCCACCAGGGAGGCGAACTCCACTACGGAGAGGGACGGTTGACCGGAGTCGCGGTGTACCGTCGCCAGCCGCCGGCGCGCGTGGAGGGTCTGCGGGTGGTCGGGGCCCTGCACCCGGGTGCGGTCCGCGACCACGGCCTCGTACGCGGCCTCCGCCGCCGGGTAGTCGCCCGCTTCGGCGTGGGCGGCGGCGAGCCAGCCGCGGGTGTTGAGGGTGTCGGGGTGGTCGGCTCCGAGGACGCGGGCGCGGTCGGCGGCCACCAGCTCGTAGAGCTCGATGGACAACCGGTGGAGTCCGGCGGCCAGTTGGGCGAAGGCGAGGCCGTTGCGGCGGGCCAGGAGGTCGGGGTGGTCGACGCCCAGCGCCCGCTCCGTGTCCACGACCAATCGCTCGAACTCGGCCACCGACTCCCGGTGTTGCCCCGCCACCTGCAAGGCGTACGCCGAACTCGCGCGGCTCTGCAGGGTGTCGGCGTGGTCCGCCCCCAGTACCCGGGCGCGCTCCGCGACGACCGTACGGAACTCCTCCACGGCGAGCGCGTGTTGGCCCGCCTTGCGGTAGGCCTGGGCGAGGGTGTGGCGGTCGGCGAGAGTGGCCGGGTGGTCCTGGCCCTGGACCCGGGTGCGCCTGTCGACCACCTCCCGGCACAGCTCCACCGCCCGCGCCGGGTCGCCGGTCTGGGCGTGCAGCCTGCCTAGCCGCCCGAGGGCGGCCAGCGTGTCCAGGTGGTCCTCGCCGAGCAGCCGCTTCTGCCCGTCCGCCATCGCCGCCACCAGCGGGACGGCGTACACCCGCTGTGCCCGGTCGGTCAGTTCGTCCGCCGCCAGCCGGTACAGCGCGACCGTCTCCGCTGTGGGTTCCTCCGAGAGGCCGTTGGCCGCCAGATCGCGGATGTGCGGCAGCAGCGCCCGCCGCAGCCCCGGCCCGGCGTCCGGCCAGAGCCGGGCCGCCGCGCCCGCGAGGTGTCGCTCCGCCCGCTGGCGAAGCCGCCGGGCGCCGTCCGAGTCGCGCAGCACCGACTGGAGCAGTCGGTGCACGGTCACGGTGTCGCCGAGAGTGATCAGGTTGTAGTCGGCCAGCAGCCGGAGTGCGCCGTCCACCTCCTCCGGTCGGCGTGCCCCGAACGGGGTGAGCGCCTCGCACGGGAGTGCCTCCGGGGCGTACCAGGCCAGGGTGCGCAGCAGCTCGACGGCGAAGGGAACGCTGTGCTGGACGGTGCGCAGGGTGGTCTGCCAGAGCCGGGCGACGGTGTCCACCGCGCCGCTGTCGGTGCGCGGTCCCACCGGGCTGGTGCTGCGCAGCAGTTCGCGGTAGGCGGCGAAGGTGGTGCCGGTCTGCTGGACGTAGGCGCCGGCCTGGGCGAGGGCCAGCGGCAGGTGGCCTAGTTCGTCTGCCAGCGACCGGGCCTCGTCCTGTTCGGCGTCGTCCACGGCGTCCACGGCGACGCGCGGGTACGCGGTGTCGCAGAGCAGCCGGGCGGCCTCCGGGGCGTCCAGGACGTCGATCCGTACCGGCCGGATGCCCGGGTGCCAGCCGCCGGCCCGGCGGCTGGTCACCAACTGGTGCCCGCAGCCGAGCAGTCGGCCGAGGTAGGGGGTGAGGTGGGCCGGGTCCTCGGCGTTGTCGTAGACGAGTAGCCAGCGGTCGTGGGCGCGCAGCCACGCGATGGCCCATTCGACCTGCTGGCCGGGCGGGGCGGTGAGCGCCCAGGTGGGGTGC
>NZ_JBHTTU010000207.1:2697-4858 GCF_042794375.1 Kitasatospora sp. NPDC056531 | reverse complement strand
GTCGGGGGGCGGTGCGTCCTCGGTGAGGCGTCGCTCGGTGGCGTGGTCGGCCGTCACCTGCGCGTCGAACAACGGGCGGAGGTGCTCGGTGGTCCAGGCGTGGTAGCCGGCCGGGTCCGCGGCGACCTCGTCGGCGTGGGCGCCGAGGTACTGGGCGGTGCGCAGGGCGAGGGCCGCGCCGTGGCCCAGGGTGGGGTTGGTGTGGATGAGGCTGTCCCCGGCGTTGACCAGCCCGGTGACGACGGGTCCGTCCTCGTCGACGAGGGAGGTCCAGCGGTTGTCCAGGCCGGCCATCGCCAGGACGGCGGACTGCGGTTCCGGGTCCAGGTCGAGCCAGGCGGCGCAGGCGGGGAAGCGGCGGGCAACGGCCTCGAACACGTCGGGGTCGGTCAGCGCGCCGCGGGTCGGGTCGCCCGTGGAGAGCACCACGTTCACCGCGAAGGTGTCGTTGTCGGACGGGAAGACCCCGGCGAGCGCGAAGGCCGCGGCCGAGCCGTTCTGCACCCCTGGGTCACGCGGGCCGTCGGGCCGCAGCCGGTACCAGCGGCACAGGTAGGCGATCCCGGTGCGGTGGCTGTCGACCACGGGTGGTCGGCAGCCGGCCGCGACCAGCCAGCCGGGAACCGGCGAGCGACGGCCGGAGGCGTCGACGACGAGGTCCGCGAGGTGCTTCTCCCCGCCCACCCGCACCCCGGTGACCCGGGCGGGGTCGCCCTCCTCGATGACCAGGCCACCCACCCGGACGCCTCGCCGCACTTCGACGGCGGGTTCTCGCCGTACGGCCGCGGTCAGGGCGGCCTCCAGGACGATGCGGCGGGTGCGCAGGGTGACCAGTTCATCGTCGCCGTCCCGGTGCGGCGGATGCTCACCGAACCAGTCGAAGTCGTGGTACTCCCGGGCTCCGCGGGCCAGCAGGTCCGCGTAGACCTCCGGGGTCTCGGTGCGCAGCACGGTGCGGACGGGGGAGAGGAACGAGTGTGGCTGGACGGCCTGCGGGACCCGTGGCCTGTTCCAGTGGTAGAAGTCCTGGTCCGGGTCCTCTCCGGCCTGCCGTGCGTCCTGCTCGAACAGCGTGACCGTATGGCCCCGCCGACCGAGCATGAGCGCTGTTCCCAGCCCGCCGATACCCCCGCCGACCACCGCAACCCGCGCCAACTGAAGCTCCCCTTCGCGTCGTGTTGCGGACGGAGCCTAGCGCTCGGCGATCTTCGGCCGCGAATCGGGGTCGCGTCGGCGTCCGGCACACCGGCAGGTCGTCGGGGTGTTCGCCGTCGTCGCACCCTCGGGAATTCGGTGACCATGTGTCACCCCCTGTACACGGTGCGCTCGATGTGCTGACATATCCACGTCAAATCTGACGGGGCCGCGCGTGCCGCGCCCGAACCGGCGCCACGCCGTCCCCGGCTCCGTGGACGATCGAAGGGGAAGCCCATGCTGCTCCGCACACTGGCCGTCGCGACCGCGGTCTCCGCCGCGCTGGTCGGCACGTCGACCTTCGGTGGCGACTTGCTCCCGACCCCGCCGGACCGGATCGTCATCGACGTCGCGACGGTCAACGGCTCCGGCTGCCCGGCCGGGACGGCCGCGGTGGCCGTGTCGCCGGACAACACCGCCTTCACCGTCACGTACAGCAGCTACCTGGCCCAGGTGGGAGTGGGCTCGAAGCCGACCGACTTCCGGAAGAACTGTCAGCTCGACCTGCGCGTGCACGTCCCCCAGGGCTTCACCTATGCGATAGCCTCCGCCGACTACCGCGGCTTCGCCCACCTCGAGGCGGGGGCGACCGGCATCCAGCGGGCCAGCTACTACTTCCAGGGCGACCCCGGGACCACCTACCGGAGCCACCGCTTCGACGGCCCGACGGACGACAACTGGCAGGTGACCGACACCGTCGACGTCGCCGCCCTGGTCTTCGCCCCCTGCGGAGAGGAGCGCAACTTCAACGTCAACACCGAACTGCGTGTCGGCGCCGGCACCTCGGACCCGACGCACAGCACCAGCTTCATGACGATGGACTCGACGGACGGCAGCATCAATACCGTCTACCACCTCGCCTGGAAGAAGTGCCCCTGATCCCTGATCCCTGATTCCCCGACCCATGGGCCCGCCCCGGCCTGTTCCAGTGGTAGAAGTCCTGGTCCGGGTCCTCTCCGGCCTGCCG
>NZ_JBHTTU010000207.1:0-2687 GCF_042794375.1 Kitasatospora sp. NPDC056531 | reverse complement strand
CTGATTCCCCAACCCATGGACCCCCCCCGGCCCCGCCGAAGCCCGGGCCGCAGGGACCGGGGCGTGTCCGCGCCCTTATCGGCACCCGGACATGAGCATCCATCAGAAAATCGATCGCCTTTGCATGCCCATGTCGCTACAGTGCTGCGGTCCCGAATCCCCACCCGGCAGACGGAGCGCCATGTCGATCGCACGCAGGTCCATCCTCAAGGGCACGTCGGCGGCCGGAGCCGCCCTGGTCGCGGGCGGTGCGGCCGCCCAGCCGGCCGCGGCGGACGATCCGGCGCCGAGCCCCCTGCTGCAGACCACCCCGCACCGGATCGGGGCTCCCAGCGTGAGCGGAGTGCACCTCCAGTTCGGCACCGACCCCTCCGCCGAGATGACCGTCTCCTGGATCACCCCGCAGTCCGTCCGCCGCCCACTGGTCCGGCTCGGCTCGCCGGACGGCGGCCACGGCCGGGTCGTCGAGGCCGAGACCCGCACCTACCGCGACGCCCTCGGCAAGGACGAGGTGTACGTCCACCACGCCCGGCTCACCGGACTGCGCCCGGCCACCACCTACCTGTACACCGCGGGCCACGACGGCGCGAGCCCCGAGAGCGGCAGCTTCACCACCGCCCCGCGCGGCCGGGCCCCCTTCACCTTCACCAGCTTCGGCGACCAGGCCACCCCCAACCTCCGCCGCCAACTCGTCTTCCCCGACGGCATGCCCTCACCGCTCGGCAAGTACCCGGTGTACATGAGCAGCCAGATCGGCTCCCCGCACGCCGCCGACATCGTCGCCGCCGTCGAACGCGTCGGCCCGCTGTTCAACCTGGTCAACGGGGACCTCTGCTACGCCTCCTACAGCGGCCGCCACGGCCAGAGCCGCACCGCCACCTGGGCCGACTGGTTCATCAACAACAGCCGCTCGACCCGGCTGCGCCCGTGGATGCCCTGCGCGGGGAACCACGAGAACGAGAGCGGCAACGGCCCGATCGGCGCGCTCGGCTACCAGGCCTACTTCGCCCTGCCCGACTCCACCGCCGACCGCGACGAGGAGACCCGGGGCATGTGGTACGCCTTCACCGTCGGCTCGGTGCGCTTCATCAGCCTCGCCAACGACGACACGGCCATCCAGAACTCCGGCGAGACCTATCTGCGCGGCTACTCCGGTGGTGCCCAACAGCGATGGCTGGAACGGGAGTTGCGTACGGCCCGGAGCAGTCGGGCGATCGACTGGATCGTGGTCTGCATGCACCACCCGATGATCTCCAGCTCCAAGCACGGCTCCGGCAGCGACCTCGGCGTGCGCGAGGCCTGGGGCCCGCTGTTCGACGCCTACGGGGTCGACCTCGTGGTCAGCGGCCACGAGCACTACTACGAGCGCTCCCACCCCGTCCGCGGTAGCCTGCCCAACGACACCCGCACCCCGGTGCCCACCGGCACCGACCCAAGCCTCGCCGACACCGGCCGGGGCACCGTCCACATGGTCATCGGCGCCGGCGGAAACGCCGCCACCACCCAGGACGACCTGTTCGACCGGCCCCAGGGCCGGGTGGTCGTAGGCCTGGAGGACAAGCCCGCCCCGGGCGCCCCCTACCGGGAGTCGATCTGGCTCACCGAGGACGCGCCGTGGGCCGCCTACCAGGACCGCGTCCACACCCACGGCTTCGCCGCCTTCGAGGTCGACCCCGGCGACCGGCGAGGCGGCACCACCATGATGCGGGTCACCTACTACACCTTCGACGGCCCGCACGGGGACCTCACCCCGGTGGACACCTTCACCCTGCACCGCCGCCGTACCGACGGCGAGAGCGGCGACGAGGGCTGAGCCCGGGGTGGGGGGGGGGAGGGGGGACACCACCCCCCCCCAACGAGCTCAACGTCGGGAAAAAACAGTGAGCGCGTCCCACCCACCTCGCCCCTTCGCCGGAACGGCCGCCGCCGGCGGAGCCGACGCGGCAGCCGCCGCCCGCTCGGCGACCTGGAGCTCCTCCTCCGCCCGGGCGGCCCGTTCCTCCGCCGCCAGCTCCGCCTCCGCCACCGACTCCGGGTCCGGCTCGATCTCACGCGGGGTGAACTCCACCGGCAGCACCGTCAGATGTCGGGAGATCCAGGCCGAGCTCCAGGTCAACTCCTCCTCGGGGACGGCCAGTCGGAGGTCCGGAAGTAGGGTGAGCAGGATGTCGATCCCGGCCTCGGCGACGTGCCGTCCGATGTCCTGCCCGGGGCACTCGTGCGGCCCGGCACCGAAGGACAGGTGCGAGCGGTTGCCGTACAGCGGGGTGGCCAGGTCGGGCCGGACCACCGGGTCGACGTTGCCCGCCGCCAGGCCGAGCAGCAGGAAGTCCCCGGCCTTGATCTGCTGCCCGCCGAGTTCGGTGTCGGTGGTCGCGCAGCGCCCGGCCACCAGCGACATCGGCGGGGAGTCCCAGAGCACCTGGTCGAGCGCCTCGCCCAGGGTCATCTGGCCGCCGGACAGATGGGCGCGGAAACGCGGGTCGGTGAGCACCATCTTCAGCGAGTCGGCGATCAGGTTGACGGTCGTCTCGTTGGCCGCCAGCAGCACCACCCGCAGGTGTTCCATCACCTCGTCGTCGGTCAGCCCGGCCGGGTGCGCCAGCAGCCGACTGGTCAGGTCGTCGCCGGGGTGGTCGTGCTTGACCGCGATGGTCCGGCGCAGGGTCGCGACCACGTACTCGTTG
>NZ_JBHTTU010000206.1:1842-4916 GCF_042794375.1 Kitasatospora sp. NPDC056531 | reverse complement strand
AAGCAGGCCGCGGTGGTGCTCCCGCGCTCCAGCCGGGGCGACCCGACGGCAGCGGACAGCGTGTACGGCACCCGGACCAGGTCGTAACCGAAGGTCCCCGCCACCCCGCCGAACGTTCCCACCACCAGCGAGCCGTGCGGCCGCCGGTAACGGGGGCTACGGGCCGTTGCCACGGTGATGACGGTGAGCAGCGCCAAGCCGGGGACGGTGATCGACCAGAACCAGAGGCGGAACGGCCCCAGGCCGTACGCCCAGCTCAGCAGAGGTACGACCGGCAGCAGACCGAGAAGCGCACAAAGAACCGCCACACCTCGCGCGCGGAGCCCTGACATGGGGGCGCGGACCACTGGACTCACCAGCTGTGAGGTGCGAGTTTCTCCTGGTGCCTGCTCGGCCATTCGAGACCCGCTCAAACTTGCCCCTTTGTCACCATTTCACGGGCAAACGAGTGCGGCAAGTGGCGGTGTTTCCTGCTGCTGTCCTGCTGCTACCGGCGGTACGCCGACCACGCGGGAGCGATCGCCGACTACGCCGGGCTATTGGTGCACGCAGCGCCGCAAAACCGTGGCAGCTGTGGTCATGTTGACCTCCATGCCCGCCACTCCCCCGGGTTCCGGCGCCACGTCGCCTGCCTGCTCGAGGGAACCGCCGAACCGGTCCACGCGGACATCCCCGGCCCGGTGCCGCGCCGGCCGGTGCCGCGATAGGCCTCGCGGCACCGACGGACGGCGGGACTGCCCGGACCCGGGCGAATCAGGTCACCAGGTGACCGGGACGGCGGCCGCCATGATGGCCATCCGGTTGGGGTGCCACGGGACCTCGGCGGCCGGCACGGCCAGGCGCAGGCCGGGGAAGCGCCGCAGGAGGACCCGGAAGGCGACATCGGACTGCCTGCGCACCAGGTGGGCACCGGGGCAGTGGTGGCGGCCGTGGCCGAAGCGCAGATGGGGGTTGGGCGAGCGGGCGGGCTCGAACCGCTCGGCGTCGGCGAACGCGTCGGGGTCGAAGTTGGCGGCGTCCAGGGAGAGCAGGATCAGGTCGCCGGTCTTGACCCGCGCGCCGCCCAGGGAAGTGTCCTGGGTGACGAAGCGCGGGATCGCGTTGCCGAGGACGACGCTGCACCTCAGCAGTTCCTCGACGTGCTGGGGCGTCGCCTCGGGGTCCTCCCGCAGCGCGGCCATCGTTTCGGGGTGCTGGAGGAGGTTGAACGCGGCGACGCCCAGGAAGCTCGCGAAGTCCTCGTAGCCGCTGACGAACAGCACGGCGACGATGTTGGACAACTGCCGTTCGTCCAGGCCCTGGTGGAGGGTGTTCAGATCGGCGAGCCGATCGGCGAGGCCGCGCGGGCGCCCGGGGGTGCGGGCGGCCATGAAGGCCGCCGTGTAGGCGCGGATCTCCTCCCAGTTGACGGCGAGTTCCTCGTCGGAGTACGTCGCCATGGTGAGGTCCTTGTCGGCGCGCTCGGCGAGCCACTCGCGGTCCTCGAAGGGCAGGCCGAGCAGCCGGCACAGGCACTGCGCGGCGACCCACTCGGCGAAGTGCCGCTGCAGGTCGCCCGGCGCACCCTCGGCGACCATCCGCTCCAGGCCTTGCCCGGTGACCTCGGCGACCCAGTCGGCGGGCAGTTCGGGCTGGTTGCGGCCGAGCGCGGCGAGCACCTCGTCCCGCAGCCCGGCCTGCTGGAGGTGGTTCATGGCGTCCATCAGTTCGGGCGCCAGGATCGGGGCGTCCTGGGTGGGGCTGTCGTCCTCACCGAGCACGGAGCGGGCGAAGGCGCGGTCGCGCAGGACGTCGCGGGCCAGGTCGTAGCCGGTGACCAGCCACGCCTCGCCGCCGGAGTTGGTCCTGACCCGGGCGACGGGGCAGCGGCTGCGCAGTTCGTCCAGTTCGGGGGCGAGACGGTCGCCGTCGGTGCTGAACGGGTAACGCGGCAGAGGCCGGTCGTCCGGGGTGTCGTCGGTGGTGGCGGGAGCCTGGGGTGCGCTCACGTGGCGCGGTCCTTTCTGAGCGGAGTCGGAGGTGTGGGGCGGGGGTTCCGTCGTCACCAGCGCACCGGCAGGCGGGCGGGAGCGCGCAGTGGGGTGGTCTCGTCCCAGGGCAGCGACTCGGCGGGCTCGGCGAGTTCGATGTCGGGCAGCTCCTCCAGCAACACCTTGATCACGGTGGCCAGTTGCATGCGGGTCAGGTGCGCGCCGGTGCAGGCGTGCGGGCCGTGGCCGAAGGCGATGTGCGGGTTGGGCGTGCGGGCGAGGTCGAGGCGGTCGGGGTCGGTGAACGCCTCGGGGTCGCGGTTGGCGGAGGCGGGCACCGGGACGACGGCGTCGCCGGCCCGGATGTGCTGCCCGTGGAGGGTGAGGTCCTCCTCGGCGACCAGGATGTTGATCGCGTTCATCAGCGGGACGTGGCGCAGCAGTTCGTCCACGGCGGTGGGAATCCCGGAGGGTTCGTCGCGCAGCCGGCGGAGCTGGTCGGGGTGGGTGAGGAGGGTGAGCAGGGCGTTGCCGGTGTGCTGCACGTTGGTCTTGTAGCCGGCCATGAGCATGGTGACGACGAAGCTGACGACGTCGTCCCTGGTCAGCTCACTGCCGGGGCGGCGGCTCTCGGCGAGGAGCAGGCGGATGTAGTCCTCGCCCCCGTCCTCCTGTTCCTTGCCTTCCTGTTCCTTGCGGGCGATCAGCTGCGAGGCGTAGTCCTGTAGGGCGTTCAGGGCGGCGAGGATCTCGTCCATCGTCAGCCCGGCGGCGCCGAGCAGGGTGAGGGTGTGCGGGAGGTAGCGGTCGCGGTCCTCGTGCGGGAGGCCGATGGTCTCGCACAGCACGCGCAGCGGCAGCGGTTCGACGTAGGCGGCCACGAGGTCGGCCGTGCGGTCGGGTGCGGCGGCCCTCATCGTGTCGATCAGCTCCTGCGCGATGGCGCGGATGCGGGGCCGCATGAACTCCAGGCGCCCGCGGCCGAACAGCGGCAGGACGACGCGGCGTACGCGCTCGTGGTGCTCGCCCGTCATCTCCAGGAAGGTCGGCAGGCACGGCGGCGGTACGTCGCCGCCCCCAACGGGCGGCCAAGCGGACAGCGGG
>NZ_JBHTTU010000206.1:0-1832 GCF_042794375.1 Kitasatospora sp. NPDC056531 | reverse complement strand
GACGGTGCCGGACGAGCCTCGGGTCCGCGGAGGCGGCGCGGGCGCGCTCGTAGCGGCTAAGCAGCCAGGCGGTCTCGCCGTTGGGCAACTGTGCCTTGACGACGGGCTGTTCGGCGCGCAGCCGGGCGTAGGCGCACGGCGGTCCGGCGGTGCCGGGCGCCACCTCGGGGACGGGGATGGGGGCGGGGATGGCGGTGTCGGTCATCGGATGCCCTCCTGGGTGGCGGCGGGGCGCTGCAGGTAGCCGGAGGTGAAGAAGTACTCCAGGTAGCGGTCCAGCAGGGCGGCGTCGACCGGCGGGCAGTGGAGTCCGCTGCCCGCCAGAGCGGTCTCGGCGTTGTGCCGGCCGAGCACCGGGAAGGTGCCCTCGAAGTACAGCTCCTTGACGGACATGTCGGCGGTGCGGCTGCGGTCCACGCACAGCGACACGAAGGGGGCGGTGGCGCTGGTGGGGTTGGCGGCGACGTGCCGGACCAGCTCGCCGACCCACTGCGGGTAGGGCAGCGTGCGGACCTCACAGCCGGCCGCGCACATCCGCTCGATGACGTCCGACAGCATCGCGGGGCGGGGGTTGGTGAGGTGGTAGGTGCGGCAACCGTCGGTGACCTGGCGGGTGGCGATGTGGACCACGGCCTCGGCGAGGTGGTCGACCGGGACGAAGTCCATCGGCAGGGCGATGTCGGGGGCCAGGCCGGTCTCGGCGATCGTCTTGAAGAGGGAGCAGATGGCGGTCTCGGTGTTGCTCACGCCGCTCTCCTGGTCGCCCGTCACCTCGTAGGGCCGGTGGACGGCCACCGGCAGCCCCTGCGCCGCCGCCTGGCGCAGCACCCCCTCCCCCACCCACTTGCTCTCGGCATAGCCCATGGAGAGCCCGTCGGCGTGGGCCAGTGGGGCGTCCTCGGCGACCTCGCGCACCCCGGCGGCGCCGGAGCCGGCGACGACGGCGACGGTCGACAGGAAGTGAACCGGGACGCGGCGGGGCGCGGCGAGGCGGATGATCTCCCGGGTGCCGTCCACGTTCGGGGCGCGCAGTTGTTCGTAGGGGTAGAGGAAGTTGACCTGGGCGCCGTTGTGCACGATCAGGTCGAGGCGGTCGGCGAGGTCGGCGAGGTGGTCGGCCGGCAGTCCGAGGGCGGGCTCGGAGAGGTCCGCGGGGAAGCACGTCACGCGCTGCCGGTCGGCCTCGTCGAGGTGCAGGCCGTAGCGGGCGAGGGCGGTGCGCTGTTCGGCGTGGGCGGGGCTCGCGGCGCGGACGGGGCAGTGGACGCGGGCGGCGGTGCGGCGCAGCAGGGCGGCCAGGAGGAAGGCGCCGACGAAGCCGGAGGCGCCGGTGAGCAGGACGTCCTTCGGGTCCTGGGGGCAGGGCGCCGGGCCCTGGACGGGCGGTAGGCGGAAGCCGAGTTCGGTTTCGCGGGTGAAGTCGACGGTGGATTCGTCGGCGCCGGTCGGGGAACCTTCGCGCGCGGCGCGGACGGCGTCGGTGAAGCTCCTGAGGGTGGGCGCGGTGAGCAGGGCCCTGATGAGGGCGGAGCTGAGCGCGGCGTCGAGGCCGAGGGCGGCGAGGGTGCGGGTGACGGTCTCGGAGGCGAGCAGGGAGTCGCCGCCGAGGTGGAAGAAGTCGTCCTCGGGGGCGGGCCTGGTGCGCAGCACCTGCTGCCAGATCCCGGCGAGGAGGGCGGTCAGCGCTTCGGCCGGGTGCTCGGGCGGCGTCTCGTCGGCAGGACCAGCGGTGGCGGGACGGGCGGTCGCGGGGCGCGCGGTGGCGCGCAGCCGCTTGCGGTCGACCTTGCCGCCGCTGGTCACCGGAAGTGGTCGAGGGCGACGAGCGAGGG
>NZ_JBHTTU010000205.1:0-4929 GCF_042794375.1 Kitasatospora sp. NPDC056531 | reverse complement strand
TCGACCGTGCACGGCGGCTGGGTTGACGTGACGGCGGGTGATCTGGGGGCGGAGTACTGGTACCGCAACCTGCGCCAGACGGTGCGGTTCGAGGAGGCGGTCCGCGGGCTCCTGTCGGACGGCTACGACGCCTTCGTGGAGTGCAGCCCGCATCCGGTGCTGACGATGGGCATCGAGGAGACCGCCGAAGCGCTCGGCCACTCCGGCCTGGTGGCCGTCGGGTCGCTGCGGCGTGAGGAGGGCGGCCTGGAACGGCTGCTGGCCTCCTTCGCCGAGGCGCACGTCCACGGCATCACCGTCGACTGGCAGCGCCTCTTCGCCGGACAGGACGCCCACCGGGTCGACCTGCCCACCTACGCCTTCCAGCGTCAGCGCTACTGGGTGGACGCGGCCGTGGGCGCGGTCGGGGACGTGGTCTCCGCCGGTCTCGGCTCGGCCGACCACCCGCTGCTGGGTGCCGCCGTCGGCCTCGCGGGTGGTGACGGCTTCCTCTTCACCGGCCGGCTCTCGCTGCGCACCCACCCCTGGCTCGCGGACCACACGGTGGCCGGAGCCGTCCTGGTGCCCGGCACCGGCATGCTGGAGCTGGCGCTGCGCGCCGGCGAGCAGGTCGGCTTCGACCACGTCGAGGAGCTGACCCTGGCGGCGCCCCTGGTGGTGCCCGAGCGCGGCGGCGTCCAGATCCAGCTCGCCGTCGGCGAGTCGGACGGCACCGGCCGCCGCTCCCTCACCCTGCACTCGCGGATCGACGAGGAGGGCGCGGGCCTGGCGGGCGAGTGGGTCCAGCACGCCACCGGCGTGCTGAGCGCCGAACCCGCCGACCGCCAGGCGACCGCCGCCGAGTGGGCGGTCTGGCCGCCGCAGGACGCCGTCGCGGTGGAGGTCGCCGACGTCTACCCGGGGCTGGCCGCGTGCGGGTTCGCCTACGGTCCGGTCTTCCAGGGCCTGCGGGCCGCCTGGCGCTGGGGCGAGGAGGTCTTCGCCGAGGTCGCCCTGCCCGCCGAGGAACACGGTCAGGCCGCCCGGTTCGGCATCCACCCCGCGCTGCTCGACTCGGCGCTGCACGGTGCCGCCGTCGCCCTGCCCGAGGACGAGATGCAGGAGAGCGGTGCGGTGCAGGGCCAGCTGCCCTTCTCCTGGTCGGGTGTGTCGCTGCACGCGGTCGGCGCCGCGGCCCTGCGGGTCCGGCTGACGCCGGCCGGCCAGGGGGCGGTCTCGGTGCGGGTGGCGGACACCACCGGCACCCCGGTGGCCTCGATCGACTCCCTGGCCTTCCGGCAGGTCTCCGCGGAGCAGCTGGAGGCGGCGCGCGGCACCGGCCGGGACTCGCTCTTCCAGCTCGACTGGACCGTACTTCCCGTTCCCGCCAACGCTGTCGGGACGGACGGCTTCGCCTGGCTGGACGCGGCACCCGCCGCTCTCGCCGGCCTGCCCGGTGAGCGGTACGCGGACCTGACCGCGCTCGCCACGGCGATCGACGCCGGGGCCGCGGTCCCGAAGACCGTCGTCCTGCCCGTGACCACCGGCACCGCCGACCCGGTCACCGGCACCCGCGAGAGCGCGGCCCACGTGCTGGCCGTGGTGCAGGCCTGGGTCGCCGACGAGCGGTGGGCCGACTCCCGGCTGCTGCTGGTGACCCAGGGCGCGGTGGCGGCCGAGCGGGGCGCGGATGTGCCCGACCTGGTCGCGGCGTCGGTCTGGGGCCTGGTGCGCTCCGCCCAGTCCGAGTACCCGGACCGCATCGTCCTGGCGGACGTCGACGGCGACGACGCGTCGGGCGTCCTGCCGTGGGCGCTGACCACCGGCGAGCCCCAGCTGGCGGTCCGAGCGGGCGTGCTGTCCGTGCCGCGCCTGGCCCGCGCGGCCGGAGCGGCGGCCGAGGACGCCGAGGCGGCCTTCGGCCCGGACGGCACGGTGCTGCTCACCGGTGCGACCGGCACGCTGGGCGCCCTGGTGGCCCGCCACCTGGTGGCCCGCCACGGCGTGCGCCACCTGCTGCTGGCCAGCCGCAGTGGCGAGGCGGCCCCGGGTGCGGCCGAGCTGGTCGCGGAGCTGACCGAGGCCGGCGCACAGGTCACGCTGGCGGCCTGCGACGTCGCCGACCGCGCAGCGCTGGTGGAGCTGCTCGCGCAGATCCCGGCCGAGGCCCCACTGACCGGGGTGGTCCACACCGCCGCGGTGCTGGACGACGGCGTGATCGAGTCGCTCACCGCCGAGCGCTTCGACACCGTCCTGCGCCCCAAGGTGGATGCCTCCTGGTACCTGCACGAGCTCACCCGGGACCTGGACCTGTCCGCGTTCGTCCTCTTCTCCTCCGCCGCCGGCACCTTCGGCGCGGCCGGGCAGGGCAACTACGCCGCAGCGAACACCTTCGTGGACGCGCTGGCCGAGCACCGGCGCGCGCACGGGCTGCCCGCGGTCTCGCTCGCCTGGGGCTTCTGGCAGGAACTGAGCGGCCTGACCGGTCAGTTGAACGAGAACGACCTGCGCCGCGCGACCCGCGGCGGCCTGCGCGGCCTGACCGCCCAGGAGGGCCTGGCCCTGTTCGACGCCGCCTGCGCGACCGACGTGCCGGCGCTCGTGCCCGTCCAGCTCGACCTGGCGGCCTTCCGGTCCCAGGCGGCGGCCGCCGGCGACGTGCCGGCGCTCTTCCGGGGCCTGGTCCGCATCCCCGCCCGCCGGGTGGCGGCGGCCGATGCCGGCGCCACGGCCGATGCGCTGGCCCAGCGGCTGGCCGCGGCGCCGGAGGCCGAGCGCCTGCGCGTCGTGCTGGAGGTGGTCCGCTCCCAGGTGGCCGCCGTCCTCGGCTTCAGCTCGGCCGAGATGGTCGAGGAGGGCCGGGCCTTCAAGGAGCTCGGCTTCGACTCGCTGCTCGCCGTCGAACTGCGCAACCGTCTGAACGCGGCGACCGCGCTGCGCCTTCCGCCGACCCTGGTCTTCGACTACCCGACCCCGGTCGCGATGGCCCGGTTCCTCCTGGCCGAGGTGCGGCAGGAGGGCGGGGCGCGCAACGAAGTCCCGATCTCCACCGAACTGGACAAGCTCGACGCCGAGATCTCGGCGATGACTCTCGATGACAGCGCACGGACGAACATCAAGGCCCGCCTGGAGGTCCTCCTGGCGAAGCTGAGCGATGGACAGGGGGACACGGATGGCGACGACCTGGCAGACCGACTCATGTCGGCGTCGGACGACGAGATCTTCAGGATGATCGACAGCGATTTCGATCTCTCCTGACGCGATCTCCCCGGATTGATGGACCGACAAATCTGCACTGCGGCAAAGGGTTGGCTGTAAGAATGACGAACGAAGAACGGCTCCGCGACTATCTCAAGCGCGTGACGTCCGACCTGCACCAGACGCGGCAGCGTCTGCGCGCGGTGCAGTCGAACCTCCAGGAGGTCGAGTCCCAGTCGCGCGAACCGATCGCGATCGTGGGGATGGCCTGCCGCTACCCCGGCGGAGTGCGATCCGCCGAGGACCTGTGGGAGCTGGTCTCCACGGGCCGCGACGCGGTGTCGGTCCTTCCCGAGGACCGCGGCTGGGACGAGGACCTGTACGACCCGGACCCGGAGCGTCACGGCAAGTCCTACGCCAACGAGGGCGGCTTCGTGTACGACGCCGCCGACTTCGACCCGGCGTTCTTCGGCATCTCGCCGCGCGAGGCCCTGGCGATGGACCCCCAGCAGCGCCTGCTGCTGGAGGCCTCCTGGGAGGCGATCGAGCGGGCCGGCATCGACCCGACCGTCCTGCACGGCAGCCGGACCGGCGTCTTCGCCGGAATGATGTACCAGGGCTACGCGACGAACCTGTCCTCCGTCCCGGAGGACCTGGAGGGCTACCTCGGCAACGGCGGTGCCAGCAGCACCGCCTCCGGCCGGATCTCCTACACCCTTGGCCTGGAGGGGCCGGCCGTGACGGTGGACACGGCCTGCTCGTCCTCGCTGGTCGCCCTGCACCTGGCCGCCCAGGCGCTGCGCCAGGGCGAGTGCTCGCTCGCCCTGGTCGGCGGCGTGACGGTGATGAACACCCCGGCACTGTTCGTGGAGTTCAGCCGGCAGCGCGGCATGGCCCCGGACGGCCGCTGCAAGTCCTTCGCGGGTGCCGCTGACGGCACCGGCTGGGGCGAGGGCGTCGGCATGCTGCTGGTCGAGCGGCTGTCGGACGCCCGGCGCAACGGCCACCCGGTGCTGGCGGTGCTGCGCGGCAGCGCGGTGAACCAGGACGGCGCCTCGAACGGTCTGACCGCGCCGAACGGCCCGTCGCAGCAGCGGGTGATCCGCCAGGCGCTGGCCAACGCCCGCCTGACGGTCGACCAGGTCGACGCGGTGGAGGCGCACGGGACGGGCACCACGCTGGGTGACCCGATCGAGGCGCAGGCGATCATCGCGACCTACGGTCAGGACCGTGACGCGGAGCGGCCGCTGTGGCTCGGCTCGCTGAAGTCGAACATCGGCCACACCCAGGCCGCTGCGGGTGTCGGCGGTGTGATCAAGATGGTGATGGCGATGCGGCACGGTGTGCTGCCGCGGACGCTGCACGTGGACGAGCCGACCCCGCAGGTGGACTGGTCGGCCGGCGCGGTGGAGCTGCTGACCGAGGCGCGGGACTGGCCGGAGACCGGGCAGCCGCGCCGGGTCGGCGTCTCCTCGTTCGGCGCCAGCGGTACCAACGCCCACGTGATCCTGGAGCAGGCTCCGGCGGAGGAGCCGGTCGCCGAGCAGGCCGAGGCGCCCGCCGAGGGCGACGGCGCTGCCGAAGCCCCCGCCACCGTGGTGTCCTCGCTGCCGGTGGTGCCGTGGGTGCTGTCCGGCCGGTCCGCAGCGGCCCTGGCGGCGCAGGCCGAGCGGTTGGCGGCGTTCGCTGGTGAGCGTCCGGAACTGTCGTTGTTGGATGCCGGGTTCTCGCTGGTGTCGTCGCGTGCGGTGT
>NZ_JBHTTU010000204.1:0-5044 GCF_042794375.1 Kitasatospora sp. NPDC056531 | reverse complement strand
CTCCAGAGCCGGGAGTCGCGGGAGAACAGCGACGGGGTGCGCATCGCGGTGATGTTGGCGCCGTGGCTGAGGATCAGCCAGACCCGGTGGTCGCCGTGCAGCAGCACCGGGGCGACCTCGCCGTACTCGGCGCGCAGCTTCTCGTAGAGGCCCGCCGGGTCGGCCTCGGCGTCCGGGCCGTACAGGCGCCGCAGGCCGCCGGGGCCGATCGGCTCGATGCCCCGGCCGTGGGCCGGGCAGCCGGGCGGCGGGACGGGGGCGGCGTCGTCGGGGAACGGGGTGGTCACAGGATCTCCGGTCACGAGGTACGGAAGGGAGCGGGGGGGGGTCAGCCGACGCGCGGGGCGGCGAGTTCGTACAGGTAGCGCATCAGCGTCATCAGGGTGTCCCGGCTGGACTGGCGGCTGCGCGCGTCGCAGGCGACGATCGGCACCTCGGCCGGCAGGTCGAGCGCTTGGCGCAGCTCGTCGAGCGGGTAACTCGGCGCCTCCGGGAAGCCGTTGACGGCCACCACGAAGGGCACGCCGCGGTCTTCCAGCCGCCCGATCACCTCGAAGCTGACCTCCAGCCGGCGGGTGTCCACCAGCACCACGGCGCCGAGCGCGCCTTCGAAAAGGCCGTTCCAGAGGAACCAGAACCGCTCCTGCCCGGGGGTGCCGAAGACGTACAGCACGAGTTTGTCGCTGATGCTGATCCGGCCGAAGTCCATGGCCACCGTGGTCGAGGTCTTGCGTTCGACCCCGGTCGGGTCGTCCACGCCGACGCCGGCCTGGGTCATGGTCTCCTCGGTGGTCAGCGGGCGGATCTCGCTGACCGAGCCGACCAGGGTGGTCTTGCCGACGCCGAAGCCGCCGACGATCACCACCTTGACCGCCGTGGTGACGGTGTCCGGCAGCAGGTCCGCGCTCGCCGGGCCGACGACCGTGTCAGAGCCGCTGAAGTCCATGGATCACCGCCTCCAACAGGGCACGGTCGGGGAGTTCCGCCGCCGGGACGGCGGCGCGGGCCTCGATCAGCCCGTCGTCGAGCAGGTCCGCCAGCAGGACGATGACCACGCTCGTGGGCAGTTCGAGGTAGGCGGAGACCTCCGCCACCGAGAGCGGGGAGCGGCACAGCCGCAGGATGGCCGCGTGCTCGGGCTGCATGGCGGGGGTCGGCTCCGCGCGGGAGACGATCAGGGTGACCAGGTCGAAGACGCCCGGCCCGGAGGGGCCGCTGCGGCCCCGCGTGATCACGTACAGGCGATCGGGCTCGGGTCCGTCCCAACCGCCCTGGTCGGCCGTCATGTCACCGCCTCACTGCGCTCGTTCATGTGTCCGCCCCGCCGCCGCACCGGGCCGGGGGCCGGTTCACGCGACCGCCTCGGGGTTGCGCGGCGGCGTGGAGAGGTGCTCGCCGATCCGGTCCACCAGGTCGCGCATCTGGTGGCTCACCAGCCCGGCGTCCACACCCTCGTCGGCGAGCACCGCGAGGAAGGCGCGGTCGCCGGCCGACATCAGGTAGAAGTAGCCGCCGTCCACCTCGATGACGACCAGCCGCATGGAGCCGTTGCCGTGCGGGAACTCGTGCCCGACCGCGGCGGCCAGGCTCTGCAGCCCGGCGCAGGCGGCGGCGAGGCGGTCGGCGGTGTCCGGGTCGGCTCCGTACTGGGCGATCCGGAGGCCGTCGGCGGACAGCACGATGACGTGGCGCACGTACGGGACGCTGTGTGCGAGGTCGTTGAGGATCCAGTCCATGTTGCTGCGGTGCGGAATCACTGCTCGCCTTTCCCTGCCGTCTCTTCACTGGTCTGTCCGGCACTGCTCTGCTCGGCACCGCTCTGTCCGGCCGGACTCGCCGACGCGCCGGTGCCCTTGTAGCCGTCCATGAACGCCTCCAGCCACAGGCCGGGCTTCTTCTTGGCCGGGCGTGGTGCCTGGGCCGCCGGGCCCGCCGCCGGCCCCGCGGTGGGGCCGTTGGGCTGGGAGGTGCGCGCAGGCGTGGCGAAGGCGGCCCGCCCGGTCGGCCGGCTGCGTCGACGCTGCGGCAGGCCGTTGGCCGTCCGCTCGGTGACAATCACGTCGTCACCCCCGGCCCCCGGGCCGGAGGGCCCCCACGGGTTGGTCGAGCCGTAGGACGGACCGACACCGGAGGACGGCGCGGCGGTCCGCGCGCCCCAGGGCCGGGAGGGGGCCGCGTGCTTGGGCGGGGTCGCCGGGAGCGGGCGCGGGCCGGAGAAGGCGCCGATGCCGTGCGCCCGCCCGGTCGGGGGAGCGGTGGTGAGCAGCTCCTGCGGCACGACCAGCACCGCGCGCACGCCGCCGTACGCGGAGCGGCGCAGCGACACCTGGAAGCCGTACGCCTGGCAGAGCCGGCCGAGGATGGCGAAGCCCAGCCGGGGGGACTCGGTGAGGTCGTCGAAGTCCTTGGAGACCATCGCCTCGCGCATCGAGCGCTCGGCGCGGACCCGGGCCTCGTCGGTGAGTCCGAGGCCGCCGTCCTCGACCTCGATCGCTATCCCGCTCTGCACCTCGGAGGCGCTCAGGTGGACGTGGGTGTGCGGCGGGGAGTAGCGGGTGGCGTTGTCGAGCAGCTCGGCCACCGCGTGGATCAGCGGTTCGACGGCCGGGCCGGTGACGGAGATCTGGGCCACCGGGTGGAGGTCGACCCGCTGGTACTCCAGGATCCGGGACATACCGCCGCGCAGCACGCTGTAGAGCGCGATCGGCCGGGTCCACTGGCGGCCGGGCCGGGCGCCGGAGAGGACGGCGATGGAGTCGGCGAGGCGGCCGACCAGGGCGTTGCCGTGGTCCAGGCGGAGCAGGTCGTCGAAGACCGCCGGGTCGTTGCCGTGCCGGTCCTCCATTTCCCGCAGGTCCTTGGCCTGCCGGTGAATGATCGCCTGGACCCGGCGGGCCAGGTTGACGAAGGCGCGCTCGGCGGAGTCACGCCGGCTGACCTCGTCGTCGACGGCCTGGGCGATGCCGCGCACCACCATCTCCACCGAACGGCGGAACTTCCGGGAGAGCAGTGGGTTCGGTCGCTCGAAGGGCTTGAGCAGCACGTCGATGGAGGAGCCGTACCGGGCCCCGCCGACCACCTTGCGCAGCTCGGCCGAGGCCAGCCGCTCGATCTCGTCCTCCTGGCCGGCCAGCTTGCGCTGCAACTCGTCCACCCGCCGGGTGTGTTCGTCGCGCAGTTCGGCGAGGGCCCGGCCCCGGCGGGCGGACTCGGCGGTCACCACGGCCACCAGCACGGTGGCGGTGGCCCCGCACCACAGCACCTCGGCCCGGGCCCCGACGGACACCACCACCGCGGCGGCCGCCACCGCCGCCGCCATGACGGCGGTGGGCAGCAGCCAGCCGAGCAGAGGCGCGGGGCGCCGTCTGGTGGGTGACGATCCAGCTCGAAGCATTCGGCATCCTCAAACGATCGGAACAGAACGGGGACGGGCGACGACCGGCTCCGGAGGCGTGGTGCTGCAGCATAGCCAAGTTCAGGACAATCTGACGGAGTCTCAAAAATACTGTCCGTCAACCGACTTGTGACAACTTGCCGGACATGACAGACATCTCGCACACCAGTCGCAGTCGGGTGGACCATCGCCCGGCCACCAGGCTTCTCGCCCCGGCGCGCCCGCACCGGCAACCCGGCCGGGATTCGCTCATGTGGAGGGTTTCCGGCCCAAGTTGCCGCGCGGGGCGGTGAGTTCGTGCTAGATGCCGCTCGCGGCGGCCTGCTGTCACTCGTGCGGGGGCCTCGGGCCTGCGTCCGGCTTGACGCAACACTCGTTGCCTTCGAGGGCAATGGATGTTGACGGTTCGCATGCCCGGTGCCTACAGTGCGGGGCCATGAACACAGACGATCTTGGTCAGCGGGTGGCGGACGATGTGGCCGACGGGGGAGGACTGGACGGCCTGCGGCGGCTCTCCGGGGTGATCGCGGCCCTGGAGGAACGGCGCACCGGCCTGGTCGAGGAGCTGCGGCGCGGGAAGGCCGCGACGTGGGAGGAGATCGGCCGGGCCTGCGGAATGACCCGCCAGGGCGCGACCCGGCGCTGGGCCGGGCGGCTGCAGGCCCGCTCCTTCGGCGTCGTCGCCGACTCCTACCAGCACGGCCGCCCCGGCTACCCGCAGGCGCTGATCGGCTCGGCAGTGCCGCGCGAGGCCCGGAAGGTGCTCGATCTCGGCGCCGGGACGGGCAAGTTGACCCGGTTGCTGGTCGAAGCCGGCCTGGACGTGGTCGCGGTCGAACCCGACGAGGGCATGCGCGCCCGACTCGCCGCCGCCGTACCCAAGGCGGCCGTCCGCGCCGGCTCGGCCGAACACATTCCGCTGCCGGACGGCAGCGTGGACACCGTGGTGGTCGCCCAGGCCTGGCACTGGTTCGACCAGGCGGCCGCCGTCCCCGAGATCGCCCGGGTGCTCGCCCCCGGCGGAACGCTCGCACTGGTGTGGAACGTCCGGGACGAGTCCCAGCCCTGGGCCGCCGAACTCGGCGCGCTGATGCACCGGTCCACCCGCCAGCGGATCGACACCACGCCGCTGCTCCCGGCCCCGTTCGGCCCGCCCGAGCGACTGGAGATCCGCTGGGAGCACCCCACCACCCCCGCCGGGATCATCGACATGGTCGCCTCGCGCAGCTACGTCATCGCCCTGCCCGAGGCCGAGCGCGCCCGCCTGCTGGCCGACGTCGAGCGGCTGCTCGCCACCCACCCGGACCTGGCCGGCCGGGAGCGGATCGCCGTGCCGTACCTGACGAGGTGCACCCGTGTCCGTCTCGGCTGAGCCCGTGACCGTCCGCCGCCTGGGCCGGGCGGACGCCGAACCGTACCGGGCCTTCCGGCTCACCGCCCTGCGGGAGACGCCCAGCGCCTTCACCTCCAGCCACGCCGAGGAGAGCGCCAAGCCGCCGGCCGCCACGCTCCAGCGCCTGGCCGAGGCCGAGGACGGGCCGGGCGCCCTGCTCGGCGCCTTCAGCGGCGGCGGCACACTGCTCGGCACCGCCGGGCTGCGGGTCCACCCGCGCGACCAGGAGCGGCACAAGGCCACCCTGTACGGCATGG
>NZ_JBHTTU010000203.1:0-5064 GCF_042794375.1 Kitasatospora sp. NPDC056531 | reverse complement strand
AGCGGCTCCGGGCTTGACGCCCGGCCCGCCGAGCCGGGAACCTCCCGCCCCGGGGCGGACCCAAACCACACAAGCAGCGCACTTCATACGGTCTACTACGCGGTTGCGAAGCCGTACCAGAGCATTGCTGCACGCCCTGCCTGGAGATCGTCGCCCAGGCCATGGTGTGTACGGGTGCCGCGTAGTGGCTGCGTCGCCCCGGCGGTCGCCACACGAGCCGGCGGTTCCTGGCATCGCCTGGGGCCGTAGTAAACAGCTGGAGGTTCAGTCGTCGAGGGGAGCGAACCCCAGGACCCAGCCGATCGCTCGGGCGGCACCCCGGGCGAAGGCGCGTTCGGCCAGAGGCCGGCCGGTGTCGCGGGCCGCTTCGATGGCCGCCCGTTCCTCCACCGCCAGGTCCAGTTCCCGAAGCGACGGCAGCCGGGTGCCACTGACCGGCGCGGGGCAATTGGGCTGAAGAACCCAGTGGTAAGCCGCCTGGGCACCGCAGGCCTCTGGCCGCTCACCAACAGCGGCCAGGCGTGCGGCGGTGATCTGCTCGCGTGAGCGCACCGCGACGAATTCCTGGACCGTGGAGCCCGAACCCACCGTGCAACACCTCCCGTTGGACCGTGGCGGCACCGCGAGACCGGCGCCAGAACCTACCGCCACACTGACGTATCGCACAGTAGCCCGCGTCGCTGGTTCGGCCGGCCGTGTCGCAACCGGTATCCGGTCACCGGCCGGCCCGTCATCCCCTTTGCCGGCTACGGCCGGGCCCCAATCTGCCGTGCATGAACCACTGCGGCCTCGTTGGGATACTCCCTCACGAGGTGACGTACCGTTACGCCGAGGTGCAGCCTGGAAGGTAGCCTGCTTGGGCAGGACCGGGTCGCCCACCAGGCGTTGCCGGGGCTGGTTTGAGCGGTCTGCCTCGGCAACGCAGGGGGTGGTTTCGACGCGGGCAACGGGGCAAGCTCGAAGGCGGACAGCTTTCCTCACTGGGAGGGAGCCGCTCATGTCCGAGCACACCCCCGCGAACACCGGCAACGCCATCGGACCCATCCTGAGGATCACCACGCTGGCGACCGACGAGGCCGTCGTCTGCCGCGTGGAAGGCGAGATCGACCAGGCCCAGCAAGCGAAGCTGGAGAACGCCCTCGCGCGCGCCGTCAGGGACCGCCCGCCCCAGCTGGTCGTCGATCTGGCCGGTGTCACCTTCTGCGACTCCTCCGGCCTGAACACCTTTCTCCAGACCCTCCAGGACACCACACTGGCCGGCACCCGACTCGTCCTGGCAGCCCTCTCACCGCAGATCCGCCGACTACTGGAGATCACCAGCACCGACGAACTGTTCACCATCCGTGACAGCGTCCACGCAGCCCTCCACACCGACCGCCCGCATCAGCGGAGCCGGCCATGAACGTCCCGTCACGCTATGTCATCACCCTGCCTGGCGTCCCCGGCGGTCAAGCCCCGCCGGAAGTCGTCATCGTCCACCCCACCGGCCAGACCACCCGAGACGGCCAGTTGGTGTTCGCGGACGCCGCCGACGTCTTCCGCGTCGAAATCGTGGCCGGAATCGCCCGCCCGCGCGCCAGGCGATCCGCTCGTCCAGGAGCTGGTCGCCGATCTCGGTGTCGAACTCGCGGCTCGCCCCGGCAATCTCACGGCTTTCCACCGGGTGGAGCACCGACCTGCGGCCGTTCGGCAAGTCTGTCTGTGTCGCGTGCCCGCTGCGGTGATACTGCCCAGGGCCCGAGCAACCCTGACGCTCTGCCACCCCGCTTCGCACCGGGCGGGTTTCACACCGGCGCCGACGGGTTACCCGCGCACACGGGCCCCACCCCGATGCCCAGGGCCAGAACCGCGCTGTGGAGAAGTTGGGTGATGAAGGTTTCCGACTATGTGCTCGAGCGGCTGCGTGACTGGGAGGTCGAGTACGTCTTCGCCTACCCTGGTGACGGCATCAACGGGCTGCTGGCCGCCTGGAGCCGCGCCGAGGACCGGCCCCGGTTCATCCAAGCGAGGCACGAGGAGATGGCCGCCTTCCAGGCCGTCGGGTACGCCAAGTTCTCCGGGCGCACCGGAGTGTGCGCCGCGACCTCCGGCCCGGGCGCGATCCACCTCCTCAACGGCCTGTACGACGCCAAGCTCGACCACGTCCCTGTGGTCGCGATCGTCGGGCCGACCCATCGCAGTGCCATGGGTCCCCGCCCAGCTGCCCAACGTCCTCGACCGGGCCATGCGGATCGCCGCGACCCGGCGCACGGTCACCGCGGTGATCATCCCCGCCGACGTGCAGGAACTCGCCTACGAACCGCCGGCGCACGCGTTCAAGCAAATTCCCTCCAGTCTCGGCATCCCGCACTACGCCCCAGTCCCCACCGACGAAGACTTGGCGAAGGCGGCGGAGATCCTGAACGCCGGCGAGAAGGTGGCGATGCTGATCGGGCAGGGCGCCCGGCACGCCCGTCCCGAGGTCGAGCAGGTCGCCGACCTGCTCGGCGCCGGGGTGGCGAAGGCGCTGCTCGGCAAGGACGCGCTGCCCGACACCCTGCCGTACGTGACCGGCTCGATCGGCCTGCTCGGCACCCGAGCCTCCTACGAGATGATGCGCGACTGCGACACCCTCCTCGTGGTGGGCTCCAGCTTCCCCTACACCCAGTTCCTGCCCGACTTCGACCAGGCACGGGCCGTGCAGATCGACCTCGACCTCCGCGCCGCGCGCCACCAGACTCGCCACCGCCACACTCGCCGCCCTGGCGGCAGCCGACTTCCTGCAATTCGCCCGCACGGCGGCCCAATACGCAGCTGACGACACGTCATGACAACCGATGCCGCCACGACCGTCGAGGACCTGCGCACGCAGATCCTCGAATTCCCCACCGACACCCCGGAGGCCGACGGCACCCTCGCCTGGAAATCGACCACCATGGTCCTGGTTCACGCCCGCAGCGGGGACACCGCCGGCCTGGGCTGGACCTACGGCGCTCCCGCCACCGCCCAGGTGATCACCGGTCAGCTGCACGATCTCGTGGTCGGCCGTTCGGTCTTCGACATCCCGGCCGCCAACGAAGCGATGAGCCGCGCCGTGCGCAACACCGGCCGCCCCGGCCTGATCGCCGACGCCATCTCCGCCGTCGACATCGCCCTGTGGGACCTCAAGGCCCGCCTCCTCGACATGCCGCTGGTCGACCTGCTCGGCGCCACCCGCCGCGAAGTGCCCGTCTACGGCAGCGGCGGTTTCACCACCTACGACCACCAGCAGCTGGCCGACCAGCTACGGGGCTGGGCCGGGCAGGGCCTCACCCGCTTCAAGATCAAGATTGGTGAGGGGTGGGGCGCCCGGGAACGGCGGGACCTGGAGCGTACCGAGCAGGCCCGACAGCTGATCGGCGACGACGCCGATCTCTACGTGGACGCCAACGGCGCCTACACCCGTAAGCAGGCCGTCCGCCTCGCACACTCGCTCGCCGGGTGGGGGGTGAGCTGGTTCGAGGAGCCCGTCTCCTCCGACGACCTGGCCGGTCTCGCCCTCGTCCGCGACGCGGTCACCACCGACGTCGCGGCCGGCGAGTACGGCTACGACCTGCCCTACTTCGCCCGCATGGCCCCGGTCGTGGACTGCCTGCAGGCCGACGCCACCCGCTGTGGCGGCTTCACCGTGTGGCTGCGCGCCGCCGCCCTCGCCCAGGCCCACAATCTCCAGCTGTCGGGGCACTGCGCCCCGCACGTCCACGCCCATGCCGCCGCCGCCGCCGCCGCCGCGGTGCCGAACCTGCGCCACCTGGAATGGTTCCATGACCACGTCCGTATCGAGCACCTCCTGTTCGACGGCGCCCTCAGCCCCGACGGAGGCATCCTGCGCCCGGGACAGGAAGGCCGGCCCGGCCTCGGGCTGAGCCTGTGCAGCAACGTTGCCGAGCGGTACCGTGCCCCGCGCTGACGCAGACCGGCGTGTCCTGGAACGGGCTCGCTCAGTACGGCAATGGACGGCCCGAGGGGGTCCGCAGGTCGAGCGGAGGCCGCGGGCGCTGCGGGGCGGGACGCTTGACCACCCTGATCCCGGTCATCTCCGTCACCTCCTTGACCGCCCGGCGTGTGCCCGCCCGGGACCACTTCCATGCCTGCCACCGACCGTCCGTCTTCGAGGGAGATGAGCCGTTGACCGCCCCCACCGCAGGCCCGCCCGCTCCCCATGTCCTGCGCGACTACGCGCTGCTCGCCGACGGCCAGCGTGGAGCCCTGGTGGGGCCGCGGGGCGACATCGCGTGGATGTGCGTACCCGGCTGGGACAGCGACGCCGTCTTCGCCGCCCTGATCGGCGGCGACGGCTGGTACACCGTCACCCCCACTCAGTCGTACGTGTGGGGCGGCTACTACGAACCGGGCAGCCTGATCTGGCGCAGCCGGTGGACCACCACCAGCGGCATCGTCGAGTGCCGCGAGGCCCTCGCCTACCCCGGGGACGCGCATCGGACGGTGGTGCTGCGCAGGATCATGGCCGTCGACGGCGACGCCGACCTCGACGTACAGCTGAACCTCGCCGCGGGCTTCGGCGCGCACCCGCTGCGGAAGATCAGGCGAGACGAGGCCGGTTACTGGACGGCGCGGGCCGGCGATCTGCACGTGCGCCTGCGGGGTTGCCCTGACGCCCGGGCCGACGGCTCGCTGTTGCGCAGCGGTGTGCGTGTGGGGGCCGGCAGGTCTCGCGACCTGGTGCTGGAGGTCTCCGACCGGCCGCTGCCGAGCCCCGAGCCGGCCGGAGCGCTGTGGCGGTCCACCGAGGCCGAGTGGGCCGCGCGGGTCCCCGGCCTGCACGGCGTACTGGGGCAGCGGGACGCCCGGCACGCCCACGCGGTCCTCACGGGCCTGACCGGCCTTGGCGGCGGGACGGTCGCCGCGGCCACCACCAGCCTGCCGGAGCGGGCGGAGCAGGGCCGCAACTACGACTACCGGTACGTGTGGATCCGCGACCAGGCCTACATCGGCCAGGCCGCCGCCGCGAACGGCCTGCGCCCGCTGCTCGCGGCCTCGCTGTGGTTCGTCACCGCCCGCCTCATCGCCCACGGCCCCGCCCTC
>NZ_JBHTTU010000202.1:0-5096 GCF_042794375.1 Kitasatospora sp. NPDC056531 | reverse complement strand
AGGCCGACGAGTTCGAGCAGGGCGGCGACGCGTTCGGCCCGGGCCCGCCGGTCGAGCCGGTGGAACGCGGTGGCCGCCTCGACGAGCGTCCGGCGGACCGTCATCCGGGGGTCCAGTGCGGTGTCCGGGTCCTGGAGGACGACCTGGACCAGGCGGCCGAGCCGGCGCCGGTCGCGGACGGTGCGGACCCGGAGCTCCCGGCCGTCGAGCAGGACCTTGCCCCCGTGCATGCGGTCGAGGCCGACGATCGCCCGGGCCAGGCTCGACTTGCCGGAGCCGGACTCGCCCACGAGCCCGAGCGTGGTGCCCGACGGGATCTCCAGCGAGACGCCGTCCACGGCGATGACGGGGCCACGCGGGCCGTGGTGGCGGACGCTGAGGTCGCAGACCTGAAGGGTGGTCATGACGCGGTCACCTCCGCCTCCACCGGTACGGGGTACCAGCACGCGACCCGGTGGACCGGGTCGAGCTCCTCCAGCGGCGGGGCCTGCTCGGCGCAGTGGTCCCGGCGGCGCGGGCAGCGCGGCTCGAACGGGCAGCCGGGGGCGGGCGCGAGCGGGTCGGGCGGGGCGCCCTCCACCGTGGGCAGCGGCCGGTCGCGGTCCGCGGTGAGGTCGGGCACCGACTCGACCAGGGCCCGGGTGTAGGGGTGCCGGGTGCCGGTGGCGAGCCGGTCGGCGGGCAGCGCCTCGACGATCGTCCCCGCGTACATCACCAGTACGCGGTCGCAGAACTCGCCGACCAGCGCGACGTCGTGGCTGATGAACAGGACGGCGGCGCGGGTGTCCCGGCGGATCTCGGACAGCAGCCCGGTGATCTGCCGCTGCACGGTGACGTCGAGCGCGGTGGTCGGCTCGTCGGCGATGATCAGGCCCGGTCGCACCATCAGTGCGGCCGCGATCATCACCCGCTGCCGCTGGCCGCCGGAGAGCTGGTGGGGGCGTACGCGCAGCGTCGCCGGGGGGAGGCCGACCCGGCGCAGGGCGTCGGCGGCCTCCGCGGCGGCCTGGGCGCGGCCGGCGCCGCGGTGGGCCCGGACGGTCTCGGTGAGCTGGGTGGAGACCCGCAGCGCCGGGTTGAGCGCCGAAGCCGGGTTCTGGTAGATCATCGCCAGGCCGGTGGCCAGGTGGTGGTCGCGCGCCTTCGGCGTCATGGCGGCGAGGTCGGCGCCGAGCAGCCGCAGGGTCCGTCGGGACACCCGGGCCCGTGCCGGGAGCAGGTCGGTGATCGCGAGCGCGGTGAGCGACTTGCCGGAGCCGGACTCGCCGACGAGACCGACGATCTCGCCCGGCCGCAGCGACAGGCTCACCCCGCGCACCGGCCGGATCAGCCCGTCCGGGGTGGGCAGTTCGACGTCGAGGTCCTCGACCTGGAGCACCAGGGCCTCCTCGGCGGGCCCGCTCGGCACGACCGCCCGCCGGACCGTACGGGGTGCCGGGCTGCGCCGGGCGACGCCGCCGGACATGACCTCGCCGAGCAGCTGGAAGGTCACCGCCGCGTAGAGGATGGCCAGGCCGGGGGCGAGGGCGGGCAGCGGCTGGGCGTAGATGCGGTCGAGCCCCTGGTTGAGCAGCTGCCCCCAGTCGTAGCCGGGCGGCTGGACGCCCAGGCCGAGGAAACTCAGCCCGGAGAGCGCGACGAGGGAGGTGCCCGCCGCCGTGGTGGTGCTCAGCAGCAGAGGCTCGGCGATGTTGGGAAGCACGTGCCGCCACAGCAGTCGGTGCCGGCGCAGGCCGAGCACCCGGGCCGCGGCCAGGTGGTCGGTGCCCGCGACGCCGGCGGCGAGCGTCTGGGCGAGCCGGGCGAAGCCGGGGATGCCCGCGACGGCGAGGGCGAGCATCGCCGGGCCGGCGCCCGCGCCGAACACCACCGCGAGGAAGAGGGCGACCAGCAGCGCGGGGAAGGCGAGCAGCAGGTTGATCAGCGCGGTGAGCAGCCGACGGGTGCGCGGGCCGACGACGGCGGTGGACGCGCCGAGCAGCACGCCGCCGGTCGCGCCGAGCAGGGTCGCGGCCAATGCGAGCAGCAGGGAGAGCCGGGTGGCGGTCAGGACCCGGGCGAGCACGTCCCGTCCGAGATTGTCGGTGCCGAACGGGTGCGCCGTCGACGGGCCCTGCAGCACCGCCGAGGGGTCGGGGCGGTCCGCGGCGGTGCCCCACAGGAGCGGGGCGGTCAGCGCGAGCACGACCAGTGAGACCAGCATGGCGGCCGCGACCCAGGCCATGGGGGAGCGGGGGTACCGGGTGGGAAGGCGCATCGGATCCTCAGCTCTCCCGGATCGCCGAGCGGGGGTCGAGCAGCGCCAGCAGCACGTCGACCAGGAGGCCGGAGAGCAGCACGGTGGTGCCCAGGACCAGCACCATCGCCTGGATCACCGGGTAGTCCTGGGTGACCACGGACTGCGCCATCGCCGAACCGATGCCGGGCCAGGCGAACACCTTCTCGACCAGGACGGTGCCGGCGATCATGGCGGGCAGCAGGCTGCCGGCGACGGTGAGCGCGGCGGTCGCCATGTTCGGCGCCGCGTGGCGCAGGTAGCGGCGGGCGGGGGACAGGCGCTTCCCCCTGGCGGTGCGCAGGTAGTCCTCGGACAGCACCTTCAGCGCCTCCACCCGGACGATCCGCACCAGGACGGCGGTGGGCGCGAGGGAGAGCGCGAGGACCGGCAGGACGAAGGACTCGACGCCCGCCGCACCGGCCACCGGGAGCAGCTGGAGGCCGACGGCCAGCAGCGCGGTGAGCCCGGCGGCCAGGACGAAGTCCGGCACCCCGGCCAGGCCGGCGGTCACGGCCGTGAACGCCAGTTCGCTGTGCGGGTGCCGGCCGTCCTGGGTGCGGACGGCGGCGAGCAGTCCGCAGGGCAGGGCGACGGCGAGGGTGACGAGGAAGGCCAGGCCGGCGATCTCCAGGGTGGCCGGCAGCCGGGTGCGGACCAGCTCCGCGACGGGGGTGCCGGTGACGAGCGACGTGCCGAGGTCGCCGTGCAGGAGGCCGTCCACGTAGTGCCGGAACTGGGACGGGAAGGGCGCGTCGAGGCCGAGTTGGTGCCGGCGGGCGGCGACCAGGGCGGGGGAGGCGTCGACGCCGAGGGCGGCGCGGACGGGATCGCCGGGGACGAGGCGGATCATCGCGAAGGACGCGCTGAGCACGACGGCGAGGGAGAGGAGCAGCCGGGCCGTGCGGCGCCCGAGGAACGCGGTCCACGGGTGCCGCAGCAGGCGGGGTGGGGACACGTCGGGTCTCCCGGTCACTGGTGCAGGCGGACGCTGGTGGGGACGAGCTCGCCGCCGAACGTGGTGGCGAAGGTGGTGCGGCGGCCGTAGACGGTGCTCCGGCCGTCGGCGATCGGGAGGGCGTCGGCCGAGCGCAGGAGCGCGGCCGAGGCCTGGTTCCAGATGGCGCAGCCCGCCGTGTCCGGCTCCTGGAGGGCCCGGGCGACCAGGGCGTCGTACTCGGGGTTGGCGACCCCGGCGAAGTTGAGGCCCTGGGCGGGGGTGGGGCCGGAGAAGAACGGGACGAATCCGACGGGCAGCGCGAAGCCCGGGGTGCTGCCGACCACGATGTCGAAGTCACCGGTCTGGTACATGGCGTTGACGAGGGCGGGCAGGCTCTCGGTGACCTGGGTGACGTCCGCGCCGAGGGCTGTCCAGTACCCGGCCATCAGCTCGGCGACGGACGGCAGGGTCGAACCGATGTCCGGGCTGGTGATCAGGCGCAGCCGGAGCGGGTGTCCGTCCTTGGTGAGGGGGCCGTCGCCGACGCGCGTCCAGCCCGCGGCGCGCAGGGCCTCGGCGGCGTCCTGCGCCGGCAGGTCGGCGGCGGCGAGGTCGGCGTGGCAGACGGCACCTTCGGCGCCGAAGTCGGTGGCGGGCCGGCCGGTGCCGCCGACGGCGACGTTGGCGAGCCCTTGGCGGTCGAGCGCGGACACCAGGGCCCGGCGCAGCGCCGGATCTGCCAGTGGGCGGCTGGGGCGCTGGTTGAAGAAGGTCAGCCCGACCACGGTCGCCATGTCGGCGGCGGCCAGGCCGTGGCCGGTGAGCCGGGCGCGGTCGGGGCCGTTCACGCTCGCGATGTCGATGCCCCCGGTGAGCAGCAGGTTCGCGGCAGTGGAGGCCTGGGGCACCACCGAGAGGACGATCCGGGCCGGCAGGCCGGGCTCCGCGGTGCCCGCGCCGGCCGGGCCCCAGCGGTAGCCCTCGCGGACGGTGAACTCGTAGGGCCCGCCGGGGGAGTAGCGGGTGAGCACGTACGGGCCGGTGCCCTGGGTGGCGCGGTCCAGCGACTGGGGCCGGTCGAGGCCGGCGGGGCAGACGATCGGCAGCAGGCCGAGGGTGCGGGTGAGGAACGGGAAGGGGGCGGTGGTGGTGGCCGACACCGTGCCGGCCCGGTCGTCGGCGGTCGCGGTGAAGGGGACGCCCGGCAGGACGGTCTGGGCGCCGGCGAGCTGGTTGGCCGGGTCACCCGCGTAGGTCAGTGCCCGGGCCACCGCGGAGGCGGTGAGGGGGGTGCCGTCGGAGCAGGTGATCCCCGGGCGGAGGGTGAAGGTGGCCGTGGTCGTGGTGGCCTGCCAGGACGAGGCCAGGCCGGAGACCACCGCGCCGTCGGGGGCGATGTTGACCAGCGAGTCGTAGGCGTAACGGGCCTGGGCGGCGCCGAAGGTCGAGTACGGGTTGAAGCTCGGCGTCTCGCTGGACTCGGCGATCCGGACGGTGCCGTGGTCGACGAGTGGAGTGCTCGTCGAGGATCGGGTGGCGCCCCCGCAGCCGGTCAGCGCGACGGCCGTGGCGGTGACGACGGCAGCCAAAGGGACCGGCAGGGTGCGACGGGGCATGGCGTCATGGTGCCATCGGATTTTGCTGATGACGAGTCAACTTAGGTGCACGGCAAGTGTGTTTGAATGATTGGAAATGCCTTCCGCCTTGGTGGGGGCCGCGAGCGCGCCGGGGCGGGCCTGATCCGATTCATCCTTTCGAGGGGTGCCACCGCCCGGGTGCCACGGACCGGCTGACCGGGCGGCCCGGCATCGTCACTATGGCGGCATGAGGACGAACGAACCGGGCCGGGAGATCGGCCGGCTGGCGGACCGCTACTGGGAG
>NZ_JBHTTU010000201.1:0-5204 GCF_042794375.1 Kitasatospora sp. NPDC056531 | reverse complement strand
AGCGGCGAACACCGCCGACTCCTCCAACAGACCCGCAGCCATCCCCGCCCACTGCGACCCCTGCCCCGGGAACACGAACACCGTACGGCCGGCGGTTCGGCCCTCACCGGCCTCGCCCACCACCGTCCCGGCCGCCCCGGTTCCCTCGGCGATGCTCCGCAGACCGGCCAGTGCCCCCGCCCGGTCGCGCGCCACCACGACACCGCGGTGCTCCAGCGCTGCCCGGCCCGTCGCCAGCGAGAACGTCGTGTCCACGTCGCGCAGGTCGGCGGAGCCCTCGACGAACGCCGCCAGCTGCGCCGCCTGGGCGCGCAACGCTGCCGCCGACTTCCCCGACAGCACCCACGGCACCACCGGAAGCGTGGACCCGTCAACGACCTCTTCGGCCGGCTCCTCCACCGGAGCCTGCTCCAGGATCACGTGCGCGTTCGTGCCGCTCACCCCGAAGGAGGAGACGGCGGCGCGCCTGAGTTCGTCGCCCGCCGCCCACTCCACCGGCTGGGTGAGCAGCGACACCGCGCCCGCCGTCCAGTCCACCTGCGGGGTGGGAGCGTCCACGTGCAGGGTGCGCGGCAGCACCCCGTGGCGCATCGCCATCACCATCTTGATCACACCGGCGACACCCGCGGCAGCCTGGGTGTGGCCGATGTTCGACTTGACCGAGCCGAGCCACAGCGGACGGTCCGCCGCGCGGTTCTGCCCGTAGGTCGCCAGCAGCGCCTGGGCCTCGATCGGGTCGCCGAGCTTGGTGCCGGTCCCGTGCGCCTCGACGGCGTCGACCTGGTCGGCCGTCAGGCGGGCGTTGGCCAGGGCGGCCCGGATCACCCGCTGCTGGGAGGGCCCGTTGGGCGCGGTCAGGCCGTTGGAGGCACCGTCCTGGTTGACGGCGCTGCCGCGGACGATCGCGAGCACCGGGTGCCCGTGGCGGCGGGCGTCGGAGAGCCGCTCGACCAGCAGCATGCCCACGCCCTCCGAGAAGCCGGTGCCGTCCGCGCCCGCCGCGAAGGACTTGCAGCGGGCATCGGGGGCCAGGCCGCGCTGGCGGGAGAACTCCACGAACATGCCGGCGCTGTTCATCACCGTCACACCGCCGGCCAGCGCCATGGTGCACTCGCCCTGGCGCAGCGCCTGCACGGCCAGGTGCAGGGCGACCAGCGACGAGGAGCAGGCCGTGTCGACCGTCACCGCCGGCCCCTCCAGGCCGAACGAGTAGGAGATGCGGCCCGAGGCGACACTGGCGGAGCTGCCGGTGCCGAGGTAGCCCTCCACGCCCTCGGGTATGGCGTTCAGCCGCGAGGCGTAGTCGTGGTAGATCACGCCGGCGAAGACACCGGTCCGGCTGCCGCGCAGCGACAGCGGGTCGATCCCGGCCCGCTCGAACGCCTCCCAGGACGCCTCCAGCAGCAGCCGCTGCTGCGGGTCCATCGCCAGCGCCTCACGCGGGCTGATGTCGAACAGTCCGGCGTCGAACTCCTCGGCGTCGTAGACGAATCCGCCCTCGCGCACGTAGGACTTGCCGGGCCGCTCCGGGTCCGGGTCGTAGAGGTCGTCCCAGCCGCGGCCGGTCGGGAACTCCGAGATGGCGTCGCCGTCGTCGGCCAGCAGCTGCCACAGGTCCTCGGGGCCACGGACCCCGCCCGGGAGGCGGCAGCTCATCGAGACGATCGCGATCGGCTCGTGGTCCTTCTCCTCCAGCTCGTGGACCCGTCGGCGCGCCTGCTGCAGATCGGCGGTCGCGAACTTCAGGTATTCGCGGAGCTTGTCCTCGTTTGCCACTTTATGTCAACTCCTTCAAGCGAAAGGGGTGTTCCACCGCTGGGTTCAGGAATTCCGGAATCCGTCGAGAACCGAGAAGAGTTCGTCGTCCGTTGCCGAATCGATGCTGCTCTCCTCGAGCGCCGTACTCGTCGAATCCACGGAGCTACCCCACTTCGCGAGGAGCTTCTTCAGTCGGGTGGTGATTTCGGTGGCGGCGCTGCCGCCGGGTTCGAGCGCGGCCAGGGCGGCTTCCACCTTGTCCAGCTCTGCCAGTCCGGGTGCCCCGGCGTCGCCGTCGACGGCGCCGATCGTCGCGGACACGTGGTCGGCGAGCGCCACCGCCGTCGGGTAGTCGAAGACCGAGGTGGCCGGCAGGCGCAGCCCGGTGGCCGCGTTGAGCCGGTTGCGGATCTCGACCGCGGTCAGCGAGTCGACGCCCATGTCCAGGAAGCCCCGGCGGACGTTCAGCGCCGTCGGGCCGTCCAGCCGCAGCACGGCGGCCACGGTGGTGCGGACCAGGTCGAGCAGGGCCCGGCTGCGCTCCGCCTCGGAGGCGCCGACCAGGCGCTGCCGCAGCGCGGCCGCCGCGTCAGGGTTCGCGTCCGAGGAGGCCCGGCGGGCGGAGGCCCGCACCAGGCCGCGCAGCAGGGCGGGGACCTCGGAGGCGCCGGTACGCACCCCGGCCAGGTCGAGCCGGGCCGGCACCAGCAGGGCATCTCCGGTCGCGCAGGCGGCGTCGAAGAGCTCCAGGCCCTCCTGCGACCGCATCGCGACCAGGCCGCCGCCGGTGATGCGGCGGATCTGGGTGCCCTTCAACTGGCCGGTCAGACTGCTGAGTTCAGCCCAGAAGCCCCAGGCGAGCGAGACGGCGGGCAGGCCCTGGGCCTTGCGGTGCTGGGCGAGCGCGTCCAGGAACGCGTTGGCCGTCGCGTAGTTGCCCTGGCCCGGGGAGCCGAAGGTGCCGGCCACCGCGGAGAAGAGCACGAAGGCGGACAGGTCCAGGTCCCGGGTGAGCTCGTGCAGGTGCCAGGCGGCGTCGACCTTCGGCCGCAGGACGGTGTCGAAGCGCTCGGGGGTGAGCGACTCGATCACACCGTCGTCCAGCACACCTGCCGTGTGCACCACCCCGGTAAGGGGGGCATCGGCCGGAACCCCAGCGAGCAGAGCCGCAAGAGCCTCGCGGTCGGCGACGTCGCAGGCCGCCAGCGTGACCTGGGCGCCGGCCTCGGTCAGCTCCGCGACCAGCTCGGCCGCGCCCGGGGCAGCCTCGCCACTGCGGCTGGCCAGCAGCAGGTGACGCACGCCGTGCCGGGCCACCAAGTGACGGGCCACCAGGGCGCCCAGAGTGCCGGTCGCACCGGTGACCAGCACCGTCCCCTCGGGACCGAAGGCCACCTTCGCGTCCTCGGCAGCCACACCCGCAACGCGCGACAGGCGCGGCGCGAACGCCGTACCGCGGCGCAGGGCGACCTGCGGCTCGGTACCGGCCACCGCGAAGGGCAGGACGTGCGAGGCATCCTCGCCGTCGACGTCCAGCAGGACGATCCGCCCCGGGTGCTCGGACTGCGCCGAACGCACCAGCCCCCAGACCGAGGCCGCGGCCAGATCAGCGACGTCCACGCCGGGCTCCACCGCGACCGCCCCCCGGGTCACCAGCACCAGCCGGGAGTCGGCCCACCGCTCATCGGCAACCCACGCCTGCACCACCGCCAGCACCCGGGCCGCCGTCTCGCGGACACCCGCGATCGGGTCCTCCATGCCGACGGCTATGGGAAGCAGAACCGTCCCAGGGACCTCCGCCCCGGCATCGATCTTGTCGGCCAGCGCCGCCAGGTCCTCGAACCGGTCACCGGCCAGACCACCCAGGCCCGCGGGCACCTCGCCCAGCCAGGCCCGGCCGGCCGACATCGCACCCGCGTCGGGCACCCGCAGCTCGGTCCAGTCGATCCGGAACAGCGAGTCCCGGCCGGCGCCGCGGGCCGCCCGCACCTGGTCCAGCGTGATCGGTCGGGAGAGCAACGACTCCACCGAGATCACCGGGGTACCGGCGATGTCCGCCGCGTGCAGGGACATCGCGTCGGTGCCCGTGGGGGCCAGCCGGACCCGCAGGGTCGTGGCGCCGACCGCGTGCAGCGACACACCCGACCACGCGAACGGCAGCCGGCCCTGGCCCTCCTGCTCCATCGCGCCCAGCGCCACCGCGTGCAGCATCGAGTCGAACAGGGCGGGGTGGATGCCGAAGCGGGCGGCCTGCCCGTGCTCCTCGGCGGGCAGGGCGACCTCGGCGAAGACCTCCTCGCCCCGGCGCCACGCGGCCCGGACGCCTCGGAAGGCCGGGCCGTAGGTGAACTCGCGCTCGGCGAACCGCTCGTACAGGTCCGTCACGTCGAGGGCGACGGCATCCCGCGGCGGCCAGACCATCAGATCGGGCGCGGCGGCACCGGCGGCAGCGACTGCCGCGGCGGCGGCCTCGGTGGCCAACGTGCCGGTGGCGTGACACACCCACGCACCCGCCAACTCCTCGTCCGCACCCTCCTCGTGGATGCGCGAATGCAGGCTGAGCGAGCGGCGGCCGGTGCCGTCCGACTCGCCGACGGCGAGCTGGATCTGGACACCGCCACGCTCGGGCACCACCAGCGGCGCCTCCAGCGTCAGCTCCTCCACGTGCTCACAACCCGCGCGCTCACCGGCGCGCAGCGCCAGCTCCAGCATGCCCGTGCCCGGCACCAGGACCGTGCCGGCCACGGCGTGGTCGGCCAGCCAGGGGTGGGTGCGCAGGGACAGACGGCCGGTGAAGAGCAAGCCGTCACCGCCCGCCAGCGCCACCGCCGCGCCGAGCAGCGGGTGGTCGGCCGAGCCGAGACCGGCGGAGACCACATCGCCCACGCCATCCGCCGGGGCATCCAGCCAGTAGTTCTCGTGTTGGAAGGCGTAGGTGGGCAGGTCGACCCGCTGGGCGCCCTGGCCTGCGAAGAGCTGCCGCCAGTCGACGGTGACGCCGTGGACGTACGCCTCGGCGAAGGAGGCCAGCAGCCGTTCCAGGCCGCCCTCCTCACGCCGCAGCGTGCCCACCGCCAGCACCCGGCCCGCGTCCACGCCCGCACCAGCGGCCTCGGCGGCTTCGGCGGTGTCCTGGATGCCCATCGTGAGCACCGGATGCGGGCTGGCCTCGATGAACGCCTGGTGCCCCTGCCCCAGCAGGAAACCCACCGCCTCCTCGAACCGCACCGTCTGGCGCAGGTTGCGGTACCAGTACTCCGCCCCCAGATCACCCGCCGTCACGTCAACCCAACCGCCGTGCACGGTCGACAGGAACGGAACCCGCGGCGCGACCGGCGCCACCGGCGCCAGCACCTCCAACAGCTCCTCCCGCAGCGACTCCACATGCACCGTGTGCGAGGCGTAGTCCACCGGAATCCGACGGGCCCGAACGCCCCGCGCCTCCC
>NZ_JBHTTU010000200.1:0-5243 GCF_042794375.1 Kitasatospora sp. NPDC056531 | reverse complement strand
AGCGGCGAACACCGCCGACTCCTCCAACAGACCCGCAGCCATCCCCGCCCACTGCGACCCCTGCCCCGGGAACACGAACACCGTACGGCCGGCGGCCTTGATCTCGCCGGTGACGGCGTGACGGGCCGTAGTCCCATCGGCGAGAGCCCGCAGTGCCCCCAGCGCCTGCCCGGTGTCACCGGCCACGACTACGCCGCGGTGTCCCAGCAGTGCCCGGGTGGTGGCCAGCGAGTAGGCCGTGTCACGCGGATCGGCGTCCGGGTTGGCCGCCAGGAAATCGGCCAGCGTCCGGGCCTGCGCCCGCAGGGCCGCCGCGGACTTGCCGGAGAGGACCCAGGGCAGCACAGTCCCGGGTCCGGCGGCTTCGGTGTGCCCGTTGTCGGGCGCGGCCGGGGCCTCCTCCAGGATCAGGTGGGCGTTGGTACCGCCGATACCGAAGGAGGACACCGCGGCGCGGCGCGGCTCCTCGCGCCGCGGCCAGTTCACCGGCTCGGTCAGCAGTGACACCGTCCCGGCGGCCCAGTCCACGTGGGGAGTGGGCTCGTCCACGTGCAGGGTGCGCGGCAGCACCCCGTGCCGCATCGCCATCACCATCTTGATCACACCGGCGACACCGGCGGCCGCCTGGGTGTGACCGATGTTCGACTTCAACGAGCCGAGCCACAGCGGACGGTCCGCCGGGCGGTTGCTGCCGTACGTGGCGATCAGTGCCTGCGCCTCGATCGGGTCACCGAGCTTCGTGCCGGTGCCGTGCGCCTCGACGGCGTCGACCTGGTGGTCCTCCAGTCGGGCGGCGGCCAGGGCCTGACGGATCACGCGCTCCTGGGACGGCCCGTTGGGCGCGGTCAGGCCGTTGCTGGCACCGTCCTGGTTCACCGCGCTGCCGCGCAGGACGGCCAGCACCGGGTGCCCGTTGCGTTCGGCGTCCGAGAGCCGCTCCAGCAGCAGCACGCCGGCGCCCTCGGCGAAGCCGGTGCCGTCGGCGGTGGCGGCGAAGGACTTGCAGCGGCCATCAGGCGACAGGACCCGCTGGCGGCTGAAGTCGGTGAACAGCAGGGGGGTGGACATGACGGTCACCCCGCCGGCCAGGGCGAGGTCGCACTCGCCCTGTCGCAGCGACTGGCTGGCGACGTGCAGGGAGACCAGCGACGAGGAACAAGCGGTGTCCACCGTCATCGCCGGGCCTTCGAGGCCGAAGGTGTAGGAGACGCGGCCGGAGGTGACCCCGCCGGCGCCACCGGTCGACAGGTGGCCTTCGACGCCGTCGGGCAGGTCCCGCAGGTCGGTCCCGTAGTCGTGCTGCATGGCCCCGACGAAGACCCCGGTGCGGCTGCCCCGCAGCGAGGCGGGCACGATGCCCGCCCGCTCGAACGCCTCCCAGCAGGTCTCCAGCAGCAGCCGCTGGTGCGGGTCCATCGCCAGCGCCTCGCGGGGCGCGATGCCGAACAGGTCCGCGTCGAACTGGTCGACGTCGTGCAGGAACCCGCCCTCCCGGGCGTAGGACTTGCCGGGCGCCTGGGGGTCGGGGTCGTAGAGGCCGGCCAGGTCCCAGCCGCGGCCGGCCGGGAACTCGGTGATGGCGTCGGCGCCGTCGGCGACCAGCCGCCACAGGTCTTCGGGGGACCGGACGCCGCCCGGGAAGCGGCAGCTCATCGCGACGATCGCGATCGGCTCGTGCTTCTCCTCCTGAAGCTCTCGCAGGTTCTGGCGGCTCTGGTGCAGCTCGGCCGTGACCCACCGAAGGTGGTCGAGGAGCTTCTCTTCAGTCGCCATGCAACACCAATCCCTGAAGGTCGTTCGGACGTCCGCAGCCGCGAGGCGTCATGACGAACGCCCCAGCTCGTTGTTGATGAATGCGAAGATCTCGTCGGCGGTGGCCTCCTGGAGCCGCTCGCCGACCGCGGCAGGCTCCGGGCCCGCCTCCAGCCCCGGCACCCGCCCGCTGGCCAGCTTGGTCAGCAGGTACTCCAGCCGGGCGGTGACCTTGGTGCGCAGGCCCTCGTCGGTGCTGATCGCCGCGACGGCGGCCTCCAGGCGGTCGAGCTCCTCCAACGGCGAGCCGTCCGCCACGGTCTGCTGGACCAGCCGCCCGTGCAGGTGGTCGCTGAGCAGGCTGAGGGTCGGGAAGTCGAAGACGAGGGTCGCCGACAGCCGCAGCCCGGTGGCCGAGCTCAGCCGGTTGCGGAACTCCACGGCGGTCAGTGAGTCGAAGCCGAGTTCCTTGAACGTCTGCTCGGCCCGGATCGCGCCTGGTGTCCGGTGTCCCAGCACACCGGCCAGCTGTCCCTGCACCAGGTCGAGCAGCAGGCGCTTCTGCTCCTCCATGGAGAGCGGCGCCAGCCGCTGCTCCAGGGTCTGCGCCGCCTCGGCGCCACCGGTCCGGGTCGGCCGGGCGGGCCGGCGGACCAGCTGCCGGAAGAGCCCGGGTGTGGCGTCGGGCCCGCCCTCCGAGCGGGCCAGGACAGCGCTGTCCAGCCGGACGAGCAGCTGCAGCGGTCGGTCGACGGCCCGGGCGAGGTCGAACAGCGCCAGTCCCTGGTGCGTCGGAAGTGGTGTGACGCCCCGGCGGGCGAGGCGGGCCCGGTCGCCCTCATCCATGGCTCCGGTCATGCCGCTGGTCTCCTCCCACAGCCCCCAGGCCAGCGAGGTCGCGGGGTGCCCGTGGGCCCGCCGGTGCTGGGCCAGGGCGTCGAGGAAGGCGTTGGCGGCCGCGTAGTTGCCCTGTCCCGCGTTGCCGAAGGTCGCCGCGATGGAGGAGAACAGGACGAAGAAGCGTAGGTCCTGCCCAGCGGTCAGCTCGTGCAGGTGCGCCGCCGCGTCCGCCTTGGGCAGCAGGACGCGGGACAGGCGCTGCGGATCCAGGGATTCGATGATCCCGTCATCCAGGACGCCCGCGGCGTGCACGACCCCGGTCAGCGGGTGTTCGGGGCTGACGGTGTCGAGCAGCGCCGCCAGCTGGGCGCGGTCCTCGACGTCGCAGGACGCCACGGTGACCTGGGCGCCCAGCTCGGCCAGCTCTGCCACGAGAGCCGCCGCGTGCTCGGCCTGCGCGCCGCGACGGCTGGCCAGCAGGAGGTGCCGGACGCCGTGTTCGACCACCAGGTGCCGGGCGAGCAGGCGGCCCAGGGCGCCGGTGCCGCCGGTGATCAGGACGGTGCCCTCGGCGTCGGCCGGCCGGGCGGTCTCGGCGGGGGGCGGGGTCTGGGTGAGGACGGGCACGAGGGCGGCGCCCGCGCGGACCGCCAGTTGCGGCTCGCCGCCCGGCAGGACCACGGGCAGTGCGAGGGCGGAGAGCTCCTGGTCGTCGAGGTCGACCAGCACGAACCGGCCGGGGTTCTCGGTCTGCGCCGACCGGACCAGGCCCCATACCGCCGCGGCGGCCAGGTCGGTGACGTCCTCGCCGGCTGTGCCGGCGACCGCGCCCCGGGTGACCACCACGAGCGGCGTGGCCACCAGCGCCGGTTCGGCCAGCCAGCCGCGCAGCACCTCCAGGACGCGGGCGGTCTGCGCGTGGACGGTGTCCATCAGGGCGCCGTCCGCGCGGTGGGCGACGACCGGCAGGACCACGGCGTCCGGGGTGGGCGCGCCGCCGGCCAGGTCCGCGCGCAGCGCTGCCAGGTCCGGATGCGTGATGACCAGGCCGCCGGCCGACTCCAGGGCCGCGCCCAGCTTGGCGTCGTCGGCGCCCAGTACGGTCCACATGCCGACGGCTTCGGGCGCGCCCTCGTGCGCGCTGGACGCGACCCACTCCAGCCCGAACAGGGCGTCCCGCCCAGCGCCTCGGGCGGCGCCCAGCTGCGCGGCGGTGACCGGCCGCATCACCAGGGACCGGGCGGTCAGCACGGGCCGGCCGGTCTCGTCGGTGGCCGTCACCGAGATCGCCTCCGGCCCGGCCGCGGAGATGCGCACCCGCAGTGCGGCGGCGCCGGTGGCGTGCAGCGAGACGCCGGACCAGGAGAACGGCAGCCGTGCCCCTCCGGTGCCGTCGTCGGGGCTCCCGGCTGGGTCCGGCGCGGGGAAGAACGATCCGAGCTGCGCGGTCTGCAGCGCCGCGTCGAGCAGAGCCGGGTGGAGGCCGAAGGTGCCTGCCTCGTCGTGCTGCTCGGGCGACAGGCGCACCTCGGCCAGCACGTCGTCACCGTGCCGCCAGGCCGCGTCCACGCCCTGGAAGGCCGGTCCGTACTCGTACCCGTCCAGTGCCACCCGATCGTAGAAGTCGTCCAACTCGACGGCGACTGCGCCAGCGGGCGGCCACTGTCCGCCGTCCGGTTCCCCGGCGTCCGGCACCACGGTGGCCGGGGCCAGCGTCCCGCTGGCGTGGCGGGTCCAGGGGACGTCGGCGGAGCCGCCGTCCGGCCGGGCGTACAGGCTCAGCGGTCGGCGTCCGTTCTCGTCCGGGGCTCCCACCACCACCTGCAGGGCCGTCCCGCCCTGCTCGGGCAGGAGCAGCGGAGCCGCGAGGGTCAGCTCCTCCACCAGTTCGCAGCCGACCCGTTCACCGGCCCGGGCCGCCAGCTCGACGAAGGCGGTGCCGGGCAGCAGGACGGTGCCCGCCACGGCGTGGTCGGCGAGCCACGGGTGGGTGCGGAGCGAGAGACGTCCGGTCAACAGCTGCTCATCGGTGGCCGCGATGGTCACCTCGGCACCCAGCAGCGGGTGTTCGGCGGCGTCGAGGCCGAGGCCGGCCGCAGCGGCGGCGCCCGACACGGCGGCCGGGCTGTTCCACCAGTAGCGCTCGTGCTGGAAGGCGTAGGTGGGCAGGTCGACCCGCTGGGCGCCCTGGCCTGCGAAGAGCTGCCGCCAGTCGACGGTGACGCCGTGGACGTGCGCCTCGGCGAAGGAGGCCAGCAGCCGTTCCAGGCCGCCCTCCTCACGCCGCAGCGACCCGACGGCCGCCGCCATGGGGTGGCCGAGCGCTTCGGCGGTCTCCTCGATGCCCATCGTGAGCACCGGATGCGGGCTGGCCTCGATGAACGCCTGGTGCCCCTGCCCCAGCAGGAAACCCACCGCTTCCTCGAACCGCACCGTCTGGCGCAGGTTGCGGTACCAGTACTCCGCCCCCAGATCACCCGCCGTCACGTCAACCCAGCCGCCGTGCACGGTCGACAGGAACGGAACCCGCGGCGCGACCGGCGCCACCGGCGCCAACACCTCCAACAGCTCCTCCCGCAGCGACTCCACATGCACCGTGTGCGAGGCGTAGTCCACCGGAATCCGACGGGCCCGAACGCCCCGCGCCTCCC
>NZ_JBHTTU010000199.1:0-5317 GCF_042794375.1 Kitasatospora sp. NPDC056531 | reverse complement strand
GGCGGACGACCCGCCTTCAGCGCTGCACGCGCCCTTCCCTGAGCCACAACATCCTCCTGGATCGAGGTGTTGCGACGATCAGTTGAAACCGCCCAATACACGTCCATCAAGCTCACAACTCGCCTGCTGAAGGCGGGAATCGAGCCGAGCATGGGAAGCGTGGGCGACTCGTTCGACAACGCCCTCGCGGAGAACTTCTGGAGTGTGTTGAAGACCGAGTGCGTCCGCCGCACGACCTTCGCGACCCGCACCGACGCCGACCTCGCCCTGTTCGCCTACATCGACGGCTTCTACAACACCCGCCGCATCCAAAAGCGCCTCGGCTGGCTCAGCCCGGACGAGTACGAGGCGAAGTACTACGCCGACCAGGCGACGGCCGAACCAGTGGCCGTCGAACTACCCACACCCGCCCTGACCAGGTAATCAGCACCTCCCACCCAGCGGGGGAAGCTCAAAGACGAAGAAGAACGCCATCGTGTCCGCGCACAGGTCCAGCTCCGGCCCCCGGGCGTGAGGGAAGCCGTAGGCGGCCAGCCGCGGCATGTCCCACGAACGGTACCAGCCAAGGGCCCGGTCGCCGCTGACCAGACGGTGCTGCTGGACCCAGAGGAGGTTACGGCGGCGCGCACCCTCCAGATCCGGGCTTATCCGCAACACGAACGGCAGCTCGAACTCGACATCCTGCGGCACAGGCCCCCAAAGAGTGGTACGTCCGGTCCACGGCGCGGTGGCGAAGACCCCCGAAGCAACGTAGCGCCCGCCCGCCGGCAAGGGCAGAGCACGAATCCCGCCTTGGACCGGCAACGGGGCCCCGCCCCTGACAGCCCTCGGAGCCAACGGCCTCAGCGCAGCCGGATGGCAGGTGGCCTGGCGGGGCGGCGCTGGCCTCTGAGCGGGCGGTCCGTCAAAACCGGCTGCGGCGCACCCTCGCACGGGCGGGCGCGGTCTGCTCGGTGCCGCGCAGTGCGAGGGCCGCGGTGCGGGTGCGCTCCAGCCAGCTCATGACCTGGCGCAGCGTGGCGGGGCCGAGGCCTTGGGTGAGGTCGCGGACGGCCTGGTGGTCGTCGTCGGTCAGCGTGTGGAGGCCGGCGCGGTCGAGGGCGGTGTAGAGGGGCTGTCGCCGGAGAGGGGTGGCTGGTGAAGGGCCGCAGGATGCGCAACGGCATCGTCGAGGCGTTGTCCGGCTCCGAGGGGTCTCCCTGGGGGACTGAGGCGGGCCTGGACGCGGCTTCGGCGCGCAGGCGGCGGCCCACCGGCCGGTCGTCGGGGCTAGCCTGCGCGTGCGGAGCGCCCGCCAGTGGGGACTGCCGGGAGCCGGGCCGAGCAGGCGGCGCGAACCAGTCGATCCAGTGTTCGTTCGCAGCCGTCGCCTCGGCGGGTGCTCCGGAACCCTCCCCGGTCGGCGTGCCGGCGGTCGCTGCGGCGGACACACCTGCCATGGCATCAGCCATCCCTGCGGCAGGCCCGCCCGTCACGGCATCGGCCGCCGCTGCGGCTGAAGCTCCCTCCGTGGCGTCGGCCGCCGCTACAGGGGTTGTTCCGATGGTCGTTCTGCCCTGCGTCGGGCTCGCACCGTCGTCGGGAACCGGATTGGCCCCGGTCTGGGAATCGTCATTTCAGGCCCGTCAGGTCGATGTCGTACGCGGGGTTCGCGGCGCCGGCACGGAAGGCGGCCAACGCGTCCGGGCTGCTGTCGACCCGCCAGTCGGTCTCCTTGTTCAGGTCGAACCAGATGAAACCGACCACGCCCGGCTCGTTCGCCACCGTCTTCAGCAGCTCGGTGATCTGCGTCGGCTTGCGCGGGCTCGGTTGGGAGCCGGTCTCGGCCAGCAGGAAGGGCCGCGAGCTGAAGGTGCGGATCTGGCTGAAGGTCGGACCGAACAGCTGGCTGAAGTTCTGGGCTCCAGTCAGCGCGTAGTAGCCGACGACGCCGACCCGGTCGACGTAGCCGTCCCCGGGGCAGTAGGGCTTGAGGAGTACGTTCGGCACCGGGTTGATGACGTTCGGGCTCCAGACCCAGATCACGGTGGAGACGCCCTGGTCCTTTAACACGTCGTGGACATGCCGCCAGGCCCGCACGAAGTCAGCGGCGTTCGACTGCTTGGTGCCCCACGGGTACCAGCTGCCGTTCATCTCGTGGCCGAGGCTGAGGGCGACCGGTACGCTGACGTCCCGCAGGGTCTTGGCGGTGCTGATGATGTAGGAGTCCTGGCTCGCCGTCAGCAGCTGCAGCCCGGCTGGCCATGCCGCTCCAGGGTGACGACGTCAGGGCGAAAGCCGCGTTGCCCCCCAACCCGGGCCGGCTCGGACGGCCGAGCCGACGCAGGGTCCGGTGGACCGTCCCGCACCACCGAGGCTGCAGGCCCCTGCTGCGCCCTCCGACGTCCTGCCCACGAAAGTCCCTCCCCCGACGCCGGCGCAGGAGCGCCAGCTCAGCCCGGACGGCGCAGCACACCGTCGGCCAGGGGAGCCAGGAGCAGCAGCCCGCGGCGGCACCGGCGTCGGCCGTCGGCCGACGGCCGACGGCCACAACGTCCAGCAGCCTGAGGAGGACTTCGTGCACCTCCTCGCACCCGCCGCTCCCCCGCCGCTGTGGCCCGCCCACATCCCGTCTCCTCCGCCGTACCCACCCACCGTCCACCTGCCCGGCCATCACCAGCCTCCGGGGCAACAGCTGCGCCCCAGCCGCCGGGGGTGACGGCCAGGGCGCGCAGTGGTCGTGTCGGGATGGTCAGCCGGGCGGAACGGGTCGGAGGTCGTCGACGCGGACCTCTATCTCCGGCCGCCGCCTTCCGGGCGCAGGTGGACGACGGTGGGGATCTCGTCGTCCTGCCAGGGGTGGCGGCCGATCTGCTGGATGATGCCGACGACGTCGACGGTGCGGCCGAAGCCGATGGGTACGGGCGCACCATCGGCCCGCCTGCCGGTCGTTCGTGTGCGCGCTCCAGGAAATGCTTCGCACGCCCGCCAAAGGGGTGATCCCCCTTGGGGGACACGGGGCACACACTGCACATTAGCGACTACCGAAAGTGTCGCCAGGCTTTCCGGGGCGGCTTCTACTGTCCCTCGACCACACACATCGCAGGAGGTCTTTCCGTGCGTAACCACCGCGCCCTGGGCGCCGTCAGCACGACCGCCGGACTGTCCATCGCCGACGCCTCCCCCGAACACCCCGGAGCGCAGAGCACCCCCACGACTCTCGCCCCTTCTGCGGCCGGGCGTCCGCGACACGGCACCATCGTGGCGCGTCTGGCCGTCCTGCTCGGCCTGATGACCACGCTGCTCGGCACGTTGGTCGTGCCCGCGAGCGCCGCGCCGGGCGACCTGCTCAGCCCGATCACCATCGTCAACTCCGCCACCAGCGGCCACCTTCTCCCCTGGGGATTCGGCGACGACCACGACGACAACATCTGGGTGGTCGCCTCGAACAGCGCCACCCGCGGCGACCAGTGGACGTTCGAGGGGTCGGGGAGCGGCTACTACCTCATCCGCAACAACGCCACCGGCAAGTGCCTCAAGCCCGCCCCCTTCACATACTTCGGCAAGACGTACGTGACCCAGGCCAGCTGCAACGACAGCTTCGAGTTCCAGTGGACGCTGGAACACTCGCCGTTCACCAACCTGTACAAGATCGTCAACCGCTCCACGCGGCTGGCCATGACGCCGTACCAGAACCTGCCCGACCAGGTCGTGGTGCTGGACACCAACAGCAACGACGCCAAGAACTGGTGGTCCCTGACCAGTATCTGACCGAGCGACGCCGAGCAGGCCCCGTTGGGGGAGCAGCCGGGACGAGGCCCGGCTGCTGCCCCACACTCCGTGCCCACCGAGCGACCCGCAGCGGGAGTGTCTGCGTCGCCCGCACCGCTTGTTCTCAACGGATTCACCGCCTCCCTGCACGCCGCCAAGAACGCCCACCGCTTCGGCATGGACCCGCTGCCGCTGGCCGACCACGCCCTCACCTCCTATCCGGCCACCTCCTGCATCTGGCTCGGCCAGGCCGAGGACGCCCGTCGGCACGCCGAACACGCCCTGCAGGTCTACGGGCCGCCCCGGCCGCGTCCCGTTCGCCCAGCCGCGAGGCCATCGCCCGCATCGACCACCGATGATCCGGGCGCACACGGCAGGGTGGAGCGGGTAGGAAGCCCACGGCACCCGAAGGGGATCGCGGGCGGTGAAGTCCAGGCTGGTGGCGGAAACGTTCTGCTGCTCACGGTTCGCGGCGATCCCTGCTCGGATCCGCGCGGCATGGAGCGCCCCGCCGAGACGCCCGGTGAACAGCTCGCCCGTCATGCCCAGGCGGGAGCAGGCGGCTTGGTCAGCCAGGAGCAGCGCGCGGCTGCCGGGGACCTCGGTGGCCGCGATTCCCTCCATGAGGGCGCGGTCCGCCGTGGCGCGCAGCATGTCGAGATGCGTGCGTAGCGGCAGGTCGAGGTCGTGCAGCGCCTCGCTGGGCCGTCCGCCGGGCAGGGGTCCGCCGTTCAGGATGGCGTTGCGGGCGGTGTGGATCCGCTCCCGCTGTGCTCGCTTCATCTTGTTGGGGTTGGTCTTGATCTCCAGGGTGCGCGGCGCGGTGGCGTCGTCCCATATGGTGATGTCGCCGATGCGCAGGCAGTTCGTCAGGTCGTGCAGGAGCGCGAAGGCGCCGTCTTCCTTCCAGGCCTGGTGGACCCGGTCGAGCTCGGTCTTGAGGCCGTCCTTACCGACCATCGGGCCCGGCGAGTCGTTGCGGGACAGAGCGAGGATGAACGGCCGGCGGTACCCGAAGGCCCTCCAGGCCAGTGCGTCCCCGATGGTGCGTAGCTGCCGGGCCAGACGTTCGCACAGGTCACGCTCGAACGCCCAGGTGCCGGGGTCGGCCGGGTCTCGGCCGGACTGCGGCTCCGGGGCGCCGGCGTGGGCGCCCTTGCCCTTGTGGGCCCGGTCGGCGGCACGCCTGAACTCGGCACGGTGCTGCTCGACTTCCAGTAGCCGGGTCAGCAGGTCCTGCTGGAAGACGTAGCCGTCCTCCGGGGTGTGGACATCACGCAGCTGCTCGATCAGCCCGGTCAGGACCGGCTGCATGGCCAGGTGGCGTGGGTGCGCGAGCATCTCGTCGGGCTCGTAGTGTCCGGCGTCGAACAGGGTCATCCGCACAGTGTGATGGTCGGGAGCCGGTGGTGCCCGAGCTTTTCGCCGACGTTCGTCGGCCAGGCGGGGTCATGGAAGAAGCAGGCGGGGGAAGTGAGCTGCCCCGGATTTCGTGGAGTCCGCGATCGTGTGATCAAGCGGCCTGTGGGGCTTGCTCCAGTTGCGCCCAGTACGCCTGTTCGTACTC
>NZ_JBHTTU010000198.1:0-5327 GCF_042794375.1 Kitasatospora sp. NPDC056531 | reverse complement strand
GATGCCGCGCCCGCCGGGGGCGGTGTTCGGACGGGCTGCGGGCGACACGGCGGTCGGCCGATGCGTCCGCGGGCCCGCTCGCCCTGATCGCTCGCCGGAGTGGTCAGGAGACGTTGAGGGCGGTGTCGTCGATCACGAAGCTGGTCTGCTCGGCGCCCGTGACCTCGACTCCGGTGAAGGTGATCGTCACCTTCTGGCCTGCGAAGGCGAGAGGTCGAGGGTCTTGTGTACATAGCCGTCGGTTGCGTCCCGGTTGGTGTAGGTGGCCAGGGTGGTCGAGTTGGCCTTGACGGTCAGGGTGTCGGCGCCGGTGGACGGTTCGCAGCTGGCGACGTGCGGCCAGAAGCTGAGGCCGGCCTTGCAGCCGGCCGGAACGGTCACCTGCTGTGACAGGGTGTCGGTGGCGGGGTAGGGATAACCTCCCAACCAGGCATCCCAGTTGCCCGAGCGCGGCTGCATTCCCGTGGAGTCGTAGATCACGGCGTCGGTGGCCGTCCATGGCGCGGCCTCGCCGGTCTCGAAGCCGGGATTGCCGAGCAACTGGGCCCGGGAACAGGTGGCGGAGGACCGGGTGGGGGTCGGCTTGCCGGTCGGGGTGGCGGTGGGCTGGGCCGCCGCGTCGGCGTGCGGCGCGGCCCGCGTGGTGGCGGCGAAGGACACGCCCAGGACGGCGGCGCCGGCGCTGAGTACGGCGGCGAGGCCGAGGGCGGGCTTGGTCACCCGGCGGCTTCGGCCGGGGGAGCGGTGATGAGCTGATCGTGAGGTCATGTGGGTCCTCAGGCAAAGGTGCCGTGACGGCGCGATGAGGAGCTGGGGGAGCAGCCGCACGCGGACCGGTACTCGGGTCCACGCGGAAGTCCGCTTCGGGGGCCGCATCCGGGGAGCGGGTCTCAACCTGCTTCGAACAGCGGTGTGTTCGATCGTGGGAGGCGAAAGGGGCCGTTGGCGTCGGCAGCGAGATCCCCTAAAAGTCGCCTAAGGGCCAGCTCATCTGACGGACCACTGCCGATGCTTCCGTCGCGACTGCCACCACCCGACCGGGAGCACGAGCGCGCCTGACGCGGGCGGCGCGGACGGCGGCTGCGCCGGGAAGTGATCGGGACCGGGAGACGGTCGAGCGTGCCCCGGGCCTCCGGTCGCGGCCGGCAGCGAGGGGGGCGGAGCGGGTGCGTCCAGGTGCCGGATCCGCGGGACCGGCCAGACGATCGCAACCGCCTGACCCACCACGCTCGTCAGCGGAATGGTCCCTTGACCCGGATCCCCCAGGTGGAAGCGGGAGTCGGCGGACACATCGCGGTGGTCACCCATCACCCAGATCCGTCCCCTGGGTACGGTGACGTCGAAGGTCTGTTGAGAAGGCGCGTTGCCCGGCGCGAGATAGGGCTCGTTCGCCGCGACGCCGTTGACGGTGATCCTGCCGTGGTCGTCGCAGCAGGCCACGGTGTCGCCGCCGACCCCGATCACCCGCTTGATCAGGTTCCGCTTGTCGTCCGAGGGGAGCAGGCCGAGGAAGGAGAAAGCGGTCTTCACCGTGTGCAACACCGGCCCGTCCGAGGCGTTCGGCCGATCCGCCTCCAGCCAGCCGCCGGGGTCCTGGAACACCACCACGTCACCGCGGTGCGGCTGGCCGCCGAACCACGGGCTGAGCTTGTCGACCACGACCCGGTCGCCGATGCCGAGCGTGTTCTGCATCGAACCCGACGGAATCACGAACACCTGCATCAGGAACGTCTTCAGCAATACGGCCAGCACCAGTGCCACCAGCGTGATCAGCGGCAGCTCGAACAGGCGGGAACGCCTCCTCCGGCGCACCACACGCTGGGCGACCCTGCGCCGCTCGGCCCGCCCCCAAGCGGCACGGTGGCGCATCCGTCGCCGCGAACCGCGAAAGCCTCGAGTTCTCATCGGCCAGAGCTTAGCGACTGTCTGCGGGGTAAAGCCGGCGGCCGTTCCCTCAATCGAATTCACTGACCCGATCGCAGCCCATCCGTCTGCGGCGAAGGCGAATTCACATCACTTGCCGATAAAGCTGCGCTAAGTCTTCTCTAACGGGTTTTCCGCAATGCTCGTCCGCATGTTCCCCAACCCGGAACGTTCCCATTCTCCGGAGGAGTCCGTGCGATCTCGATCGTTTGCCCTGTCCGCTGCCCTGGCCGTGCTGTCGCTGGCCGCCGTCTCGTTGAGCGCCAATGCTTCGCTGACGCCGCAGACTGCGGCCGCCCGAACGGCACTGCCGGAGACCATGTCCCCGGCCGTGTCCCATTCCCAGCGGCAGGACACCCTCGCTGCCGGCCAGCCGATGGCGGTCTCCGTCAACCTCAAGCTGCGCAACACCGCCGCCCTCGACCGGTTCCTCGCCGCCGTCTCCACCCCGGGTGACCCGCTGTACGGGAAGTACCTGACGCCCGACCAGTTCGCAGCCGAATACGGCCCGACCCAGGGCGACGTGGACAGGGTCGTCCGTTTCCTCACCTCCCAGGGCCTGACCGTCACCGGGGTGAGTGCCAACCGGCAGGTGGTCAACATCGGCGGCACGGCCGACCGGATCTCCGCGGCCTTCGGGACCCACGAGAGCATGTACGTCGACGGCGAGCAGCACCGGACCTTCCACGCCAACGACACCCCCGCGTCAGTGCCGTCCGACCTGGCCGACGTCGTCGCCGGGATCGTCGGCCTCGATGACCACACCAGCCGCACCACCCGCATAGCCGAACCGGACGCCTCGACCCCGGCCGCCACCCCGGGCGGATTCGGCCCGGCCCAGTACGACGGCGCCTACAACCTGGACAAGGTCGGCACGAACGGAGCCGGCACCACGGTCGCCCTCTGGGAGTTCGACGGCTACCGGTCCTCCGACCTGACCACCTACGACCGCAGGTTCGGACTGTCCGGCCCGGCCGTGCGAACCGTCCCGGTGGACGGCGCCGACTTCGACGCCCACCCCGGCCAGGGCCAGGGCGAGGTCGAGCTGGACAGCGAGATCGTGCGCGGCGTCGCCCCCAACGCCCAGCAACTGATCTACGAGGCACCCAACAGCGACCAGGGCGAGGTCGACATGGCAGCCAGGATCGTCGCGGACAACAAGGCCTCGGTCATCTCGATCTCCTGGGGCTCCTGCGAGCCGGACACCACCGTCTCGATCATGACCGCGGTCAACAACTCCTTCAAGCAGGCCGCCGCCCAGGGCATCTCGATCTTCTCGGCCTCCGGCGACGACGGCTCGCGCGACTGCAGCCGCTCCGCCAGCGGCCCCAGGGTGCCCGCGGTCGACTTCCCGGCTTCCAGCCCGCACAACACCGGTGTCGGCGGCACCAACCTGAGGCTGAGCGGCAACACCTACTCCGCTGAGAGCGCCTGGATCACCTCGGGCGGCGGCACCTCCAAGGTCTTCGCCAGACCGACCTTTCAGAACGGCACCGGCGTCAGCGCAGCCGGGCGCACCGTACCGGACGTCTCCTCCGACGCCGATCCCGCCACCGGCTTCGCGATCTTCACCCAGGGTAAGGCCGGCCCCAGCTGGCAGATCGTCGGCGGCACCTCGGCGGCCGCTCCACTGTGGGCCGGTTTCACCGCGCTGTACGACCAGAAGGCCAAGGCAGCAGGCCGGGCAGTGCTGGGCGAGGCGAACCCGAAGCTCTACGTGCTGGCCAACTCCGGCGGCGGCCAGTCGGCGTTCCACGACGTGACCACCGGCGGAAACCAGGACTTCCGTGCCAGGCCCGGTTACGACCAGGTCACCGGCTTGGGCACCCCGGTGGCCGACCAACTGGCCGCCCGGCTGCTCGCCGCCCACCGCTGAACGGGACGGCCCGCACGGGATAGCCCCGCCCGACCTTGAAGCCCCGTACGGCGAAGGCCGCTGACGAACGCACGAGGTTCCGCTCGCCCGGTGGCCTGGTGGCTCCCGATGGCCTCCCGCTCAGCATCGTCGAAGCGGTGCTGAGCGGGCCCCGGCGGTACCGATTGAGCCCGGAGTGAGCGCTCCCTCAGGGAAGTCGAAAGTTCCACGCTGACGGTGTCTTCGACAGGCCGACAGGCCGTACGGTCTCTCTCGCCAAGCCCGGTACGGGCAGCACGGCACCGGACCCACCTCACCCGTCCACGCCGCCACGCCGGCTGCCGGGCGGCCGGCATGCGGGCCCACACCGACGCACGCCGGACCGGTGGCCACGGCCATCTGCCGACGCCCATCCCCCACCACAATCCGCACGGTAAGGATCGTCCGTGAACGACATGGCCGTCCCGGCTGTCACAGCCGCCCCTGAAGGAGGCGCCGAGCTGCGTCTCGTGGTCCGTCTCGACTGGCAACGCGTCGCCGAACTCGGATTTCTCGCATCCGAGTTGGCCAGTGAGCTGAAGCGGCCGGTCACTCTCGACGAAGCGGTGAGCCGCCAGCTGGCCTTCCGTACCCGCCCGGTGGCTCCGGCTCACGGCGCCGCCGGCACCCTCGTCGGCACCACGCCGACGACGACGGTGATGCCACTGTCCGGCGCGGCGGCCGTCGAAGCCCCTGGCCAGGCGCCAGGCGCGGCGGGCAAGCAGGCCGGACCCGCGTCGCTGGAGAGCGGCCCGTCGGGCCGGCCCGCGGCCGTTGCGTCCGGCCAGTCTCCGGTACGGCAGGCAACCGCGCCGGCGCAGACCGACGACAAGAACGCTCATCCGCTGGTCGCCGCAGGGTGACCGGCGGAGGCTGGACAGGTACCGCCCTCCTGGTCCGGTTCGTCCGGCTCCGGCTCCGGCCCGTACCGCACTCACAGCACTCATCGGAATCGCTCACCCTGGAGGGACCGCAGCATGGAACTCTCATCCCGAGCCGCTTCTCTCCGCCCTCGCGGCGGGGGTGGCCGAGTCCCCAGCGGCCGGCAGATGTCGTACCTCCTCCTCGCCATCGGGACTTCGGTGCTGGCCGTGGCGTGCACTCCCACCGTACCGACCGCCGCTCCTCCCGCCGCCGCTCCGCCGTCGGCCACCGGGACGAACGGCCCGCCGGCCGCGATGCCGGTCGGTGCACCGTCCGGCAGGCCGACGTCCGAACCCGTGGGCACGCCGACCGGAACGCCGACGCTGAAATCGGGCGGAAAGCCCACCATCAGGCCGACCGGAATGCCCACTGGTCGGCCGACCACCGAGCCGAGCGGTATGCCGACTGCCATGCCGACGTCCGGCCCGACCGATCCGTCCACCGGCAAGCCGACGTCCGGCGCAACCTACCCGCCCACCGGCATGCCGACCGCGACGGGCAGTGCCCCCGCGCCGGTCTACGGCGGCCACTGGTAGGGCGCCGGCTGCCGGGCGCTGAGGCGCTCGGCGTACGTGGCTGGTCGTAT
>NZ_JBHTTU010000197.1:0-5372 GCF_042794375.1 Kitasatospora sp. NPDC056531 | reverse complement strand
TCCTGTGCCATCGAACCTTGAGCGCGTGCCATCGAAGTTTGATCGGGTCGGGTATCTATAGGGGTGAGTAGGTCTGGTACTTGCCTTGCAAGGATGAGACGGCTGCACTGGCCACGTCGGTGCGGGGGCTGGCTGCGCATTCTTCGAGGAACCTCTTGACCGCGGGGCCTGGCCATCCCGCTGCGGCGGCCGCGGCCCAGAACCGGCGTCCGTCGTGGGGGTCCAGGGGGCCGAGGTAGTCGAGGATGTAGTCGATCGTGGCTGCGTCTGGGGTGAGACGCTGCATGGCGACGGAGCGCAGGGCTCCGTCGGCGAGCATCGGGGTTCCGCTGTCGAGGCACCATCGCAGGGAGCCGGCTGTGTCCTCGGGTGTGCTCAGCCGGACGATGGCGTCGCCGAGGGCGACATAGACCATGGTGGCCCTGATGGGGCGCTTTGCCAGTTCCTGAAGCAGACCGAGCGCAGGTCGGTGGCTGCAAGTACCGAGAGCCATGACGATCTGGTACTGCGTCTCCCATGTGCGGGTGTCGCGAACCTCCCGTTGAAGAGCCTCCAGCAGCGACGGACCCGCGATGGGGTCGGCAAGCCGGCGCAGGCGTGTTGCAGCGGAACGCCGCTTGGGTGAGAGCCGGTGGCCGAGCTGGGCCACGGCCTCGTCCAACGTCAGTGCCATCTCGGTCCCCGTCTGTTCGGTTCCATATCGGTGACAACGTAGGTCTTCGCACTGACAGGCGGCCTGCTGCTTTGTGCCATCGAAGTTTGAGTGAGTCACTCCGGTTCGAGTCGGGCCTTTCCCCGTTCGCGGTCCCATTGCCCGAAACGGATTCGGACGGAATGCTCCGAAATGAACGGGGTGTCGTGGTTGTCGAGCAGGTCGGTCCAGGCCTGCCCGGGCGTCATTCCCTGTTCGTAGCAGGCCAGGAGCGTGGCGTGGGTTCTCTCGGTGATCGAGAGCCGAATCGCTGGAGGGCGGTCGGGGAAGGCGGGGCTGAGGATCCGCTTGATGAGCCAGCGCGGTATGTCCCACTCGTTGGAGAGCTGACGCAGGGTTCCCTTGCTCCTTCGGGCGTTCTGCCTGACCTGCCCGACAACGTTGAAGCTGCGGTGACGGCCCTTGCGCGCGGCGATGCGTTCCAGCCGGACGGTGGTGGGGGTTTCGACGGGGAGGCCGGGCGGTGCGGCATCGGCGAGGGTGATCTTGAGTATGTCGGTGGAGCGTCCGCTGAGAGTGGCCAGTCTCTCCAGGTCCACTCCAACGCGTCTTGAGGGCGTGGGCCTGGCGAGGACACGCAGGAGGTAGGTGGGCTTGAGGTGGTTGGCGTGGGCGAGGCGCTGGACGTAGTGGACGGTGGCCTCGCCGAGGCGGGGGCGGACGTTGATCGGCAGCGGGGCAAGTGGCCTGGTCAGGCTGTCGGTCACCGGCGGGCCCCCGCGCGGACGCGCGGCAGCGAGTCCGAGAAGTAGTCCAGCGGGACGGCGGCGAGCGACTCCTTGGTGATCGCCTCGGCGCCGGTGAGGATGGCATCGATCGCGGCGCCGCGGATCGCGTGGGACAGGGCGCCGATCATGCCGCCGGTGCGGTCGTGCAGGTAGCGGTCCAGGCGGGTGAGGGTGCCGGGTTGGTGGCGGTGCAGGAGCAGGGTGCCTTCCAGCGTGGCGACCAGGCCCTTCCACTCCGTGTTGTAGGGGAACGGGGCGGTGGGGACGAGCGTGAACCGGCCGGCGATCTGCTGGCCCCGGGTTCCGGAGAGCAGGTCGGACTGCTCGATGCCGATCCCGGCGTAGATGAACGTGGCCGGTATCCGCTCGGAGAAGTACTTCAGCGTGTCGGCGACCTCGGCGCCCGTGCGGCTGGTGAGGGAGATGTTGTGGAGCTCGTCGACCAGGACCAGCCCGGTGTGGGCGTCGGTGCAGACGCCGACGACCGCCTCGATGACGTCGGTGATGTTGGAACTGCGGCGGACCGGCAGACCGAGGAATCGGGCGAACTCGGCCGCGACCATGCGGGCGGTCGCGGCGGGTGGGACGGTGATGTAGACGACCGGGATCCGGCCGGTGGTGTGCGGGTGGCGGGCCTGGTCGAGGAGTTCGTGGGTCCGTCCGAGCTGGGTGATGGCGATGGTCTTGCCGGTGCCGGCGGGGCCGGAGACGATCAGCCCTCGGCGGGCGCTGATCGCGTGCTTGTTGAGCAGGACGAGGCGGCGTCCGCAGGTGACGGTATGCCGGACCGTGGAGGTGGCGACCACCTGGAGCCGAGCGTGGTGGTCGAGCCGGTCCTCGTCGTAGAGCTGCCGGTGTAGCGGTTCCAGCCGTTCGTAGTCGTCTGCGCTCAGCAGCGCGGGCGGTGCGGGAGGGTCGGCGGTGAAGCGGTGCCATCCCTGTCGTGTGGTCAGCTGGTATCCGGCCTGGTCGTCCGCCGTGTTCGGGGCGGTGTCGGGTATGCGGCCGGGGGCGGTCACGTGCGTCTCCATGGATCTTCGAGCGGGTTGAACAGTCCCAGCGGGATGACCTCGGCCAGCGGCTCGGTGTCCTGGTCCGGCGCCTGCTGGTCGGTGGGCTCGGGTGCGGTCGAGGTGGCGGGGACGGGGCTGGTGGGCTTGGCGGCGCGGGTTCGGGCGGCGACCCGCTTGTCGCGAGCGGTCCGTTTCGGGTTCGCCGGCTGGCTGGGGCCGGCGTGAGCCCTGGCCAGGAGGGCGGCGACCGCGTCGGCGATCTCGGCCTCGGTCGCGTCGGGCAGGCTCAGGGCGGCGTGGTCCCAGGCCAGTTCGCCGAAGGGGACCGGAACGCGGTGCAGGTGCTTCCAGGTGGCCTCGATCCAGCCGTTGCCGTTGTGGTGGTCGCGGACCCAGATCCGGGAGACGTCGTAGGGGTCGTGGTGGACCTCCCACAAACCCCTCTTCTCCTTGACGCCGGAGTGCTGGCGCCGCAGTCCGGCCAGGGCGGGGCTGTCATAGGTGCGGCGTTTGATCTTGACGCCGTAGTCGTTGACCGCGCGCCAGAGCGAGGGCAGCAACTCCACGTAGTCGTTGCCGCTGAGCGCGACCGGGACGTAGCCGCAGGCCTCGATTAGCGCGGCGTACTTCTCGTTGGGCGTGAACGAGCGCCCGGGCGCGGCCGGGTCCCGCAGTCCGTCGTGCGGCCGGTTCTGCCAGTGGGCGACGATCCACTCGTCCAGGAGCTCCTGCAGTTCCGGCAGGGACCACAGGGGCTGCTTCTCCAGATGCCGGCCGCGGTGCTCGGTGGTGTTGCCCGTGAAGCCGGGCAGGAACTGGGTGAACAGGGTGCCGACCGACGCGAGCGTCTTCTCGATCGTGCCCTTCTCGAACGGCGAACCCTTGTGGGCGGGCTGGAGATCGATCTGCAGGAACCGGCAGGACGCGAGGAAGTTGCGCGACATGAATGCCCTGCCGTGATCGCAGACGATCATCTCGGGGACGATCACCGGCCTGGCGGCCGCATGCTCAAGGCGCTCGTCCAAGGTCAGCATCCGCCGATGGGGAAGCACTGAGCGGGACATCCGCAGGGCATCAACCCAGCCCGGCCGCATCAATTCCGGGGTGACCGTGCGGGCCAGCAGCACGCTCGCATCGACGGCCTTCGTCGTCGGCCGCAGCACCGCCGCGGTCACGGTCCTGGTCGCGACGTCGACCATGCCGGTGAGCTCGACGGTGCCGGTCACTCCGTCGTCCAGGCGGACCAGCACGTCCAGCGGGGTGGAGTCGATCTGCATCACCTCGCCCGGTGCGAACGCAGGCAGCTCGCCGAACGGAGCATTCGCCCCGTGGGCTCGTGACCTGCGCGTCCTTGCCGATCCGGTGGTGTGGGTGCCCGTGGTGAGCTTGTCCAGCAGCCGGTAGAGCGTGCGGCGTGAGGGCAGTTTCGCTTCCCTGCCGGCCTCGCTGGCCCTGACGATCTGCTCGGTCCGCCAGAGCAGGAACGTTCCGGTGCGGGTGGAGGCGTCGGTGGCCTCGCTGATCGCCTGGCGCATCGCCGCCACGACCGCGTCGTCCACTGTGCCGTACTGCGGCGTCCTGCGGACCGGCCGGTGATCGGCCAGCCCCATCACCCCGCCCTTCTCGTAACGCCGGCGATAGTTGGCGACGGTCCCCGCGGTCACTTTGTGCCCCGCCGCGGTGAGTTCGACGGCCTTCGCCTTCTCCCGTGCGGTCAGCGAGCGCGACAGGGCGTACTCGGGCTTCGGCTCCGTGCCCGCATCCGCGTCCGGCGGCAAGCCGTGAAGAACCTCCAGGACGTGCGTCTCCCACCACAGAGCCTTCGCCAAGGCCGCCTGCGGCAAGGTCTCCAGCAGGGACACCGGCGGCAAAGGCGCTCGTCCTGGGCTTTCCACCACCTCGAAGTCGGCGTCGGCGAACAGCACGGCCGGCGGAACAGCCCGCGGCGTGCCGCCCATGTCGGACAGCGCGACCGACCGGCCCGAGACCGCCAGCACCAGACGAACCTGCCCGTCGAACCGAACCCGTTCCCCGACCGCCAGGCCCATCGGCCGCGTCAGCTGACCCATCCCTGCCCCTTCACCAAACTCACCACGGAGTCCGAGCCCAGCAGCCGCCCATCCGTATCCGTCGCCAGGACACCGGACCACAGCAAGTGGAACAGCACCGGCAGCACAAGCAGCGGATCACCCGCTTCCATGGCCCCCGGCCGCAGCGGTCGCGGCTCTCTGAAGACCTCCAGCAGCCGATCCGCGACATCCGGGCGCAGGCACCGCCGCCTGCGGTAACGCGACAACCACCGCATGTTCGCCATCAGCACCGGATCCACGACACCGGCCTGGACGAACTCCCAGCCGACCGCTCCGCAGGCCCGCTCTGTCGCCGCGAATGCTTGCGCCGCCGCCTCGTCGAGCCGGTCGGCGGCCCGCACGTCGACCACCCGGCCCCGCCCGTCCGCAAGCCGCACGAAGTAATCCGGCGCGTGCCGACGCCGCCGCTGGCCGTCATGCCAGTGCAGCCAGAACGGCTGCGAGGCGATCCCCGTCACCTGCGGATCGGCGTCCAAGAGGATCAGCCGGTCCCGCTCCAGCCACGACTCGTAGCCGATGTGCTCGCCCGTCGTCGCGCAGAAGTACCAGCCCGCGAAGCTCTTCCCGCCCTTGGGCCAACGGAACGGACGCACCGGCGCCACCTGCTCGAACCGAACACCCCAGCACGCAGCCAGAGACCGCCGAACCTGTACGCCGTCCTCCAGGAACCCCAGGTCAAACGCATCAAGGTCAGGATCCGCGTACGCACCCGCGACCCGCCCCACCGCCACCCCTGATCATCAGCCGTCAAAACCGATCAAACTTCGATGGCATGAACTTACTAATGATCAAGCTTCGCTGGCAAAGATCAAACTTCGATGGCGCAGGA
>NZ_JBHTTU010000196.1:0-5483 GCF_042794375.1 Kitasatospora sp. NPDC056531 | reverse complement strand
GATCTGATCGACGGATGCCTCACCCAAGCCGGACTGATCATGGATGGCTGACCCCGGCCAGCCCCCGACACCACTCATTCAATTTCAGTAGCGATCCTTGCTGAAGGGTATTTCTCCCGCACTCACACAGGTTCGGACACGGACCAACAAGCGAGGGGATCACTCATGGCAGACTTCGGAGTGTCGATCGACAGGCCCAACGGGCTCCTCGCATTCGACCCGGAGCAACTCACCATCAGTGCAGGCGATACGGTCACCTGGACCAATCTCTCAAGCAGTCGCCAAATCGTAACGTTCGACAGCGGCTCTCCGGATTCGGTCAACATCAATCCCGGGTCATCGTTCCGCTTTACCTTCGACTCGGAGGGAGTTTTCCCCTACCGCTCGGATGCCGGTGCCGCGGGTGAGGTCACGGTCAATCCCTAGCCGGTTGCCGCGATGCCCGCCCCGGACGACTCGCCGGTACCTTGATGCTCTGGTCACGGGGCGATAACGCGGCAGGTCAGAGCATCGGTGGGAGCGGTCCGGATAGCTTGATGCCCGTCCCGGGCGCTTAGGTTCTAGTGATCGTTGCAACACCCCAGCTCAAGGGGTGCGATGGATTTCGAGCCGGCTCCGCGAGAAGGCCACCAGGCCGCTTTCCTGGACGCCCTCCACCGGCACGCCGAGACCGTCGCCGGCTGATCCGCTCCGCACGACCCGCCGTCCCGGCCCACCTCGGGCCGGGACGGCCGTCCGCACCTCGTTCCCGACTTCCGGAGGCACCGCGTGATGACCGACACCACCTGCCCCTCCCCGGACGCTCTCAGCTGGTGAACGAGGGGAGGTATTCGCCAGCCTGGACAAGGCGTGCCCAGGCGCCGCCGTCCCAGCTCCATTCGCGTGTGGTCGTGTCGAATGCGACCCGAAGGTCTTCGGGATCGGCCGCAGAGGCATCGATCAGGATCCCACCCGACAGGGCCGTGTCGACGGGGTTCCCGGGTTCGAGCTTCCGCTCCTCGGGCGAGTCGCCCAGGAACAGAAGGATCTTCTCGACGGCGCGGAAGGTCGTCGTTACGTTTTTCGGTAGCGGGTTCTCACAGTGATGGCGTGCGGTTAATTTCTCTCCGGCAACGGCCACGTACGCCATCAGACCGACGCGAAGGTCCTTTTCCGAAATATTATGTACGGCCATGTGGGTCGGATCGTCGTAGTGGATAGTGTGCCCTCCGCCGGACCTCGACTCGACCAGGTACTCCGATCCGTAGTCCAGGAGTTCGGAATGGTAGGAGGTGATTGTGTCTTTGTCGCGTTTGCGGGGCTGGGTGACGAAGGCCACGCGCGTGTCATCCCATGCGACGTCGTTCGAGGTGGAAGTCTTCTGCGTGGTGAACCACACGAGAAGGCGGCGGCCGGTGCTGGCGTTGTCGTGCGCGGCCTTGAAGCCGTAGAGCACGTCGTCGTCAGTGATTTCCCCGTTGACGGTCACCTCTACTTTGTACAGTTTCGTCATGATGGCCATTTCCTGTGCGCACTACGGCTGCCGCCTCGGATGCCTGGGGCGGCAGCCCCTCTGCGATGGCGCGGGTCCGCTGACGCCGAGGGCGTCCCGAAGTCTCGTCAATGCGTGGGTTCCGGCAGGATGAGTTTGCTGGTGAAGTCCGTTCCCGAATCGATCCTGCTTGCCCAATTGGCCTTGCTCAGCCAGGTTTTGCTCGACTCGTCCCAGTCCCACAACCAGCCGTTGTCCTTGCTCCAGCCAATACGCCTGAGGTTGCTGTCGGTGAGGTTGACCACGATGGCGCGAGTGGAGGCTTGCGTGACGACACTGCCTTCGCTTTTCTTGGCAGTGCTGAAGTAGAGGAGAATCTGCTCCACCGGCCAGATCCGAACCGTGACGCCGTGTGCGAGCTCGGTCCGGTTCAGCGGACGGAATTCTTCCTTGAAGTTGAGTCGCTTCTGCGAGAGCCCTCCGTAGACTTCACCACTCGCGGCGTTGTTCATGACCTGGATGTTTTGCTCCGGATTCGGCTGCGCTTCCGGTTTTGGCCCCATGCCGTTCGGCTGGTTGATCCGATAGATCTCGCCGGAGTTGATGGACTCCTCATGGCGTGACGAGATGACGTCCCCGGCTTTGTACGGGGCCCCGTACGTGTTGTAGTCCTGCCTCCACTCGATGTCGTTGTCTGTGGAGTAGAGGGAATCGGCGAACCAGACGAGCGGCTGGCTGCTTTTGCTCCCGGTTGCGATCGCCTTGAATCCGTAGAGCGTGAAGCCCTCTTTCGTCAGGTAATTGGTTGAATCCGAGTCGATGGTAAGGATCACCCTGTAGCCGGTCATGCTCTTCCTCCGCTGGTCGACGTATGCCGTCCAGACCAGCAGACAGCAGGGATGGCGACTCTGCACCATAGAGTCTCCATGCGAACTACATGATTCCCTCCAATGGCCTCTTCCTCTCGCCCGATGCGACGACGGCCCGGACACGGGAGAAGCCCGTGAGCACCCGCCAGAGTCCCGCCCCGCCCGACGACAACGACGACGGCCAGGGCGACGCCGTCGAACCGCCGCAGCCGTCCCGGCCGGGCCGACAGCGTCCCGGACCACAACAGGCTCCTCAGCCTGCTCACTCACCCGCTGGTCGGGCTCGGCCTTGAAGTCACCAGCCGCCACTGCAACTGCGCCTCCTCCGATACCGACCGGTTCGGTCTCGGCAGCGACCGCTCGGGCTGCGTCATGACCCTGGCCAGCGCCGACGGACTCCGGGAACTGATTGTGCGCGACCCGCGATGGCTCAACGACGGCAAGGCGCGGGCACGTGCTACCGGCAACCGGAACGAGGAGAACGCCGACGCCTTCGAGGTCTACGCTTAGCGGCATTCGACGGCCCAGCGCCGAGTTGGGGGAGGCCGGTGCGACGTTGCATGCTGGCCTCGCTCAGCACCCTGCCCGCACACGGCGGCCACGCCGATGCGGTCGTCGTCACCAAGGACAGCCCCGACGTGAACATCACGGCCGTCAACACCCCTTCACCACCGGGACGCTGCACCTGGCCGAGCAGGTCACCGGCGCGGGCGCCGACTACGCCGCGGGCTGAACGTTCACCCTGTCCGGCTGCGTCCTGGACACGGGCGATGGGCAGGCGCGCGCCCTGGTCGACCAGCGCCGGTACACCTTCCGGGGTGCTCGCTCGTGCGCTGGCGGTCAGGCGGGGCGGATGTTCTCGGCCTGCGGGCCCTTCTGGCCCTGCACGACGTCGAAGGTCACCTTCTGGCCCTCCTGGAGTTCGCGGAAGCCCTGAGTCGCGATGTTCGAGTAGTGAGCGAAGACGTCGGGACCGCCGCCGTCCTGCTCGATGAAACCGAAGCCCTTTTCAGCGTTGAACCACTTCACAGTGCCGGTAGCCATGCGCTTCTCCCTGGGGGAACTGATCGGGTCGCACGATTGCGGGCCCGGAGGTGATCGCCTTGGTCCGGAGAGGCGCTGAACAGCAAAAACGCCCACGACATGTAACCGCGGGCGAGAACTTCGGAACCGCGACTGCTTGATTAAAACGTTACACCGCGGGGGGTCCCGCAGCCTGGGAGCCGAGTAAGACACGCGGCGGCGTAGCCGTTGCGCCCGCACACACGTTTCGGCCGACGTCGTGCCGCCGGCCGCTGTGCGTGGGGCTGGGACTCCCTGCTGCCCAGGTGCGGCAGGCCTGGCACCGGCAGACCCTGGGAGGGGAACCGATCACGGAGGAGAGCGATGACCGGTGCCGGCCCCTCACGGGAACCGAGTGCAATGGTGCACATGTCGATCGCCGGTGCGCTGCCCGTGGCGAACGTGGTCGCCGACGCGGTAGGTCAGTCGTTCAGGCTGATCGTTGTCCCGAGTCCTGGCACAGCCAGGGATTATGTCTCACTCGCCGATCGGGTGGTCCGTACCCGCTGGCAGGTGGACACGTCGGCGCCGATCACCGAAACCGCCACACGGCCGGTTGCCCTCGCACATGCTGGTGCCGGCCCCGTGAAAGTGGAGCTCGGCGGTCGAGCCGATGCCGTGGCCAAGGTCGCGGCGCTGATCCGCGACCGTTTTCGTGCCGGACCGCCGGCGGGGGTTTCACAGGCGTTCGAAGTGTGGCCCGAGAGTCCGCCGCCGGTCACAGGCCAGGCGTGACCGCGGCACCCGCTTTTGATCCGCTGTCCGTGGTCCGCGTTTCACCCGTTGCGTGTGCCACGAATGCGAAAGGAACCGTATGTAGGAACAGTTCTGGAAGCAATGCTGTGCAAGAGATGAAGGTCTTGGCCCTTCGGAGCCGCCCTGCGGGGGGAGGCTCCAAACCGCCACATGCTGCGAAAGCGGTGACGCGATCGTGGTGAGCGATGTGGAAAAGGCGCCCGAGAGGCGTCAGGTGGGGATCAGGAAGACGAACGCAAGTGAACCACTGCCGAAGTGTCGTTAGTGAAATCCAAGTGGCATCAAAACCGGGCGCCTGCGACGGAGTCCGGGATAAGCCTGGCGGGAGCCCGCGTATTGGCCAGGCGGTGTCCGGCATGGAGGTGGCGTGATCCTGGTCTGCTGCTCTTGCATGGAACGTGGGAAGGCACGTCCCGACACCGCCACCGAGCACGGTGGCAAGAGGGAGCACCTCAAGCGGCTGAACCGCAAGGGGCTGAGTACCGTCGCGGGACGTGTTGGCGGACCGGTTCGTAGTAGTGACGAAGCCTCTGTAACGGGGGTGGAGCGAAGGGGCCGGGTCATCCGTGGCTGTGTGTGTCTGGTCAACCGGACGTTCTCCGGGAGGAGCCGATGGACAAGCTGAAGTCACCGGGCAAGCCGTTCGATATCTCGAAGTGGGAAGTACTGGAGGCATATCGGGAGGTCAAGAGGAATCAGGGTGCGCCGGGTGTGGATGGACAGTCCATCGACGAGTTCGAGAAGGATCTTAGAGGGAACCTCTACAAGATCTGGAACCGTATGTCGTCGGGGACGTACTTCCCTCCTCCGGTGCGGGGAGTGGAGATTCCGAAGCAGCACGGTGGCGGCATGAGGATGCTCGGCATTCCCACCGTAGCCGATCGCGTTGCGCAAACCGTGGTGGCCCGGCATCTCATGAGGCGGGTGGACCCTGTGTTCCATCCGGACTCCTACGGATACCGGCCCAATCGGTCGGCTCTCGACGCCGTGGAAACCTGCCGGAATCGGTGCTGGAAGAAAGACTGGGTGATCGACCTCGACATCCAGAAGTTCTTCGACACCGTCCGCTGGGACCTCGTCGTCAAGGCCGTGGAAGCTCACACTGACGCCGTATGGGTGAAGTTGTATGTCGAGCGGTGGCTTCGCGCCCCGCTGCAACTACCTGACGGCACCTTGCAGAAGCGGGACCGGGGGACCCCACAGGGGTCGGCGGTCTCGCCCGTACTCGCCAACCTGTTCATGCACTACGCGTGTACGTCCAGGAGTTCGGGCGTCATCTCAACTTGAAAGAGGTGGAGGGGATGTAACCGGACGCCAAGTTCAGG
>NZ_JBHTTU010000195.1:4180-5623 GCF_042794375.1 Kitasatospora sp. NPDC056531 | reverse complement strand
CGATCAGGATGACAAGAGCGGAGTGACGGGAGACTGTCACGCTCCGATCTGTGGGAGCCCGGGGGTGCGATTCCCCCGGGCGACCCGACCGACACTCGCCACCCCGTCGCCGGACGGATCACATCATCGGCCGGGAGGCGGCCACGGGGAGGGGAATCCACGGACGGGCCGGTGATGCTGCCACCTGGAGCGGGCCGGGCCTCGCGGCCGCCTTTCCATGACCATCAGTGCGGGAGTCAGGAGGAAAGAGGTGATCGGGGTGGAGGACTGGGCTGAGATCCGTCGGCTGCATCGGGCCGAGGGGTTGTCGGCGGCAGCTGGGGATCTCCCGGGGCACGGTGGCGCGGGCCCTGGCCTCGGACCGGCCGCCGGTCTACCAGCGGCCGTTGAAGGGCTCGGCGGTGGACGCCGTGGAGCCGGCGGTCCGCGAGTTGCTGCAGCAGACCTCGACGATGCCGACCACGGTGATCGCCGAGCGGATCGGCTGGGAGCGGGGGGCTGACGATCCTGCGGGAGCGGGAGCGGGAGCGGGAGCGGGTGCGCGAGCTGCGGCCGGCCTACCTTCCCGTCGACCCGGTCTCGCGGACGGTCTACGAGCCCGGTGAGCTGGCCCAGTGTGATCTGTGGTTCCCGGAAGCGGACATCCCGCTCGGCTACGGTCAGAGCGGCCGTCCGCCGGTGCTGGTCATCGTCTCCGGCTACTCCAGGATGATCACCGCCAGGATGCTGCCCTCGCGGCAGACCAACGATCTGATCGACGGGCACTGGCGGCTGCTGACCGGCTGGGGCGCCGTCCCGACGGCGCTGGTCCGGGACAACGAGCCGGGTGTCGGCAGGGGCAGGCCGACCAGCGAGTTCGCCGCCCTGGCGGGCCTGCTCGCCACCCGGATCCACTTCTGCCGGCTCCGGGATCCGGAGGCGAAGGGCCTGGTCGAGCGGGCCAACGGCTATCTGGAGACCAGCTTCCTGCCCGGCCGAACCTTCGTCGGCCCGGGCGACTTCAACGCCCAGCTGGCCGCCTGGCTGCAGAACGCCAACCGTTGTCGGCACGGCACGATTGACGCCCGGCCCGACTGGTGCCCCGTGGCCCATGCTGAGCAGCCGAGCACCCGCCGCCGTAGCGGCTGCGAGGACTGCCAGGCCGGACCAGACAGCGGCGACATTCGCATCACCTCGATCGGCCGCGACAGGACCGTCACCGAGACCTGGCACACCGATCAGTGCTCCACTTACTGGCCGCTTCGTCGCCCTGCCGACCTGGACTGAGATCCTCGACCGGAACTTCCCGCCGCAGGACCCCACCTGAGCGGGCCCACCACACCTAGCTGATGGCGGCATACCGAAGGGGGGGGGGGGAAGCAGGGGGGCGGAGGCCTTGGTGTGCTGGGCCGATTGGGGGAAAAGATGGGGGGGTGGGGAGATACCCCAAATAAAACACACCGC
>NZ_JBHTTU010000195.1:0-4170 GCF_042794375.1 Kitasatospora sp. NPDC056531 | reverse complement strand
AACCCCCTCCCTGCCGCTCCCCCCGCCTCAGCGGCGGGAACGGACCCGACAAGTCCCCCCCCCCCCCGCTGCCCCCCCCCCTTTTCCGCCCCCCCCCCGGCTCGGGCCAAGGCCTGGGGATTCGGGCCGATCCGCCGACTACGCCACCTCGTCCGACGACACCGGGTCGTCGATGTGCTTGAGATGGGAACGGGCGGTGACATGATCCTCACCCGACAGCTTCGCCCAGTATTTGTCGGCCCACACGAGAACGGTTCGTTCGGTAGTTTCCGACATAGGCTCGTCGGCGGGGCGCGAGTCCCGTCAAACACCCTTTCAGGGCGTGTCCCCGGTGGGCGTATTGAACTGCCCCATGTCGACGGCTTGCGTGGAATCGGTCTTGGCGCCTACCGCCATGTACACGCCCAGGTCGGCTCGCACGCCGAGGCGCGTGAACGTCTCCTGCGGATCAAACTTGGTTGCCTGGAGGTGCGCGCCGACGGCGGCGTTGGCGCGGTCGATGTGCGCCTGGCTCTCCCACTCCGCGTAGTGAGGACGTTGAATTCCCCGGGGCCGGAGACCTGCTCGAGGCACACTGCGCTGACAAGCCCCTGCTGATTGCGCAGCACCGTGATCAGTGCGTTCAGGCGGGCGGCGATCTCGTCCCGTGCGGCGGCGGGAACGACGTACTTGTCGACCCGATAGATGTGCTGGTTCGCTGAATTCTCATTCATGGGATTCTCCTTCGTGAGGACCTCCTTGCCCCGGAGGCTGCTTTCCGGCGGCCGGGTCTGCGCCTGCGGGTCGTCCGGGACCTTCGGCGACGCGAGGTGACGGCTTCGGGGGTCAGGGCAGCAGGACGGCCTTGCCGTGGTTGCGGTGGGCCTCGAGGTCGGCGTGGGCCTGCGCGGCCTCGGCCAGGGGGTAGGTGCGCCAGATCGGCAGGGTGAGTTTGCCGGTGGCGGCCAGCTGCACCAGCTCCGGCAGGGATTGGCCGCCCTGGGCGGCGTTGCCGATGCTGAAGCGGACGCCGTGCTGCTGGGCGGACATGTCGGCGATGGTGATGACCTTGCCCGCGTCGCCGGTCAGGGTGACGGAGTCGGCGAGCAGGCTGGCGCCGGAGGCGTCGAAGGCGTAGTCGACTCCCTGGGGTGCGGCGGCCTTCACTCGCTCTGCCCAGCCGTCGCCGTAGGGGACGGCGGTGGCTCCGAGGGCGGTGGCGCGTTCGATGTCCTGCTCGGCGACGGTTCCGATGACGGTGATGCCGCGGGCGGCGGCCAGCTGTACGGCGATGGCGCCCACGCTGCCGGCGGCGCCGTGGATGAGCAGGGTCTGTCCCGGCTGCACGCCGAGCTGTCCGAGGACCCGGGAGGCGGCCTCGCCGACGGAGACCAGCGAGGCGGCGACCTCCCAGGAGAGGGTCTCGGGCTTGGCCACCGGCTGATCGAGCAGGGCGTACTCGCTGTAGCTGCCGCCGGCGGTGGCGCCGAGGACCTCGTCGCCCACGGACGCGTCGACTCCCTCGCCGACCGCGTCGACGACGCCGGCGGCGTCCAGGCCGGGGACCACGGGGAAGTGGGCGGGGAAGGTGCCGGCCATCAGGCCGGATCGGATCTTCAGGTCGAGGGGGTTCACGGAGGCGGCCCGCACCCGGATCCGGACCTGGCCGGGGCCGGGCTCGGGGGTGGTGACCTCGGACAGGTGGAGCACCTCGGGCGCGCCGTACTCGGAGAAGGTGATCGCTTTGGACATCAGGAATTCCCAGGTGGAGAGGGGTGGAGAAGGGAACCGCACACGCTCTGGCTCACTGTGCGGCCACGAAGACGGCCTCGCAGCTCAGGCCGTGAGGGCGGGGTAGTCGGTGTAGCCGCGGTGGTCGCCGCCGTAGAAGGTGGCCCGGTCCGCCGTGTTGTAGGGACCGCCGGCCGCCAGGCGGGCCGGCAGGTCGGGGTTGGCCAGGAACAGCGTGCCGAAGGCGATCATGTCCGCGGTGCCGTCCTCGACCAGGCCGAGAGCATCGTGACCGGTGGGCTCGGGGTGGGTGAACGGGTTGAGGACGAACACGCCGGGCCAGTTCTTGCGCAGGCGGCCGGTCAGCTCGCGGTCGGGGCCTTCGAGCACGTGCAGGTAGGCCAGGCCCAGCGGGGCGAGACCGGCCAGCAGGCCGGCGTAGGTCTCCTCCAGGTCGGCCGGGTCCGTCTCGGCGATGTCGTTCAGGGGGTTGCCGGGGGAGATCCGGAAGCCGGTGCGGTGGCCGCCGATCGCCTCCGCGACCGCGGTGGCGACCTCGATGCCGAACCGCGCCCGGCCCGCCGCGTCGCCGCCCCACCCATCGGTGCGCAGGTTGCTGTTGGGGGCGAGGAACTGGTGGATCAGGTAGCCGTTCGCCCCGTGGATCTCGACCCCGTCGAAGCCGGCGGCGATCGCGCCCCGCGCCGCCGCGACGAAGTCGGCGATCGTCCGGACGAGCTCGTCCTGGTCGAGCTCCTTGGGCGTGACGAAGTCCTTCGGGCCCTGGTGGGTGAACACCTTGCCCTTCGCCGCGACGGCGGAGGGGCCCACCGGGACCAGGCCCTCGGGCAGCAGGCTGGGGTGGCCGATCCGGCCGGTGTGCATCAGCTGCGCGAAGATCACACCGCCCTCGCGGTGCACCGCGTCGGTCACCCGCCGCCACGCCGCCACCTGCCCGGGCGTGTGCAGGCCGGGGGTGTCCGGGTAGCCCTGCCCGACCGGCGAGGGCTGGATGCCCTCGGTGACGATCAGCCCGGCACTGGCGCGCTGCGCGTAGTACGTCGCCATCAGCTCCGTCGGCTCCGCGCCGGGCCCGAACGCGCGGCTGCGGGTCATCGGCGCCATCGCGACGCGGCTGGCCAGGCGCTTGCCGCCCAGAACGATCGGCTCGAAAGCAGTGGTCATGATCATTTCCTAGGTCGGGAGAGGGGAGGCCGCCCGGTTGGGCGGTTCTCCATCGGTGTGCGGTGTCCGACTGCACCGAAGTTACCTGTCCGAACAAGTAAAACGCCAAGAACCCTTCCCTCATCTCCAGGTGAGCTGCGCCACATGCCGGGTTCTCATGCAGACAGCTGGCCGTCCGCATTGGGTGCCGCATGGCGGAAGGGGCGGCTATCCTGATTGCTGTCCGGCCAGTGTTCGGCCGAGAAATCCGGGAAAGGGACGGTACTGATGAGCCGGGCGACACACCGGGACACGCAAAACCAGCCGCTCGAAGCGGCGCCACCCACCTCCACCGTGACGGTGCCGGCCTCCGCCCAGGCGGGGCCCGTCAGTCACGCGATCTTCCGCGTGGCCCGCCTGCACCGCATGATCGCCGGACAGCTCCTGCGCCGCGTCGGCCTCCACACCGGCCAGGAACTCGTCATGATGCACCTGTGGGAACTCGGCCCCCAGCGGCAGACAGACCTCGTGCGCCTGCTCGACTCCGACGCCGCCACCATGACCCGGAGCATCAAACGACTCGAGAACGCCGGCTTCGTCCGCCGCCGCCCCTGCCCCGACGACAAACGCGCCGTCATCATCGAACCCACCACCGCCAGCCAAGCACTGCGGCGGGAGGTCGAACGCCTCTGGGCCGAACTCGAAGACGCCACGACCGGCGACCTCGCCCCCGACCAGCAGGCCGAGGCCCTGGACATCCTGCGCCGCGTCGAGGACAGCCTCGCCCGCACCGCCGCACACACGTGCAGGACGGGGGCATGAACGAATCCGGCCGCGTGGAGGCCTTCAGCGACGGCGTCTTCGCCATCGCGATCACCTTGCTCATCCTGGACATCAAGGTCCCGAAAGTCGGCGAAAACGGAAGTCTGTGGCAGGCGTTGGGCCAGCAGTGGCCCTCCTACGCCGCCTACGTGGTGAGCTTCCTGGTCATCGGGATCATGTGGGTCAACCACCACCAGGTGTTCAGTTATGTCGCCCGCGTCGACCGCCCCCTGATGTTCCTCAACCTGCTGATGCTGATGGTCGTCGCCGCGGTGCCCTGGCCCACGGCGATGCTCGCCGAGTACCTGCGCGAGGACCGCGCCTCGCACACGGCCGCCGCCATCTACAGCCTGGTCATGGTGGCGATCGCGTTCGCCTTCTGTGCGACATCCCGTGAGTTCCCCTGAGCCCTGCTGAGTCCTTGCCCTCGTGGCCAGGATGTTCGGTCTCCTTGGAGTGTTCGTCGATCCGGTG
>NZ_JBHTTU010000194.1:0-5666 GCF_042794375.1 Kitasatospora sp. NPDC056531 | reverse complement strand
AGCCGATACGACAACCCGGCAAACGGAACTGGTCCGCTGGTGAATCGCCGCCGGGCCCGGGCCGCCTACGTCGCCGGCCGGCGCCGCTCCGGTCCCTCCGGCGGCCGACGGCGCAACGGTGCCAGTTCCCGCTCCAGCGTCCGCACGTCCCGTGCTATCCGTGCCGCGATCTCCCTCGGCTCGGTCTCGCTCGGCAGTCGGCGGGACCAGGACCGGGGCTTGGCCGGACCGTCCTGGACCATGTGGAAGTTGAGCTGCACCACTCCCGCCACGTCGACGAGGCTCACCAGGATTCGGGTGTCGGCGAGGTCGAGGGTGACCTCGTTCCCGATGCACGAACAGGCCACCAGGCCCTCGATGCCCTCCTCCGCCAGGTACCTGGCCAGCGGAACCGCCCTACCCCGGATGAGAAACGGACGTGCCACCGGACGACCCACCGGACCCGCCTCCTCCCACCGCACGCGTGCGGCCCCGGCCGCGGCGCAAGCGCGCCGCAACTGACCGGGCCCGCCCATGCTCCACCACGCCACCGTCAAGCGCCAAGTCCGTTTCTCATCCGGTGACTTGGGCTTGAGCACCCACCCGGCGCACCGGCGCACACCCGGGCGCATCCGGCGTCCTGGGGGCGTCCGGAACTGAGTACTCCCACTCATGCGCCCCGGGCCCCGCCCCGCCAGGCTTGCGGTATGGACCAACCTCCCGCTCACGCCACCGCCACCTCCCGCCTCCGCCCACAGCGGCGGCCGTCACAGCCCCCGCTCGCGCTCGACCTCGTCGCCGGTGCGGTGTTGCTGCTCGCCGTGGCGGTGGTCTACGTGGCGCGGATGTTCGGCTACAGCATGGACCCGTGGCCGGCACAGGAGGCCGAGGGAGCCGCCGACCGGACGGCCCGCGCCGAGCTGGGTTTCACCTGGCGGCTGCTGCTCGTCTCGCTCGGCCTCGCCGGGGTCGCCGCTGGGTGCTGCTGCTCGCGGCATGGAACACGGGTCCCGTCACTCGGACGATCATCGGCATCGCCCTGGCGGTCATCCCGTTCAGCGTGGGCTTCGCCACCCTCTGATCGCGCCCGAGCGGCGGCGCCGCCGACCCCGGGGCATCATGACGGAGGAACGCCGCCGTTCACCGAGCGTGACCAACCCACGCGACGGCGGCCGGCCAGCGAAGGAGGGCCGCCGTGGCCGATCCCGCGAAGTCATCCCACTGCGCACGACAGCCGGCACCCGGCGTCATCGCCACCGACGTGCCCACCCGGCTGGACCGGCTGCCCTGGTCGCGCTGGCACTGGCGGATCGTGATCGGCCTCGGCACGGTATGGATCCTGGACGGCCTGGAGGTGACGATCGTCGGCAACATGGCCGGCCGGCTCGCCCAGAACGGCAGCGGCATCGCCATCACCACCACCCAGGTCACCACCGTCGCCGCCGCCGTCTACGTGGCGGGAGCCTGCACCGGAGCGCTGTTCTTCGGCTGGCTGACCGACCGGCTGGGCCGAAAGAAGCTCTTCATGGTCACCCTCGCCGTCTACCTGGCGGCCACCGCCGTCACCGCCCTGTCCTGGACCGCGTGGTTCTTCTTCCTCTGCCGCTTCTTCACCGGCTTCGGCATCGGCGGCGAGTACGCGGCGATCAACTCGGCGATCGACGAGCTGATCCCGGCCCGGGTGCGCGGTCGGGTCGACCTGATCATCAACGGCAGCTTCTGGGTGGGCGCCGCGATCGGCGCCTTCGCCTCGATCGCCCTGCTCGACACCGCGCTGTTCGCGACGGACGTGGGCTGGCGGCTCGCCTTCGGCATCGGCGTGGTGTTGGGCCTGGCGATCCTGCTGGTGCGCCGGCACGTCCCGGAAAGCCCGCGCTGGCTGTTCACCCACGGGCGGGCGCTGGAGGCGGAGCAGGTGGTGATCGAGGCGGAGCAGGCCGTCGAGCGCGAGAGCGGTCGGCCGCTGCCGGCGGCCACCGGCGAGCCGATCCTGATCCGCGAGCGCGCACCGCTGGGCTTCGACACGATCGTCCGCACGGTGATCGCCCACCACCCGCGCCGCACCGCGCTCGGTCTGGCGCTCTTCGTCGGCCAGGCCTTCCTCTACAACGCGGTGACCTTCGGCTACGCCACCATCCTGACCACGTTCTTCGCCGTGCCGGAGGGCGACACCGGCTACTACTTCGCGGTGATCGCGGTCGGCAACTTCCTCGGCCCGCTGCTACTCGGCCACCTCTTCGACACGCTCGGCCGCAAGCCGATGATCGCCGGAACGTACGTCGGCTCCGGCGTCCTGCTGTTCGCCACCGCCGCCCTCTTCCAGCACGGCGAGCTCTCCGCCGCCACCATGACGGCCTGCTGGACGGCCGTGCTGTTCCTGGCCTCCGCCGGGGCCAGCGCGGCCTATCTGACGGTCAGCGAGATCTTCCCGCTGGAGACCAGGGCGATGTCCATCGCCTTCTTCTACGCCGTGGGCACGGCGGTCGGCGGCATCAGCGGCCCGTTGCTGTTCAACGGCCTGGTCAGCAGCGGCAAGGTCTCCGACACCGTGCTCGCCTTCTGCATCGGCGCCGCGCTGATGACGGCCGCGGGCCTGGTCGAGGCGGCCGTCGGCGTACGGGCGGAGGGGGGGAGAAGGGAGTCGCTGGCTGCGCCGCTGAGCGCCGTCACCCCGCCCGAACGGACGTAGGGCGTGTCGCGCGGATCTTCGACGGGTCCGCCGGGACCCGCCGGGCACGTCTAGCGCAGCACGCCGCGCAAGGCCTCCGGGTCGCTGGGCGCGAGCGGGCCGGTCGGTGCGGCCGTCAGTGCCTTGGCCGTGGCCGGCGGCGGGGTGACGTACACCGGGGTCGGATCGGACTCGGGCGCGCAGGTCTTGGCGATCCGTCCCTTGCCCTGGGGCAGGCTGCCGTCGCGCAGGTAGGCGGTGAAGGTGTCGTCCAGGCAGGCGTTGCCGTGGAAGAGGATCTCGTGGAAGCTGCCGCCGTTCTGGACGACCAGCTTGGAGCCGGGCAGCGCGTCGTGCATGGCGAGGCCGCCCTCGTACGGGGTGGCCGCGTCCTCGGTGGCCTGGAAGAGCAGGACGGGGGGCAGGCCCTTGCCGGTGATCTTCAGTCGGCCCGCCGGGTTGCCCTGGTAGGGCCAGAACATGCAGGCGGCGTTGTACCACATGTTGTTATAGGTGTAGAAGGGCGCGACCGCGTTGACCTTGGCCTGGTCCTTCTTCCAGAACTCCCAGTCGCGCGGCCAGGCGTTCTCGGTGCACTGGGCCGCGTTGTAGGCGGGGAAGGTGCCGTCGTCGGTGCCGGGGGCCGCGTACTTGTTGTAGGCGATGGTCAGCGGCCGGGTGTCGTGCTGGGTGAGGTAGGCGGAGAGCACGGTGGCCATCCGGGGCCAGCGCAGGAAGTTGTAGCCGCCGCCGTAGAAGGTGTCCTCGAATTCGGCCGGGCCGATCTTCCCGGGCGCCGGGGCCGCGTCGGCCGGGGTCTTCCGCAGCGCGTCCTCGACCTGGTCGTAGGCCTTCTTCACGGCCTCGGCGTCGGTGCCCAGGTGGTAGACGGAGTCGGCCTTGGCGGTCCAGGCCGCGAACGCGTCGAAGCGGCGCTGGTGTTCCTTGTCCTGCAGGATGTTGTGGTCGTACCAGCTGATGGTCGGGCCGACGATGCTGTCCAGCACCATCCGCCGCACGTGAGAGGGGAAGAGCTGGCCATAGGTGGAGCCCAGCGAGGTGCCCCAGGAGCCGCCGTAGAAGTTGATCTTCGGCACTCCGAGCGCCCGACGGATGCTGTCCATGTCGCGCGCGTTGTCGACGGTGGTCATGTGCGGCAGAAGCCAGGACCAGTCGGCCGCGCAGTCGGCGGCGTAGCCGGCCGCCTTCTTCAGCCAGGCCTTCGAAGTCCCCTGGCTCAGCTGGTAGTCGGGGCGCTCGGCGTCAAAGTAGTGGGCGTCGCAGACGACATGGGGGTCGCTGCCGTTGGTGCCGCGCGGGTCGAAACCGATCCAGTCGTAGGTGGAGGCGACGTCGGCGGGGATCTGCCCGGAGATGTAGGCCGGCATCCAGAGGCCGGAGTCGCCGGGGCCACCGGGGTTGAGCAGGATCGGGCCCTGCTGCTTGTCCTTGGGGGCGGTGGCGGGGAGGCGGTTCAGCTTGATCTTGATCTTGCGCCCGCGCGGATCCGCGTAGTCCACCGGCACGTCGAGCATCGCGCACTGGAGTGCGGGCGTGGCGGCGTCGTTGCAGGAGTTCCAGACGAGCTTCCCCTGTCCGGTGTCCGCGAGGTCGGCGGCGTCCGGCCCGGAGGCGGCGGAGGCGGAGGTCCCGCTGAGGGTGGCGACGGCCGCGGCGGCCGCGAGGAGGGCGATGGCTTTTCTCATGGGGAGCATGATGTGACATGTGCAATGGCACATCCAGGGGGCGGACCGGACTTTACCAAGCTTTGACCCGCCATCGGGATCCGACCATCCGTCACATCCGCTGTCCCACACCGGAGCAGGCAACTCCGACGCCACTGCCGGGGGCTCCGCGACCGCCCGGTTAGGCTGCCGCATGGCCCGTTTCACCCTGACCCGCCGCTCCCCGCTCCCACCCGCCGACGCCTGGGCGCGGCTCACCGCCTGGCCCCGGCACGGCGACCGGGTGCCGCTCACCCGGGTCGGCGTGGTGCGCGGCACCGGCCGGGCGGTGGGGGACGTGATCCTGGCGCGGACGGGCGTCGGGCCGGTGCGGTTCGACGACCCGATGGAGATCACGGCGCTGAGCGAACCCGAACTGTGCCGTCTGGAGAAGCGGGGCCGGGTCGTCCGGGGCCACGCCGAACTGCGGGTCCGCGCGGTGGGTGCGGGCAGCGAGGCGGTCTGGGCCGAGGAGCTGCGGATCATCGGCCTCCCCCGACTGTTCGACCCGGTGGTGGCGTTCGCCGGGCGGGTGGCCTTCGGCCGGGTGCTGGACCACCTCCTGACCTCGGCCACGGACTGAGGACCCGCCCGCCCAGGTACGGCCGGCGGACATGACGGCGCCGTTCCCCCTCGACCTTGATCCGGTCCTGATCGACCAGCCGGTCCGCCGCCCGCACGGCGATCGCCGGCGCCGTACCGTGCCCGTCGCCGCCCCCCACGGTCCCGGCCCGGCCGCGCCCCGGGCAACCGCCACCGCGAGGCCGTACCGACCCCGCGACGGACCCCGACCCGCGCTACCGGCCGCGCAGCCGGCGGACCAGGTCGCACGCGGCCCGCGGCCAGTCCGGGTGCTCGAAGGAGAAACCCGCGTCGAGCAGCCTGGTCGGCACGACGCGGCGGCTCTTCAGCAACAGCTCGGTCTCCGAGCGCAGCGCGAAGGCGCCGATCTCGGCCATCCAGCGCGTGGCGGGCAAGGCCAGCGGCATGCCCCAGGCCGCCCGCAGGCCGCGCATGAACTCGCGCTGGGGCAGCGGGTTCGGGGCGGCGAGGTTGACCGGGCCGGTGAGGTCGTCCCGGGCGACCAGGAACTCGACGGCGCGGACGAAATCCCGTTCGTGGATCCAGGACACGTACTGTCTGCCGCCCGCGATCGGCCCGCCGGCGCCGAGTCGGGCCAGCCAGGAGAGCGCGTCGAGGGCCCCACCGCGCTCGGGCCCGAGGACGACGGCGGTACGCAGCGCGAGGCGGCGGGTGTGCGGGGTCGCCGCGTGACCGCCCCGGCCGTGCAGGAC
>NZ_JBHTTU010000193.1:4985-5684 GCF_042794375.1 Kitasatospora sp. NPDC056531 | reverse complement strand
AAGCCCCGCCCGACCCGCCAGAGCCTGCGTCCCCTCCCCCCCCCGCGCTCCCCACCGCCATGGCATGAGGAGCCTGGCGCGCTCGGCGACACGTGAATCCCCACCGCCAGCGGGGCTCCCCCGGTGCCGCCGACCACGGCTCACGTACCCGAGGAGGCCAGGCGCCGGCTGAGCTGTTCCAGGTAGTCGTCGTAGCAAGCCGCCACGTCGTCGAGATCCACCATCGGCGGCAGGTCGATCACCGGCTGGTGCTCGGCCAGGAACTCCGCCGTCTCCTCCACCAGCCGCTGTTCGTCGGCCGACGTGGCGTGGAGTTGTTCGGCGACGGTCTCGCTCGCCCTGAACCTCGACTGGATCATCTCCTCACCGGCGCGGGCCCGCAGCAGATACTCATGGTCACCTAGCGGCTCGACCTCGAAATGCTCCGACATGGCCGCCTCCTCCCGGATATCACCGCTCAGCGCCCGGTCGGTCCTGTCCGACGGCAGGCCGACCTCATGCGCTCACGCTCTACGACACCCACGATCCCCCGGCTCGCAGGGGAACGCGACACGGCACGTCCTCTGATATTGCGCGCCGTGCATGAACGCGGGAGGCGAGGCCATGTCCCAGCACACCGCCCCGTAGGCGCGGGGCACCTGGGAGGGGGTGCCGGTCGAGGGGGGGGGGCGAGGGGGGGGGGGCGGTTGACCTGGTTGA
>NZ_JBHTTU010000193.1:0-4975 GCF_042794375.1 Kitasatospora sp. NPDC056531 | reverse complement strand
TTCCCCCCCTCCCCCCCCCCGCGCCGCCCCCCCCCCCCCCCCCCCGGGGCCGTTCGGCCCTGGTGACGCGGTGGGGCGCGAGTAGCGTGGAAATTGGCCTGCAGGGCGAGCGAGGGAGCTCGGCCGGAGTGGCCCCGGATGGTCAACTGGGCTGTTCAGGGCCGACGGTCGGGCTGAGAGGCCGGAGGGGTGTCGACGAGCACCCGACGGTGACCTCCACTACCTGATCCGGGCAATTCCGGCGTAGGGAGCCCACCTTGCAGGTTCCATCGCGGGAAGGGAAGACGGCCCGTGCTGGCTGCAGACCGGCGCGGGCCGTCGGCGACCAGGCTGGAGCTTGTGCTCGTCCGAGCCTTGGGGCGGGTTCACCCGGTGGCATCGGGGTAGCGGAGGAGGGCTCCCAGGCCGTCCGGGAGGGGGAGTTCGTCGCGGGGGACGACGACGAGCTCCGCGCCGGTGCCGACGATGGCGCGGATCAGCGCGGCGTCGGCCGGTTCCTGCCAGCCGGACTCCACCCCGATGCCTCTCAACTCGACCTCGGTGAGGCCGATCTGCTTCGGTGCCAGTCCGACCCACAGCCGCTGGTGCAGGTCGAAGGGGTCGTTGATCAGGACGGCTTCGGCCTGGCCCCGGCGCAGGGCGGCGACCGTTACCGCAAGCCCCTCGGCGGCTCCGCTGCCGCGGGCGCGTCGGGCCAGGAAGCGTTCGACGGAGGCCTGGTCGCGGGCGGACAGCCGGCCGCGGAAGAGGTAGCGGAGTTCCTCCTCCAGCAGGGCGCGTTCGGGTTCGGCGTCCCAGCCGGTGCTGTCGATGCCGACGATCCGCGGGCGCAGGCGCTTGGGCAGTTCACGGGCGATGGTGTTACGGGCCCGGTGGTCACCGGACAGCACGATCTCCTCGGCGTCGCCGCGGTCGGCCAGGTCGGCGATTCGGCCGGCGACCGCGACGGCGGCCTGCCGCCACTCCTCCGCCGGGACCTGTCGTCGGCTGCGGTGTCCGGGAGCCACGCGGGTGGCAGGCCAGCGGCCGGCCTGGACGGTGACTTCGACCTCGGCCTCCGCCACGCGGGCGACCGGCGGCTGGGGGACCCGGTGGACGGCCGCGGCCACGTACGGGATGTCCGGGGCGTGCTGGAGGGCGAGCGGCATCGCGTCGGGGACCATGGTGAGCCGGGCGGTGTCGCTGGGCGGCGGTTCGGGTAGTTCCTCGGCGAGGGCGAGGCGCCCGTGGGCGGCGAAGATCGCCTGGCCGTGCCGGCCGGGAAGGTCGCGGTCGGTGCCGACGACCTGGGCGATGGCCCCGGTGGTGGCCAGGTCGGCACCCTGGGCGGCGAGTTGGGCCTCCAGGTAGCGGCGGCGCAGCTCGATCGCGCGGTCGGGGTCGTCGAGGTCGCGCGAGGTGTCGACGTAGGCGCAGGCGTAGGGGCCCTGCCTCGCGTACAGCGGGCCGAGGAAGGTCAGTCTCATGTCGGCTCCCCAGTGGCTAGAGTCCTTGGGAGAGCAGGAGTTCGTGGGCGAGGCGGGCGGCGCGGGCGGGGCGTTCGGGGTCGGGTTCCTGGTCGGGAATGTCCTCCATGCCCTGGATGAGGGCGCGGATGGCCTGGCCGAGGGCCTGGACCTGGGCCTCCAGCAGCTCGACGCGCTCGACGGCGCTCTCGACGTCGCGGCCGGTCGGGTGGAGGGCTACGTCCGGCTGGCTGGCGGGTGTGTCGGGTTTCATCGTTGGCTCCTCTTAGCGGGGTATCGGCTTGGCTATTCGGCGGGTGTGATCAAGCCGTAGTGGCCGTCGTAGCGGTGGTAGAGGACGTTGCCCCGGCCGGTGAATTCGTCGGCGTAGAACACGAACGGCTGCCCGAGGGCGTCCATGCGCCCCTTCGCGGTGGCGGAGGTCATCCTGGGCGCGGGGGCGGGGCTGACGGTCAGCGGCACGGCGGTGGTGCCGAGTTGCTCGGGGTGGGGATGGACCTGGGCGAGCCGGTAGCCGGCGGGCGCGGTGCGGTAGAGGACGCTGTCCTCGCCGCTGTTGATCTCGGTGAACAGGTGGAAGCCGTAGTCCATGGTGTCCATTTCGAACGCGGCCTCGTCGACGCTCTCGCGGGCCAGGGAGAAGGACTTGTGCTGGATGATCCCGCGTTCCTCGGGCGGGCGGGGGAAGTAGTCGGGCCGGTGGGTGGGCTCGCTGCCGTGCCGCCACTCGTGCTCGTCGGCCTTCGGCAGGGCGCCGCGCTGGGCCTCCCAGTGTCGGCGGAGCCGGGCCAGTTGCCGGGCGAGTCGGTCACGCAGCAGGTCGATCGCCTCGGACATCGACTCGGCCGCCACATGCGCCCGGGCGGCGCGGCCGTTGACGTCCAGATCGGCCTGGGCGATGAACGGTCGCTCGGTGGCGGGGTTGTGCATCCGGGTGAGCCGGATGCGGACGTGCAGGACGGGCTCGCGGATCCCATCAAGGAGCATGAGCACCTTGTTGCGGGCGAGTTCCGCCATCTCGGGCGGGAGGTCGCCCTGGGCTTCGAGCTCGACTTCGGGTGTCTGGCTGGCCACTGGATCGGTTGCCATCGGATTTCCTCCGTTCGTGGCCGTGGTCGTGCGGGCGTCAGGTGTAGCGGGTCAGGCCGCCGATCCCCTGGGCAGGGTTGCTGGGGATACCGGACGCAAGGACTCGGACGTCGGCGCCGGTGAGCAGTGCCGACCGGACGGCGGAGTCCGCGAGGTCCGCCCGCACCACTGGCTTGAGGTCCTGGGGCAGGGAGGCGGGCTGGTCCGCGATGTCGGTGGGTCCGGGGCCGAGCCAGGCGCTACGGCGGCCGGCGAGCCCGTCGGTGATCAGCAGGGTGCGCAGTGCCCCGTCGGCGAGCGCGCGCACGGTCGCGTAGATGCCCTCCACCGCGTGGCCGTGCGGCGAGAGCTGCTCGGTGTAGCCGCGCAGCAGCACGGTCGTCTGCTCCTGGCCGGCGCGGCAGGTCTCCGTCTCGACCTGGGCCATACGGTGCGGCCAGGCCCCGTCCGGGCTGCGGCTGCCGCTGACCGACCGGATGGACACATCACGGCGGACCCATGTGGGCAGGTGCTTGGTGAGGTACTGCCGGGCGCGGACGTCGCCGGCCAGCATCAGCACGTGGGCGTCGACCTCGGCCAGCGCCGTGCCGAGTGCTTCGGCGACCTTGACGGCGTTGTGCTCCCAGGAGTCCTCGGCCCGGTGCTGGTAGCGCATCTGGGACCGGCCGCCGGGCCGATTGCGCTCGATCTCGTCGTCCGGGCCGATGACGGTCCGGCCTGCGCCCTCCGTGGCACCGTCGAGATAGAGCCGCAGGTCGGCTCCGGTACGGTCGACCACGGCGACCACGTGGGCGGGGTGGTCCTGGCGCCAGGTGAGCAGCGGCAGCAGGTGTGGCAGGGACGCTCTGAGGGCCAGGTCCCTTTGATCGAAGCCGGGCAGGACGGCCGAATGCGCCACCTCTCCGCCCGCCGCGAAGGCGGCGAGCACGCCGGAGCCGGGCTGGGAGGAGAGGAAGCGCCGGGTCAGGGCGTCCAGCTCGTCGGCCCGGGCCCCCTGGCCTGCAAGGTTGCGGCAGAGCCCCTGCCAGCGTTCCTCGGCGTCCAGGCCCATCTCCGGGCGCGGATCGAGGTCGAAGTAGACCGACAGGAATGGGCCGGATGCCGAGAGCAGCGCTCGCAGGGCCTGAGTGTCGGTCTCTGTTCCAGTAGTCATGTGACTTCTCCTTGAAACGGTCCGCCTGCGGCTGCGGGGACCACCACGACCGGGCAGGGGGCGTGCTTCAGCAGAGCCTCGGCGGCGTGGCCCTGGACCGCGCTCCGCCGGATCTCCACGGGCGGCTCGGGGCCCACGACCTCTTCGACGGTACGGGCCAGCGCCTTCTGCGCAGAGTGGTCGATCTGGGGACCGGCCTTCGTCCTGGCCCAGGCGCTGATCGTCGGGTATGTCCAGGCTGTCATCGCCTCGACCACGGCGCCGGTGAGCCGGGCCTGGTCGACGGCCCACCTCAGCGCCAGCCGGGAGACCGCCGAGCCGTCCACCCCCACCACGACGCGGCGCACCGTGCGGTCCTCACCGGCCGTGGTGGACCTCGTTCTCCTTCTCACAGCACCACCGTGCCCAGGCCACCCGCTCCGGTCCAAGGTCCGGTCGTCTCCAACGGATGGGGCCACCTGGCCCTGCCGCGCTTCCGGGGACACGATGCCGGGCTGAATCTCCGGAGGAGCGTGGTCCAGCCCGGATCGGGGAGCTTGGGGCCGGTGTGCTGTACGGAGCCGAGCGTCGACCGTCGGTGGTGCGGCAGACTGCCACGGTACGTGAACGCGCCTACCGTAGAGGGTGGTTGAAGTGGGACAAACGAATCTCCCATCGCGCTCGCGCGATCGGCGCAGCAGCATGGAAACACAAGTACAGGCACTCGTCTGCGGCCAGGCGGTGGGTCGGCGGGCCTTGGCGGGTGTGCTGGACGGGAGCCGTGATCATGGGCGCGCCGTTGCTGATGGTGAGATCCCCGTGTGCCCGGGGCAGGCCCTGGGTGACAGCGGCTGCGGCGGTGGGGCTGCTCGGGGCCCTCGCCTATAGTTCGTTTCCGCTGCAATGGGTGGTGGGCTCGCGGCTGGGCCTGCTCCGGTCGTACGTCAGCGAGCTGTCCGTGCCGGGGCAGCCCGCCTCTGTGCTGTTCCGCGCAAGTGACGCGGCCAGCGGGATGAGCCTGGCCGCCCTCGCGATCGGCCTGGCTGGCTCGTGTGTCGGCGGGAGTCGGCGCGGGCTTGCCGCCGTGATCGCCCTCGCGGCCACCGGGCTGTGCTCGGCGGCCGACGGCCTGTGGCCAATGCCGTGCGCGCCGTCGGCCGACGTCGTCTGCCGAGCCCGCGACAGGGGCACGCTCGCGGCGCAGCTCGCCCAACCGCACACGCTTACCGGCCTGCTCGAGTTCACGGCCGCGGTGATCGCCGCCGTACTCTTCGGCTCCGCCCTGCGG
>NZ_JBHTTU010000192.1:0-5727 GCF_042794375.1 Kitasatospora sp. NPDC056531 | reverse complement strand
AGGTGGCGCGCCGACGGGCAGCTGGACTTCGTGGGCCGGATCGACCGACAGGTCAAGATCCGCGGCTTCCGGATCGAACCCGGTGAGGTCGAGGCCCGGTTGATCGCGCATCCGGACATCGCCGAAGCGGTCGTGGTCGCCCACGCCGACGGCGGCCACAAGCGTCTGGTCGCCTACCTCGTCGTACACGACGGCGCCGAGGTACCGGTGTCGGTGCTGCGCTCCCACGTCGGACAGGCACTGCCGGAGTACATGGTCCCGCAGGCGTTCGTGGTGGTGGAGCGGATCCCGCTGACGGCCAACGGCAAGGTCGACCGCAAGGCCCTGCCCGCACCCGCCCCGGCGGAGGAGCTCGGCTCGGACCGTCCCCGCCGGGCCCCGCGGACGCGGACCGAGCAGGTCCTCGCCGAGGCGTGGTGCCAGGTCCTCGGCCTGACCGAGGTCGGGATCGACGACAACTTCTTCGAACTCGGCGGCGACTCCATCATGGCCATCCGGGTCGCCTCCAAGGTCCGCCAGACCGGAGTCACCCTCACCTCCGGCGACGTCTTCGACCACCAGACCATCGCCGAACTCGCCCAGGCCGCCGCAGCCGGCGCCGTACCGGTGCGGGCGCAGCAGGGACCGGTCACCGGCGAAGTCCCGCTCACCCCGATCCAGCAGTGGTTCCTCCACACCCACGGCCCCGAGAACCACTTCAACCAGTCGAAGTTGCTGCGCTGGCACGACAAGGCCGACCCGGAGGCGCTGCGCACAGCCCTGTCCGCGCTGGTCGGGCACCACGACGCGCTGCGGCTGCGGCTGGAGGAACGTGGCGGCCGCTGGCACCAGTACCTCGCACCGGTCGACGACACCGATGTCCTCGAGATCATCGACGCCTCGGTGTGGCCGGAGGCCGAGCGCGAGGAGCTGGCGGAGGCGGCCGGGGCGCGGGCCCAGGCGAGCCTCGACCTGGTGGCCGGCCCGGTGATCCGCGCGGTCCTGTTCGACCACGGCGGGACGGCGCCGGACGAGCTGCTGATCGTCGTCCACCACATGGCGGTCGACATCGTCTCCTGGAGCTTCCTGGTCGGCGATCTGGCCGCCGCGTACGCCAGCGCCGTACGGGGCGAGCCCGTCGAACTGCCGGACAAGACCACCTCGTTCAAGGAATGGGCGGAGCACCTGCACCGGTACGCGGCCGGCCCGGCGTTCCGCAAGGACGCGGAGTACTGGACCCAGGCCCGCAGCCGGACCACGCCGCTGCCCCGCGACGCGGCGCCAGGGTCGGGCCCGGCGGGGACCGGCCGGGTGCGGGTCGAGCTGGACCTCGCCGAGACCGAGGCGTTCCGCGCCGCGACGAGGCGCACCACCGGTCGGATCACCGCCGCCGAGCTGCTGCTCGCCGCGGCCGTCCCGACGCTGCACGACTGGGTGGGCGACGGCGCCGTGGCCCTCGACGTCGAGATCCACGGGCGTGAGGCGCTGGCCCGCGATCAGGACGTCGCCCGGACGGTCGGCTGGTTCACCGCCGTCCATCCGATGACCTTCCACCTCACGGGTGGTGACAGCCTCGGCTCGTACGTGGCCCAGGTGCGGGACCAGACCCAGGCGATGCCCAACCGCGGCATGGGCTACGGCGTCGCCCGCCACCTCGCCGGCCCCGAACTCGCCGCGGCGGTCTCCTCCGACGCGGAGATCGCGTTCAACTACATCGGCGAGGCGGGCGACGGCCCCGGCGGCGGCTTCCCCTTCACGGACCTGCCCCACACGCTCGGTTCGGAGGCGCCGCCGGACTTCGCGAGCTCGTACCCGCTGGAGGTCATGGCCGGGGTCATCGACGGCCGGCTCCAGGTGACGTGGCTGTACGCGGCCGACGCCTTCGACCGCGAGACGGTACGGTCCGTCGCCGAGAACCACCTCCGGGGGCTGCGGCGCTTCGTGCACCAGATCTCGCTCTGGGACGCGGACCAGGCCGAGCCCGAGGAGTGGCTGCGGCGCATCCATCCGAAGACGCCGCTGCTGATCGGACCGATGGTGCGCTACCGCGTGCCGGGTCTGAGCGTCGCCACGATCACGGGCGGCGAGGTCACGGCGTGGGGGCACGGCGTGACCTCGGCCGGCGGCTCCGTCCCGGTGACCGAGCACACGGTCTTCCAGGTCGGGTCGGTGGCGAAGCACCTCGCGGCCATGGCGGTGATGCGGCTCGCCCGTGACGGCGTGCTCGGGCTCGACACCCCCGTGAACGAGCTGCTGCGCGAGCAGCGCGTGGACACGCTGGACCCCGCCCGGCCGGTGACGGTCCGCGATCTGCTGTGCCACAGCGCGGGACTGAGCCCGGACGAGAACGCGGAAGGGCCGACCGTCGCGGTCAGCCGACCGGCGGGCACCCATTACGAGTACGCCCTGGCGAACTACACGCTGATCGAGCGGATCGTCGCCGACGTCACGGACCTCTCGTTCCCGAAGGCCCTGCGGGAGTTGGTGCTCGATCCCCTGGGCCTGGACGACACGGTGTTCCTGCCCGTCTTCCCCACTGGGGCCGGGGACGAGGTCGCCGTCGGGCACACCGCGACCGGGCGCCGCTACGGCCGCGGTCGGCGTGCCGCCGGCGCGGCGGCGGAGGAACTCGTCTGGATGTCCGCCTCGGACCTGGCCCGGGTCGGGGTCGAGCTCCACCGCGCGCTGGCACAGGACCAGGGGACCGTGCTCAGCCGCTCCGACATCGAGCTGATGCTCGACGGACTGCGGACCGGTTACGGGCTCGGCACCTCCGTGAAGACCGTGGCGGGCCGGCGGTGGATCGGGCACCCCGGCGACGGTCCGGGATTCCGCAGCGTCTACGCCGTGGATCCGGTGTCCGGTCACGGCCTGGTGATCCTCGCCAACGGCGACGGCGCCACACCGCTACTCGAAGATCTGCTCGCCGAACTACGGGTCGACCTGGTGATGCGCGTCCAGGGCCCGCTGATGACTTGGGACAGGGGATAGCCCGATGACCAGTGTTGAAGTTGAGGGTGTCGAAAGCGCCGCGAACCCGCAGCTCCGGGTCGGCGGCAAGACGATCGACCTCGCCGCCAGGCTCGCCCGGCGGGCGATCCCGCGCCGGGCGGGCGCGGACGCCGCGCTCTCGCCGATCCAGCGCGGGGTCTGGGCGGCAGGGCAGCTGGCCGCCGACGAGGGCCTCTACACCATGACCGAGCTGTCGTGGCTGCGCGGAGCGCTGGACCTCGAAGCCCTCCGGGGGGCCTTCGCGGACCTCGCGAGGCGACACGAGACGCTGCGGACGACCTTCACCGGAGAGGACCCACCGCGCCAGTCGGTCGCCCCGCAGGCTGCGGCGGCGGTCGACTTCGAGGTCATCGACCTGAGCGCCGACGGCCGAACCGCCCGCGACCACGCGGTGGCGACGCTGACCCACGAAAGCGCCCGTCCCTTCGACCTCGCCGACGGACCGCTGTGGCGGGTCCGGCTGGCCCGCACGGCGGCGGACGAGCACCTGCTCCTGCTGGCCATGCACCACCTGATCGGTGACGAGTGGTCGCTCGGCCTCCTGCACCGGGAGCTCGACGCCTGCTACACGGCCCGGCTGAACGGCCTCCCGGTCGAACTCCCGGCACTGCCCGTCCAGTACGGCGACTACGCCGAGTGGCAGACGGCCCGCTTCGACTCCGAGCCCGGTGAGCGCGATCTCAAGTACTGGCGCGAGGCGCTCGCGGACATCCCCCACGTGCTGGAGCTGCCGACCGACCGGCCGCGGAGCTCGGCACGCTCGCCCATGGGCCACCGCGCCCAGTGGTCGATGTCCGCCGAGCAGAGCCGACGGTTCCGCGACCTCGCCACCGTCGCGGGCGCCACGCCGTTCACCGCGATGGTCGCGCTGTTCGCCACCGTCCTGAGCCGGCATTCCGGGCAGTCGGATCTGGTGATCGGCGCCGCGGTCTCCGGCCGTCGGCGCGCCGAGACCGAGGGGCTGGTCGGCCTGTTCGCCAACCTGGTGCCGATCCCGGTCCGGCTCGGTGCGGCCTCGACCGTCGAGGACGTCGTGCGGCACACGGCGAAGGCCTTCCTGGGCACCCTGGACCATCAGGACATCACGCTCGAACGCATCGTCTCCGAGCTGGGCGTGCCCCGCGGCGGCTCGCGGATGCCGCTGTGCCAGGCGGTCGCGGACTGGGCGGACATCGAGGAGGGCGGCTGGTCGCTGGCGGAGGTCGCGGCCGAGCCGGCGCCCGCCGCCGACCTCGGCTCGGTGAAGAACGACCTGATGCTCGTCGGCGTCGGCCGGGGCCCGGTGATCGAGTTCGAACTGATCGGGGAGTCCGGGCTGTTCGAACCGGCGACGGTGGGCGTCCTGATGGACCACTTCCGGCAGGCGGTCGAGCAGGCCGTCGCCGACCCCACGGCCGCGTCGGCCGGCCTCCGGCTGGATTCGCCCACCGAGGCCGATCGGATCACCGCCTGGACCGGGTCGGTGCACTGGGACCGATCGACCGGGACCATCGGCGAACTGTTCTCCGCCGCGGCGGCGCGGCACCCGGAGGCCGTCGCCCTGACCGGGGTCGGCGGCACGCTCGGCTACGGCGAGCTCGACGCGCTGACGAACCGGCTGGCGCGCGTGCTGCGCAGCCACGGGGTGAGGGCGGACTCCGTTGTCGGGATCGCGGTTCCGCGATCGGTACAGATGGTGGTCGCGGTGCTTGCTGCCCTGAAGGCCGGCGGTGCCTATCTCTTCCTGGACCCGGCCGGACCGGCCGACCGCGCCGCCGCCTATGCCGAGGGCAGCGGGGCCGAGGTCATCGTGACCACGACCGAGGCGCTGGCCGGGCTCGGCGAGGCGGCGCAGGGCCGTACGGTCATCGTGCTCGATGCGGTCCAGGCCGCGATCGCCGCGGAATCCGCTGAGGCGCCGGCGACGGCCGCGCACCCCGACTCGCTCGCGTACGTCAGCTTCACCTCGGGTTCGACCGGAGTCCCGAAGTGCGTCGGCATCACGCATCGCAACATCCTGCGGCTGGCGTACCTGCCCGACTACCTGGCCCACGGCCGGGATGAGACCTTCATCCAGCTCGCGCCGCTCAGCTTCGACATCTCCGCGATCGAACTGTGGACGAGTCTTCTGCAAGGCGGGCGACTGGTGATGCCGAGGGCCGGGCAGCTGGACATCCCCGAGATCGCGGCGCTGATCCGCGAGCACGCGGTGACCAGCCTGGTCACCACGACCGCGCTGTTCAACCAGTTCGTCGAACATGACCTCGAAGCGCTCGGCGGTGTCCGGCAGATCATGATCGGCGGCGACGTGGCCATGCCGAGCGCGTTCGCGGCGTCGCTCACCGATCCCGCGACCCGCCATGTGGCGCTGGTCCACTGTTACGGCCCGACCGAGAACACCGGCACGACGACAAGCGCCGTCATCAAGGACGCCCTCGGCGCGCGGATACCGATCGGCGGTCCGGTCTCGGGGACGTCGGTGTACGTGGTGGACGAGAACTTCGACCCGGTGCCGGTCGGTGTGGTGGGTCAACTGTGCACCGGCGGCGCGGGGGTCTCGCGCGGGTACCTGAACGACCCGGGTCTGACGGCGGCTCGCTTCGTCCCGGACCCGTTCAGCCCGGTGCCCGGCGCGCGGATGTACTGCACGGGTGACGCCGTGAGGTGGCGCGCCGACGGGCAGCTGGACTTCGTGGGCCGGATCGACCGACAGGTCAAGATCCGCGGCTTCCGGATCGAACCCGGTGAGGTCGAGGC
>NZ_JBHTTU010000191.1:0-5772 GCF_042794375.1 Kitasatospora sp. NPDC056531 | reverse complement strand
GCAAGATCGGCATGGGCGCCCTGCGCACGTACCTGCTGATCGCGATGATCATGGTCATCATCAAGATCGTCCAGACCGCGCTGAACCACTGAGCCGGACGCCGGGGGCGGCGCCCCGAACGACCGCCGCCGCCCCCGGCCCGCCCCGGAACCCTCAACCACCCCGCACCCGGGGGGAAGGAAGGGAGTACGGCCATGCGCACCAACCCCCTGTTCCACCGCTGCCCGAGCATCCGACTCACCCTGCACGACGGCGTCGAGCGCACCTACCGCCTCGACGACCCCGGCGCCTGCCCCCGTTCGGGCACGCCCGACAGCCCGGCCTCCGCGTACGAGCCGCGCGTCCACCTGGCCTACCTGCTGGCCCGCCAGGGGCACCGCCCGGACTGGCTCGCCGCCTTCGCGGACCTCCCGCCGGCCGCCGCGCACCGCCTCGCCCACGCGGCTGCCCACCACCTGGCCGCCGCCGCGACCGCGGCCTGAGGCCCGGAGGCCGAGCCCTCGAAATCCGACGAACACTCATTTCCAGTGCCCATGGGCGCAGTTGTTCACAGTTCATTGTCCCGTCACGGAGGTGACCAGCCATGTCCATCGTCGCCGCGTTCCAGCCCGCCCTCCCGTCCACCGACCGCGGCCGCCTGCGCGCCGCCCTCGCCGCGGTAGGCCGACGGCTGGCGCAGAGCCCGCTCGACAGCCCCGTCCTGCAGGCCGTCGCCGCCCCGGTCGCCGCCGAATCGACCGGCCGCCCGGTCCGGCCGCGGGCCGTCTGGCACGCCGTCACCGCGCCGGACGGGACCACCCGGCTGGAAGCCTCCTGGCACCCCGGGCACTGAACCGACCGACCCACCAGCCGAAGGAGCATCGCCATGGCCGTGCGCTACCGCAGGCTCGACGCCATCTTCTCGGACCACGCCCCCGTCCCCACCCGGCGGCCGACACCCGACCCGCAGTCCCCCGCCGACCCGGACAACGGCCTCGTGGTCGACCCCGATCAGCGCACCGTCACCGTCGACGGCCAGCAGCTCGACCTGCCGTACCTGGAGTTCGAACTCCTCGCGCACCTGGTCGGCAACCCGCTGCGGGTGCACTCCCGCCGCCAGTTGATGGAGACGGTCTGGGGCCGGCCGGACACCGGCGACACCCGCACCATCGCCACCCACATAGCCCGGATCCGCCGCAAGCTCGGCCCCGGCCACCGGGAGGCGATCGCCACCGTCCGGCAGATCGGCTACAAGTACGATCCCCGGCTGGTCCGCGCCGCCTGAACGACAGCTCCACCCGGCCACGTCATCGGAGGAGGACACCGCAATGACCGGAACCGCCCTGTTCGCACGGACCGGCAGAGGGACCGCCCTGTGCGGCGTCCTCCTCCTGCTCGGCCTCCAGACCGTCGCCCTCGCCCTCGCCCCGGCCCCGCTGCGGCCCTTCCTGTCCGGCGTGCTCATCGGCGCCGCGACGGCCGGGCTGCTGCTCGCCCTGCTGCTGGCCCAGAGCCGGCGGCAGGCGGGCCGCCCGCTCGCGGACCGGGCCGTCGCAGTCGAGGACGACACCCAGTGGTTCAGCGCCCGCTCGCTGGAAGGCTTCCCGATGGAGCAGGTCCGCCCGCTGCTGCTCGCCCCCGGCGCCCCGGGCCTGAACCGGCTGTACACCGCCTGGGTGTTCGCCACCCACGGGCACGACCCGCAGTGGATCGCCAACCACCTGGACCTGCCCACCCCGACCGCCCGGCTGCTGGTCGCCGCCGCCCGGCAGCACGCCACGTCCACCCTGACCGCACCGTCCGACAGGAGGCCGCAGTGATCACGGCCCTCGACCACGTCCAGCTCTCCGCCCCACCCGGCAGCGAGGCCCTGCTGCGCGCCTTCTACGGCGACGTCCTGCAGATGGCCGAGCTCCCCAAGCCCCAGCCGCTCACCGGACGCGGCGGCTGCTGGTTCGCCGCCGACGGCGGCCGGGTCCGGCTCTACCTCGGCATCGAGGAGCGCTTCCGTCCCAGTACCAAGGCCCACCCCGGGATGGCGGTCTGCGAGATCGACGACTTCGCCGTACGGCTGGCCGAACTCGGCGCCCAGGTGGTCTGGGACGAGAGCCTGCCGCCCCGGCGCCGCTTCTACACCACCGACCCGGTCGGCAACCTGCTGGAGTTCGTCGAGGCGGCGAGCTGACCGGCCGGTCCGGCACCGGTCCATTTGCATACGGACGTCAACAGGGAGCAGACTGCCCGGGTTTGCGCGCCGGAGGTCCCGTCATGTCCTTGCTGAAGTCCGCCCCGGACCTGTCCCGGGGCCCGCTGCCGCCCCGGGCCGCGCGCCGCCGGGCCCGGACGGTCTGGGTGGACGCGGTGGTGGCGGCCGCCGTGCTGGTCCTGCTCTACCTGGCGCTGCGGGTCGGGCAGGACACCACCGTGCGGTTCGCCACCGCCCGGGACGCGACCGTCTCCATCGACCCGTCCCACCTGCCGTACTACGCCGCGCGCTCGCTGCTGCGGATGTTCGCCGCGCTCGTGCTCTCGGTCGTCTTCACCTTCGGCTACGCCTACGCCGCCGCCCGCAGCCGCCGACTGGAACGGGTGCTCATCCCGGCGCTGGACATCCTCCAGTCGGTGCCGGTGCTGGCCTTCCTCACCGTCGCGGTGACCGGCTTCCTCGCCCTGTTCCCCGGTTCGATGCTGGGCCTGGAGTGCGCCGCCGTGTTCGCCATCTTCACGTCCCAGGCGTGGAACATGACCTTCGGCTTCTACCACTCGCTGGTCTCGCTGCCGCGCGAACTCGACGAGTTGTCGCGGTCGTTCCGGTGCAGCCGGTGGATGCGGTTCTGGAAGGTGGAGCTGCCCTCGGGGATGATCGTCCTGGTCTGGAACGGCATGCTCAGCTTCGGCGGCGGCTGGTTCTTCCTCGTCGCCTCCGAGGCGATCACCGTCGACAACGAGCGGTACGCGCTGCCCGGGGTCGGCTCCTACGCGGGCGCCGCCATCGCCGCCGGGGACCTCGGCAGCGTCGGCTGGGCGATCGCCACCATGGCCGTCCTCGTCGTCGGCGTCAACTTCCTGTTCTGGCGGCCGCTCACCGCCTGGGCCGAGCGCTTCCGCAACGAGCAGTCCGAGGCCACCGAGGTGCAGCGCTCCACGGTCCTCGACCTGCTGCGCCGCTCCCACCTGCCCGCGCTGCTCGGGCGGGCGCTGCGGCCCCTCGGGCGGGCGCTGAACCGGGCCGGGCGGGTGTTCGGCACCGACGACCGCCCGCTCGCCGTCCACCCGGCCTGGCAGCGGGCCGGGGACGTCACCTTCGCCCTGGTCTCCGGCGGCATCGTGCTCTGGGGCCTGGTCGACCTCGGCCGCTACCTCGCCCACCGCACCGGACTCGGCGTCTTCGGCGAGCCGCTGCTGCTCGGGCTGGCCACCCTGGCCCGGGTGGTCGTCCTGGTCGCGGTGGCCACCGTGGTCTGGGTGCCGGTCGGGGTGAGGATCGGCTTCTCGCCCCGGCTGACCCGGATCGCCCAGCCGCTGGTCCAGATCCTCGCCAGCTTCCCGGCCAACTTCCTCTTCCCGCTGGTGGTCTGGCTGCTGCTTCGCACCGGCCTGTCGATCGACCTCGGCGGCATCCTGCTGATGGCCCTCGGCGCCCAGTGGTACATCCTGTTCAACGCCATCGCCGGCGCCATGGCCATCCCCAGCGACCTGCGCGAGGCCATGGACGACCTCGGCGTGCGCGGCTGGCAGCGCTGGCGGCGGCTGATCATCCCGGGGATCTTCCCGGCGTACGTCACCGGCGGCATCACCGCCTCCGGCGGGGCGTGGAACGCCGCCATCGTCTCCGAGGTGGTCACCTTCGGCGGCACCACCCTGACCGCCACCGGGCTCGGCGCGTACATCGCCCGGGCCACCGAACGCGGCGACCACCCGCACCTGCTCGCCGGGGTGGCGGTGATGAGCCTGTACGTCGTCGCCCTCAACCGCCTGCTCTGGCGCCGGCTGTACCGGCTGGCCGAGCGCCGCTACTCGCTCCATTGAGGTTCCGTCCGATGCGTTTGCCGTTCCTCCGTCCCGCCGCCGTCGCCCCCGTGGCCGCGGTCCCGCCGGACTCCCCGGCCCCGCCGGCCCCGCCGGTCGACGACGGGATCATGCTGGAGACCGTCGGCCTCACCAAGGCCTACGCCGGGGCCGACGGCGAACTGCCGGTGCTCTCCGGGATCGACCTCACCGTCCGGTCCGGCGAGATCGTCGCCCTGCTCGGCCGCTCCGGCTCCGGCAAGTCCACCCTGCTGCGCTGCCTGGCCGGCCTCCTGCCGCCCAGCTCCGGCACCGTCCGCTACCGCGGCACCCCGCTCACCGGCGCCAACCCCGGCACCGCGCTGGTCTTCCAGACCTTCGCCCTGTTGCCCTGGCTGACCGTCCGGCAGAACGTCGAACTCGGCCTGGAGGCCCGCGGGGTGCCGCCCCGCGAACGCGCCCGGGCCGCCGACCAGGCCATCGACCTGATCGGCCTGGCCGGCTTCGAGTCCGCCTACCCCAGGGAGCTCTCCGGCGGCATGCGCCAACGGGTGGGCTTCGCCCGGGCGTTGGTGGTCGAGCCGGACGTGCTGATGATGGACGAGCCGTTCTCCGCGCTCGACGTGCTCACCGCCGAGAACCTGCGCGGCGAACTGATGGAACTGTGGGAATCCGGCCAGTTCCCCACCCGTGCCGTCGTACTGGTCACCCACAACATCGAGGAGGCGGTCCTGATGGCGGACCGCATCGTCGTCCTCGGCTCCCGCCCGTACGGCACCATCCGCGAAACCGTCGAGGTCGACCTCGACCGCCCGCGCGACCGCGACTGCGCCGCCTTCGACGAACTGGTCGACCGGGTCTACCGGATCATGACCGGCCGCCCCAAGGAGACCCGCCCGCCCGGCCGCCCCGACCCTGGCCGCGCCGACGCGAACCGCCCCGACCGCCGCACCCTCGCCACCACCCCGCTGCCCACCGCCAGCGTCGACGGCCTCTCCGGCCTCGCCGAGATGATCGCCCACCGCGGCGGCCGCTGCGACCTCGCCGACCTCGCCGACGAACTCGGCCTCGACATCGACGACATGCTGCCCCAGGTCGACGCCCTCGACCTGCTCGGCTTCGCCGAGATCCACGGCGACGACCTCCTCCTCACCGAGGACGGCACCGCCTTCGCCCACGCCGACGTCCAGGACTCCCGCGCCCTCTTCGCCGCGGCGGCGGTGGAGGTGCCGCTGGTCAGACTGATCACCAACAGCCTCCGCGGTGAAGCGGGCGCCACCGTCCGGGCCGGTTTCTTCCGCGATCTGCTCGCCCACCACTACACCAGCGAGCAGGTCGACCGGCAGCTGGAGACGGCGACGGACTGGGGCCGCTACGCGGGCCTGTTCGGTTACGACGCGGCCCGGCGGGAGTACCGGCTGGACGAGGCATTCCCGGGGACAATGCTGCCGTGACGGCACGGCAACTGGACAGAGGGCACGGGATGTTGAACAGGCGTGGATTCCTCGGATCGGTCGGCGCGGCGGGGTTGGTACCGTACGCGGCAGCGAAGTCGGCGGCGGGCGCCGGGACGCCGAGCCACGAGCGGTTCATGGAGCAGGCGATCGAGGAGGGCCGCAGGAACGAGCGCTACCCGTTCGGGGCGGTGATCGTGCGCTCGGACCGGGTGGTGGCCCGGGGTGGGGGGGGGGGGGGGAGGGACCCAAAACCAAAGAAAAACGCCCCCCCCCCAAAAACAGCAACAAACCCACAGGAAACAAAACTGGAAGGGAAGAACACACACCC
>NZ_JBHTTU010000190.1:0-5940 GCF_042794375.1 Kitasatospora sp. NPDC056531 | reverse complement strand
CAGCGCGCCGGGTGGCCGCCCGGGGTGTGGCCGGCGTTGCCCGGGGTGTGGCCGAAGGTGCGGCGGAAGACGTCGATGAAGGCGCTGGCCGAGGCCCACCCGCAGCGGTGCGCTACGGCGGTGACCGGCACGCCCTCGGCGAGAAGTACCAGGGCGTGGTGCAGTCGCAGCTGGGTGCGCCACTGGGGGAAGGTCATCCCGAGGTCGGCGCGGAAGAGCCGGGAGAGGGTGCGGTCGCTGGCGCCGACGGCGCGGCCGAGTTCGGCGAGGGTGCGGTGGTCGGCCGGGTCGGCGTGCAGCAGCTCGCACAGCGACCGGAGCAGAGGCGTGCTCGGGGTGGGCAGGTGCAGCGGCTGTCGGGGTGAGGCGCGCAGCTGGTCGAGCAGGACGGCGCGCAGCCGGGCGCGTTCGGGGCCGTCGTCCTCGGGGGGACGGGTGTAGGCGATGATCAGCTCGCGCAGCAGCGGGCCGACGGCGAGGACGGTGGGCCGGTCGAGGGCCAGCGGGTTGTCGGTGGCGGGCAGGCCGACGAGGTGGAGTTCGAGCTCGCCGTGCGCCTGGTGGGCGTGGATGGTGCCGGCCGGGATCCAGAGCGCGCGGTTGCCGGGGGCGACCCAGGAGCCGGCGTCGGTGGTGATCGCGACCACGCCCCGGGCGGCGTAGGCGATCTGGTGGTCGTCGTGGCGGTGGGCGTCGATCCCGGTGCCGGAGGGCAGCAGCTGGGCGCGGGTCGGGGCGACGGGATCGTGGCGGATCTTCGACATTGACTGGCAGATTATCGGAAGTCCGACAGGATGTGCTGGCCCGAGCATGTCCGGATGACGAAACGGCTGTCGCAGAATACGTCGATCGCACTGCTGTCCGTCGGACACTCCTGCGTGGACGTCTACCAGGGTGCGGTGGCCGCCCTGGTGCCCTTCCTGGTGGCCGAGCGCGGCTACGGCTACGCCGCCGTGTCGGGCGTGGTGCTGGCCGCCTCGCTGCTGTCCTCGGTGGCGCAGCCGCTGTTCGGGGCGCTCACCGACCGGTGGCCGCTGCCCTGGCTGCTGCCGGTCAGCACACTGCTGGGCGGCGCGGGCATCGCGCTCAGCGGCGTGGGCGGCTCCTACGGGCCGACGCTCGCCTGCGTGGCGCTGTCCGGCGTCGGGGTGGCCGCCTACCCCCCAGAATCGGCGCAGGTGGCCCGCTCGGTCGCGCAGGGCGCCGGGGCCGGCCACCGGGGGATGGCCTGGTTCTCGCTGGGCGGCAACCTGGGCTTCGCGGCGGCCCCGCTGCTGGTCGCCGTGGTGGTCGGGACCGGCGGGCTGCGGCTGACCCCGCTGCTCCTGCTGCCGGCCCTGGCGGGCGCCGCGCTGTGCCCGCCGGTGCTGCGCGAGCTGGCGCGGCGGCGCGCCGCCGGGGAGGGCGCGGTGCGGAAGGCGGGCCGGGACGACCGGGCCTCCTTCGTGAAGCTGTCGCTGGCCGTGGTGTGCCGCTCGATCGCCTTCGTCGGCCTGAGCACCTTCCTGTCCCTGTTCGCCACCCAGCGCCTCGGCGGCGGGACGGCGGCCGGCACCGCGGCGCTGGTGGTGCTGTACGCGGGCGGCGCGGTGGGTTCGGTGCTGGGCGGGGCGCTGGCGGACCGGTGGGGCCGGGTCGCGGTGGCGCGCTGGTCGTACCTGGTCGCGGCGGTGGCGGTGGCCGGGGTGCTGCTGGTGCCGGGCCCGGCGCTGTACCTGTTCGTGGCGCTGACCTCAGCGGGCCTGTACGTGCCGTTCTCGCTGCAGGTCACGCTCGGGCAGGACTACCTGCCCAGCCGGATCGGCACCGCGAGCGGGATCACCCTCGGGCTGACGGTCAGCATCGGCGGCCTGGCCAGCCCGCTGATCGGAGCCCTCGCGGACGCGACCTCCCTGCGGACGGCGCTGCTACCGCTGGTGGTGATGCCGGTGCTGAGCTGGGCGCTGTTCCGCAGCCTGCCGGAGCCTGCGGTGCCGGAGACGGAAGCGGCGACTGCCCGCACCCCGGACACACCGCCGGAGCGTCATCCCTGGTCCGGGCCGTGATCCGCAGCAGATCCCCACTGGTCTCCACTTGCTCGACCTGCACCGCGGCCGGCTGCGGCAGCAGGTCCCCCACCGTGACAACACACACAGCCAGCCTGCCACCGCCAACAAGCCGACACCACACGCCGGTTGAAGCGATCACCGACTACGAGAATCTTGTAAGAGCCGTTCACTGGACACGCCCTCGATCCGGGTTCGATCTTCTTCGTGAGGCATGAGATTGTCTGGTTGTGTCAGAGATGGTGAGTGGGTGGAGGCGGCCTTGGCCGAGGCTTCGTCTCCTTCGAGGTCGCAACGGGTTCGCGCCGGGAGTGACCTTGCTTCCTGCGCCGATGTTCCTGAGGCTGCGTAAGCGTTGATGGGTCTGCTGCTGGACGTCGAGGACACGGCGGGGACGGTGGCCGCCGTGAGGCTCGTCGCTCCCGCGGTTGCCGGGGCCGACGACGGCCAGGCGCGGCAATCGGTCTACGGATCTCCCGCCCGGCTGCCTGGGCCCACCCCCAGGGTCGGCCGGCTACGGCCTGCTGCAGCTCCAGCAGGTGGAAGGCCGGCTGCTGGTCGGCCACGGCGGCTCGATGCCCGGCTTTCTCGTCTCGCTCTTGTTCAGCTCGCAGGACGATGTGGTGGCCGTCACGCTCGCCAACACCACGGCCGGCCTCAACCTCGGCCGGCTGGCCCGCGACCTGATCGCGATCACCGCCGAGCATGAGCCGCGGGATCCCCGAGCCCTGGTGGCCCTTCGCCGACGCCGACCAGGAACTGCTGGCGCAGACCGGCCCCTGGTACTGGGGCGCCAGCGCGGTCGCGCTGCACCTGCGAGCCGGCCGTGTGCTGGAGCTCACAGCGCTGGGCGGTGCGGCCCGTACCTCACGGTTCCGGCCCGAGCCGGACGGGACCTGGACCGGGCTGGACGGCTACTGCGCGGGCGAGCCGCTGCGTGTGGTGCGCCGGGCCGACGGCGCGGTCGACCACCTGGACCGGGCCGGCTTCGTCCACACCCGCACCCCGTACGATCCGGCAGCCGAGGTGCCGGACGGCGTCGGCGCGCAGGGCTGGCGGGCGGGCTGACCACTGGTCAGGTCGACGCGCCAAAGGGCGGGCGCGCCGGCCCGGACCTGCGACCCGCACGGCGCGCCATCGGGCGGTGGCCGCCGCACTGGGTGCGGCGGCCCGCGCTGACACGCACTCATAGGGGCGTTGCCGAATCGTTATCAAGCGCTATTGCGGATCATTCGGACAATCCGGCCGGACCGTGACCCAGCTCACGAGGGCTTGTGCTATTGGCTCCGTGCCGTTTACGGTCCTTCTCGTTCGTCTCCGTACGAAACGAACCCCGCTCTCCGGAACGCCGAATCCTGCCGCCGGATCGGGCGGGCACGTGCATCCATGAAGCACCGCGGCAGGAGCGGGGGACCCACAGGTAAGTCGCCTCATCCGGACTGGTTCCGGCGGGGCTAGGGGTGAAGCCGCGTCTCTGTGCGGCCGGGCAACTCCAGCCCGAACCCGACAGCTCACCTCGCAGGCGTGTGAGAGGAATCGCTCTTCATGCTGCCCGTCAACGCTCGCCCCAGCCTGTTCGCTGTCGGTTCCGTCAAGCGCATCGTCGCGGCCGCCGTGGTCGTCGGCGTCGGCGCCGGCATCCCGGTGGTCGCCGCCACCGCCGCGAACGCCGCCCCCGTCAAGTCCGCCCCGGTCAAGTCCGCCCCGGTGCACTCGGCCCCGGCCGCCGCCCCGCAGGCGCCCGCCGGCTACACCGTCCAGAGCGGTGACTCCCTCACCAAGATCGCCACCGCGCACCACGTGCAGGGTGGCTGGCAGAAGCTCTACGACCTCAACAAGTCCGTGCTGACCAAGGGCCCGGGCAAGATCTACCCTGGCCAGCACCTGACCCTGGGCGGGGCCGCCCCGGCGCCTGCCGCGGCTCCGGCCAAGCCGGCCGCCGCCAGCCCGCTGGCCGCGACCCCGGCCGCTCCGGTCGCCAACACCCCGGCCGCGCTGCAGGCGCTCGCGGCCTCGATCGTCCCGGCGAACCAACTGGCCTCGTTCGACCAGATCATCAGCCACGAGAGCGGCTGGAACATCCACGCCACGAACCCGAGCTCGGGTGCCTACGGCCTGCCGCAGGCGCTGCCCGGCAACAAGATGGCCTCGGCCGGTTCCGACTGGCAGAACAACCCCGCCACCCAGCTCAAGTGGGCCCTGCAGTACATGAACACCGTCTACGGCAGCCCGAACGCCGCCTGGGCGTTCTGGCAGGTGCACAACGCGTACTGATCGGACCTGATCGGCCTCTTCGAACCGATGGGTCCGAGCGAGTACCGCCCGTCGGCCGGATGTACGGCGGCTGACGGGCTGCCGAGCGGCCACCTGACCGGCCCGGTTCACGTCGCGGTGCGTGAGCCGGGCCGTCGGCGTACCCGGGGTCCGGACGGGACCGCGGCGCGGTCTGACCCCTCCACGCGGTGCGCCCGGCGGGAGGGCGGGTGCACCGAGCGGGCTTGGCAGGCGAGTCGGTGTGGTTCCTGGCGGGATGCATCCCGGGTCCCGCGACCCGACGGGGCGCCCGGAGAACGCGCGTCGCCGGTGCGAAGGCCGAGCGTCAGGAGCTTGCCGTCGGTGGCCGCACGGGGGGGCGACCAAGGGGTCGCCTCCGTCGGCGGGCCCCGCTTCTCAGGCCTTGGCGGTGAGCCAGGCGCCGAGGCCGCCGCAGCCGCGGGCGTCGTAGGTGGTGCTGCGGTAGCCGGCCGGGATGGGCGAGTACGGGCAGGTCCAGATGCCGTTGCGGACCAGCTCGTGGAACCAGGCGCCGACGCCGCTGCAGCCTCGGGAGTCGTAGTTCGTCAGCACGTAGCCGGAGACGATCGGCGAGCCGGAGCAGGTCCACAGGCGGTTCTGGGCGGGCTGCTGGAACCATGCGCCGTGGTTGTTGCAGCCGCCGGGGTTGTACATGGTGATGACGTAGCCGTTCGGGACGGGTGCCCCGGAGCAGCTCCAGCCGCCGGCCGCCGAGGCGGTGCCGGCCGTCGTGCCGGCGAGGGCGGCCGCGAGCACGGCGACCGTCGCGGCCGCCCTTCCGGCGCGGGTCATCAGCTGGCGGAGGATCGTGGTCACGGCGACATCGTTCCGATCGGTCGTCTCCCCGCCGTCGGAGCGGCACGGGAGGGCGTAACAACGGGACGCGCCGCACCTTAGCGGCGGTGATCAGTTCCCCGATAGATCTGGATCGAACGATCGCCATATCTGACCGGAAACGGTCCGTCAAACCTCGTGGACCGGAACACCCGGGGCGCGATCTCCGGCGCGACGGTGTCCGCCGTCGGCGGCTGGCGGTTGCCCCGCGAGGCAAATTTGAACGTGTTCAATTAGCGCGCTAGGCTCGAAGCCGAAGATGGGAGATGAGGGGGAACTCATGAAGATCGTCATTCCCGGCGGCTCCGGCGCGCTCGGGAGCCTGCTCGACCGCAGCCTGACGGCCGCCGGACACCAGGTCGTCGTCCTCAGCCGCAGACCCGCCGGGCCCAGCCAGGTCGGGTGGGACGGGCGGAGCGTCGGGTCCTGGGCGGCGGAGGTGGACGGCAGCGACGTGGTGGTCAACCTGGCCGGGCGTAGCGTCAACTGCCGCTACACGGAGCAGAACCGGCGGGCCATGATGGACTCCCGGGTGCTTTCCACCCGGGCCGTCGGCCAGGCGATCGCCGCGGCCCGCCGCCCGCCCGCCGTCTGGCTGCAGATGAGCACCGCCACCGTGTACGCCCACCGCTACGACGCGCCCAACGACGAGCTCAGCGGCCGGATCGGCGGCGGAGAGCCCGGCGCCCCGGCCTCCTGGGGGTACAGCATCGACATCGCCCGGGCCTGGGAGGCCACCCAGGCGGAGGCCGACACCCCGCACACC
>NZ_JBHTTU010000189.1:0-5946 GCF_042794375.1 Kitasatospora sp. NPDC056531 | reverse complement strand
TCGCCCCCTGTGCAGATCGCCCCTTGGCACCCGTCGCCGACAAGATCAACGACCTCAGCGAGCTGTTGAGCGGTCAGCGGCCGGCCCTGACCGACCCGTCCACGGCCGACTACGCGCCCGGCGAGCTGCTGCGCGAGCGTGAGCCCACCCTGCTCGTCGTCGACGACCTCTGGTCGGCGAGTCGGCTCGCCCCCTTCCCCGTCGGCCCGAACCTGACACGCCTGGTGACCAGCCGAATGCGCGGCACGCTCCATGCGACCTGCGAGATCCTCAAGGTCGACCGGATGAGCGCCCGGGAGAGGGGCTCGCTCCTGTCCGGCGGGGTGCCCGAGCTGACCCGTACCGAACGGCTGACGCGCCTCACCGGCGGGTGGCCGCTGCTGCTGTCTCTGGCCAACAGCGCCATCCGGCACGAGATCGAGGACGGACGGACAGCGGACGAGGCCGCCGAGCTGATCGGTGACCAGCTCCTCCAGGACGGACCCGACAGCCTCGACCTGGAAAGCCCCGACCGCAGGGACCAGGCCGTCGCGACGACCGTCGACGCGAGCCTGCGGCAACTGGACGGCCCGAGTCGGCAACGCTTCCTGCACCTGGGCGTCCTCCCCGAGGACGTCACCGTCCCCACCGAGGTCCTCGGCCTGCTGCGGGCAGCGAACGGCCTCGATCCCGCCGACAGTAGACGCCTGATCAGGAAACTCGCCGACCTGTCGCTGATCACCGTCACGGGCACCGCTGTCCTGGTGCACGACGTGCTGCGCGCCCACCTGCGGCAGGTCCTCGGCTCTCGCGGGGTCATCGAGGTCAATGCCGCGATGTTTCACGCGTTGTGCGCGCAGGCAGCCCCCCGGCACTGCGCACCAGTCGACCGGGCCACGGCGCTCCCGTACACCCGTAGGCACCCGGCCGGCCACGCCGCCGAGTCCGGGCTGCTCGACCCCTTGCTGCTGGACGCAGGGTTCCCGCCCGACGCGGCCCAGCCGGAGTTGTTGGCCTGCCTGGACGCTGCCCGCAGTGATGAGGCGCGAGCCGCCGCCGGCGTCTACCGCCGCGTCGCGCACCACCAGCGAGGACGCCGACCACACCCGCCAGTGCGTCCTGCAGCTCCTGGACGCTGTCGGACTCGGAATTTGTCGGATCCTGCGGGTATGGAGACGGTCTTCGGCATCCGCGCGACGTGCCGGGTGCGGGCGGCACGCTCCGGCTGGTTCAGTAGCCGAGGCCCGCCGCGACCCGCATGAACTCGTCCTTGGACATCGGCCCGGACGGGGTACGCATGGCAAGGGTGAATGCGTTGTCTCCGTCGGACCATGTGAGTGAACGGAAAGTGGGGTTGTCCGGGGACGGCTGCTCCTGGAGATAGGCGGGGTGTCCATTGACGGTCACTGGGGTGCCCGTGGTGTCCGGGTTCGGAGCTGCGCTCTGCGTGATGGTCAGGTCATCGTGTCGGACCCCGTCCTGGTACGTGCGTGTCCAGGTGCGTGGTGTGGCCGGGGCAGCGAGACCCGTGGTGTTGGAGGGCGTGTCGTCTGTCGGCGCGTAACCCGCGGGCAGGTAGTGCGGGCTCGCAAGGCGGTGTCCGTCGAAGAAGGCTATGGGCCGGCCGCTGACGGCGTCGGTGAGCGATCGCGCCCCGATCGGGTCGGACAGCGAGGTGGACACCTGCTTGCTGTTGCCGCCGTCGCAGGCCGTGTCTGCGGTCGCGTCGTCCTCCCGGCGCAGTGCCAGTGTGATGCCCTGTGCCGATTCGTGGGCTATGAGTCGGGGCAGGCTCTCGCAGCCGGTCCAGCCGACGGCGGCGGTGATGGTGCGGCCGTCTGCGCTGACAAGCACCTCGCCATGGACCGCGGCGTCGTACGTCCGGTCAGAGGATGCTGTTCTCCAAACCACCACGGCGGCCAGGGCTGCCGCTGCCAGGATGCTCACGGTCATGAGCTTGGCGCGCGGGGTGCGGCGTCGCGGGTCAGGATCGATGGAATTCACGGTCTCTCCAAGCGGTGGCCCAATCTCCGATGGGTGTGTTCAGGTGAGTACCATCCCTGCGGCCCCACCCGCCAAGCCGCCCCGCTCAGTGAAGCAGCTGCAGGGACCGCGCCGGCAGGGATGGTACGACATGACCGTGGCCTCGAATCAGCCGTCGCCGACACCCGCACCACTCGACTACTCCGAAAGCGGCATCTCACACACATCACACCAAGTGGCGCCCGATCTCGCCGAAAATCCGCCGGTGCCGACTCCCACCGGAGACGTGGCGCCCAACCACCCCGAAAAACTCAACCGCCCCGAGCGGCACCCGACGGCGGCCACCGCCCGAGCAGCGCGGCACCGCCCAGCACCCTGTCGCACCCACCTGTCGCACCCCCGCCACACACAGGGATTCCCGGGTATCCGCCCACGTCACAGGGGGCGACAGCACCCCACACGACAAGGCCGCGCGACAGGCAACGCGACAGCACCAACCCGCCACCAGAACCACGCCAGCAGGAGAACTGGCGGCAACTCCGACTCGACGGCCGCGCCGGGCGCAGTGAAGCGGCTACAGGTTGTGGAGGTAGGCGAGCCGGACGGTGCAGGCGGCCCGCTCGGGGGTGTCGTGCAGGGTCGCTTCCTGGATGGTCGGGTCGCCGATGGAGTAGTTCTCGTAGACCGCCACCCGGCTGTCGGGGGCACCGGGGCCGGGCAGGCCGCGTTCGGCCCAGCCGCCCTGGTGGCCCTCGCCGAGGACGAGATAGACGTCGGGGTTGACGGGCCATCCGGCCGGTGACCACCAGTCGCCGAAGACCTGGTGGTCCAGGGCGATGGAGACGCCGGTGTCCGGCAGCCCGCGCAGCTTCGGGTCGGCCGGGACGGCGACCTCCGAGGGCTTCGGCGCTGTGGCCGCGGCCGGGGCTGGAGCGGCCTGATCACTGCCTGGACGACGTCTCTGCGGCCCTACCCTTGTGCCACCGCGCCGCTAACCACGGCGACACCCGCGCCCCGTTTCGGGGCCCTTCTGGAGTCGGTCAGCGACGGCATGGGCGATCGAGTCGGTGATCGAGTCCGGTTGCCATGCCCACTGTCCGTTGGGGTTGCATTCGAGGAAGTACCAGTCACCGGCAGCCGTGACGGCGAAATCGAATACGCCGAAGGCGAGTCGGGAGATGGTGAGGTAAGCGGATACCGAGCGCGCGGCCCGGGCGGGGACGACGATCGGCGTGCACTCCATCAGGGATTGCCGCCGCCGCCAGTCGAGATCAGGACTGTCGATCCGAACCGCGAACAGCCGGTTGCCAACGGCCGTGAGACGTACGTCGAACGCCTTCTCTACCTTGGCTTGGAACAGGTGAGGGCAGTTGGCCACGGCGGCGGTGATCTCATGCGCGCGCACCTCGCGCACCCACACCTGTTGCGCCTGGCCGTCAACCTTGTACGGGGTGTTCCACAACGGCTTGTAGACCACTCCTCCAGTCCGGTGCGCAGCGAACTGCCGTGCCTTGTCAGGGTCGTTCATGATCAGCGTGCTGGGGACCCAGAAGCCGCTGCGCTGTGCGGCGGCGAGCTGGGCCGGTTTGTACTCGGCTGGCCGGTTGTCCCACGGGTGGTTCACGTAGTGGGCTCCCGGGAGGGAGGCCAGGATGCCGCCGAAGCCCCACAGGGATTGTGATCCGGCGAACCGGCGGTCTTGTTCATCCAGTTCGCTTGGGCCTTGGAAGGGCGAGGGACGGCGTGTCCAGACGGAGCAAACTTCGGTGAGGTCGAGTTCTCGGCTTGGCGTGTGCAAGGTGCCGCGCTGATCGCCTGTGCGATACGTGGCGGTCAGCGCGGCACCTGCATGCAGGTCGACCGGGGTCGAGACGGACTACCGGGACCTGGCGTTCCGCGAGGATGCGCAGGACCAGGTCGGCGGTCATGTCATGGTGGTTAGTCAGTACCAGTGCCGACCCACTCGGTTCTGTCATCACCAGCTGCTGGGGTCGTGATCCGAGTCCGAGTCTGAGTCCGAGTTGTTATCGGAATCGTAACTGTCCGGACCACTCGTGCTCGTGGAGTTCTGAGTGCTGCTGCTGGTGCTCGTGGAGCCCGAGGGGCTGCTGATGGCCAGGTGGTTGCCGAGCTCGACCGTGCGACCGTACTCGTCGATGATGACGGCGATCTGGGTCTCGGGGTCGATCACCGGGGTGAGCCGGGAAACCAGGATGGTCTCGGCGTACGGTGCCATGCGGGTGGTGCCCCAGGGGGCGCCGTGGTCTCGCGTTTCCATCGTTCGACTCCCTTGCTTCCGACTGTTCGTTACGAAGCAAGTTCACCAGCACCGCACGCCGGAATCATCGGCAGGACTACCGACACTTCGGCCCGCCCCCTGCCCGCGACCTGTCCGCACGACGTTCGGCGCCCGCTCAGCCGCGCGGCTGGAAGCCGAGCACGATCTCGACCCGTGAGGAGCAGCCGAGTTTGGCAAGGATCCGCGAGACGTGGGTGTGGACGGTGCGGACCGATACGACCAGGCGGAAGGCGATCTCCCGGTCGGTCAGACCCTGGGCCACGAGTGCGGCAACCCGGGACTCGGCGTCGGTCAGGGCGGCCCAGCCGTGCCTGGGCCGGCGTCGGGGGCCGGTCGCGCCCGACCGCAGGCCGTGCGCCCGCAGTGCGGCGGCGGCCCGGTCGATGTCCCCGGCGGCGGCCACCAGCTCGAACCGGCTGAGCGCGGCCCGGTCGGCCTCCCGCGCGTCCTCGGGCCGACCGGACGCGGCCAGCACCAGCGCCGCATGGTCGCCCATGGTGAGTGCCGCGGGGCGGGCCTGCTCGAGGGTTTCCCAGGTGGCCGCGTCGAACCGCAGGTCCTGGACCACCGCGCGCAGCAGCCGTGCCGTTAGCCACTCCCGAGGGTCGTACGCCGCGACCTCAAGCAGGGCCTCGGCCTGGTCCAGCAGTTCCATCGCTCCGGCCAGTCCTGTGCCAGGGCCTGGGTCACGGCGCGAAGGTTCAGCACGCCCACCGCCACGAGAGGGTCTGCGGCAGCGGCCGCACCCGCCTGTGCGGTGGACCGCTCCACCCCGGCCAGGTCGCCGGCCTGAAGACAGGTATGCGCGTGGATTATGGCGAGGCGGGCCGGCAGCTGCCCGTCCACGCGCTCGGGCTCCAGGGCGGCGAAAGCCCCAGCCGGATCGATCTCGGTGAACGCGACGATGGCGAGAACGGCCCGCAGGCGGCACCGCACCGGTGCGGGCAAAGGCGCGACGAGGCCTGCGGCGGCCGCGTGGCAGGCCTCGGAAAGACGGCCCGATCACAGCAGCGCTTCGGCCAGTGCAGCACGGATCGCAGGCTGACGCACATCGCCCGGCGGAAGCCAGGCCGCAGCCCGGGACAGCACGTCCAGCACCGCGGGTGTGAGCCGGACGGCCAGTCGATCCGCGTGCTGGCCGAGCCACTCCATCGTCCACGCGTCCATCGCCGCCCCGGCGAGCAGGCCGACCACGGTCTCGGCGGGGACACCGTGATCGGCCAACCGCCGTGCCACCGAGACACGCAGCCCCACCGAGGTGGCCGCCACGTCGCACCGCAGCAGCGGGTAGCGCAGCCGTACCAGACCGGCGTCCTGGTCAGCCAGCCCCAGCGCGGACATGCGCCCGACCCCGGCCAGGACATCCTGCGGCGCGGTGCCGGAGACCCCCGCCAACGTGTCCACCGAGGCGGCTTCACCCAACAGCGCGGTCCAGCGCAGCAACATGGCGTCAGCGCCGGCAAGTTCGGCCGCCCACGTGGTCACCGCCGCGGCCCGGTCAGGGTCGGCGACACGGGCCAGCAGCCACGGTTCTTCCGGCGCCCGCGGCCAGCTCCCGCTGCCGCTCGGTCGGTTCGCCGCCGCACACCTCGGCAAAGAGCGCCTCGGCTGCGCCCTCGTCCAACGGCGGCAGGTCGATCCCGAGCCCGATCCGGTCCAGCCGGGCGAACCTCCCGGGCGTGACC
>NZ_JBHTTU010000188.1:2976-5956 GCF_042794375.1 Kitasatospora sp. NPDC056531 | reverse complement strand
TGATCCATCGATCTGTCGTGTGCTGTCCGGCGGCGCCCGCTCCTTCAGCATGGCCGCCCCCCGGCGGGCCCGCAATCCGCGCGGAACACCCCAGGTGGGTACCGGTCAGAGCAGGTCCGTGTCGACCACCGACACGGTGCCCGCCACGGTGTTGGCGACGAAGACGCGCCGGTTGTCCGGGGACACCGCCACACCCCAGGGACCACCGCCGACAGTGACGGTCCTCGTCACCTGGCCAGCGCTGGTGTCGATCACTGACACAGTGTCATCGAAGAAATTGGTGACGTAGGCGTGTTGCCCGTCCGGGGACACCGCCACCCCGAGGGGGTTGGCGCCGACACGGATCGGAGGACCGGCCGCCTGCTTCAGCGCGGTGTCGATCACCGACACATTGCCCGGGCCCGCATTGGTCACATATGCGCGGCCGTTCCCGGCGATGGCGACCGTAGAGGGCCTCACCCCAACGGTGATCTTGCTGACCTGGTTGGTGGCGGTGTCGACCACCGACACGATCGGCTCGCTGCTCGGGGAGCCGACGTGTGCGATGTAGACGCTGCGGCCGTCCGGGGTCACCGCCACCCCGCTCGGGGCGGCGCTGAGGCTTACCGTATTGACCACCTGGAACGCTCTGGTGTCGACGACCACCATCGCACTCGAACCGACGACGTAGGCGCGGCGGCCGTCCGGGGCGAGCGCCACGGCGATGGGAGTGATGGCGACGGGGATGGGGGCGGACACTTGGTTGGTGCCGGTCTCGATGAGCGACACCGACGCCGAACCGGGATTCTCAATACGACCGGCATTGGCGACAACGATGTTGCGACCTTCTGGCATGGCTGCCAGCCCGAGGCAGTTCGAGCCGGCGCTGATCGTGTCGGTCACCTGGTAACTGGTGGTGTCGCGGATCACCGACACCGACCTGGCACCGCCGTTGGTGACGTACACCGTGCGGCCGTCGGGGGCCACCGCCACCCCGACGGGGCTGCTCCCGACGGTGACCGTGGTCACCTGGCTCGTGCCGGTGTCGACGATGGACACGGTGTTCGCGACGGCGTCGGCGACGTACAGACGGCGGCCGTCCGCGGTCACCGCCACTCCGATGGGAGAGGCGCCGACGGTGATGGTACCGGTGACCTGGTTGGTGGCGGTGTCGATCACCCTGACCGCGTTCTCGCCGGCCACGGTGACGTAGGCGTGCAGGCCGTCGGCGGCGATGACCACCACGGCAGGGTTGGTACCGACGGCGATCGTCGCGGTCACTTGACCGCTACTCGTGTCGATCACCGACACGGTGCCCGTGTTCGGGTTCGAAGCGGTGCCCTTGTCCGGGGTGGTGACGTAGAGTCGGCCGCCGTCCGGGGTCAGCGCCAGTGCGCGCGGGCCGCTGTCGAGGGTAAAAGTGCTGGACACCTGGCCACTGCCGGTATCGATCACCGACACTGAGTTCCCAACGGAGTTGGCGACGTAGACGCGACCACCGTCCCGGGTCACCGCCACCCCACGTGGCCCGGCACCGACCGGGACCGTCCCCGACACCTGACCGCTGCTCGTGTCGATCACCGACACCGTGGACCCATCCGAGTTGGCGACGTAGACGTGGCCACCGTCCGGGGTCACCACCACCCCGCGTGGCCCGGCACCGACCGGGACCGTCCCCGACACCTGACCACTGCCGGTATCGACCACCGACACCGAGTTCCCACCGGAGTTGGCAACGTAGGCCCGACGGCCGTCCGGACTCACCGCCACCCCTTCGGGGTTCGCGCCGACGGGAATCGGAGTGCCGGTTCCCAGGCCACCGGTGCTACCGATCACCGTCACGTGGTCCGTGATCCCACACGCGACATAGACACGCCCATCCGGGAGCACGATCACCCCGTTGGGCTGGCCACCCATGCGGACGGTGAGTGTCGCCACGACCGACGCGGCGGATGCCGTCGGCGCGCTGTCCACGACGGGACCGCCCACGGGGCTGCTCAGGGCGCGGTGACGGCGGTGAAAGAGAACGCCCACAGCTGTCTCCTGATCCATCGATCTGTCGTGTGCTGTCCGGCGGCGCCCGCTCCTTCAGCATGGCCGCCCCCCGGCGGGCCCGCAATCCGCGCGGAACACCCCAGGCGGGTACCGGTCACGGCACCCCACGGAACAGCAGTACCACCGACCGGCCCTCGGCCAGCGACGCCTCCAACTTGCCCTGCAGCGCGCTCACCGGCAGCGGCCACTGCGCGGGGTTGTCCGGGAAGTACCCGGTGGAGATCAGCCCGCTCGGCTCGGCGGCCCAGAGCAGTTCCCCGTCCGAGCCCAGGAGCTCGGCCCCCTTGCCGGACTGGCCGTACACCGCGGACCGGACCAGGACGGCACGCACGTAGTCCCCGTAGACGGAGCGGAACCGCGTGGTGATCTCGGCCCGCAGCGCCGCGTCGGCCGGTGCGGTCGAGCGCAGCATCGCCTCGTACCGCGCCCGGTCGAGGCCGTACGCCTCGGCGATCCCCAGGCGCTGCGCCCACTTCCAGGCCTCGTCCGGGTAGCCGGCCCGCCCCATGACGTGGCGGTAGAAGTGCTCGTGCAGGTTCTGCGGATCCCAGCGGAACGTCGAGAGGTCCGGCACGGTGCCGCTGAGGCGCTGGAAGGTCGCGGCCCGGGCCTGCAGGGTGGCGAAGGAGGTGATCCGGCTGCGCAGCCGGACGGGCTGGGTCTCCAGAAAGGCGGCCAGTTCGGTCAGGCCGCCGCCGCCGGCGAGGAAGGTCCGCAGCGGTCGCAGGTCGGCGCCGCCAGGGCGCAGGGCGGTGAGCAGCAGGGCCCGCCGGTCCTCGCTGAGTGCCTCGAAGGCCTGGTTGATCCGCCACGCCGCCTGCGGGGACAGCGCCTCCGTCTGCGCGGCGGCGGGATCGGCGGTCAGCCCGAGCCGGGCGGCGACCTGGGCGCTCTGCCGCCGCCGGAAGCCGACCCGGTCCTTCGCGAACTCGGCCGCGGGGAACTC
>NZ_JBHTTU010000188.1:0-2966 GCF_042794375.1 Kitasatospora sp. NPDC056531 | reverse complement strand
GCCGCACCGAGGGCTTGCGGTCCAGGCCGGGGATCCGCCCGGCGGCCGCCCTCGCCGCGCCCGCCGCGACGGCCTTGGCAGTGCCGCGCACCGACACGACGGTCAGCAGGCCGTTGACGGCGGCGCGCGCCAGCACACCGAGGATCCGCGTAAAGCGCTCGGACTCGAACCGGTGGTGGCCCTCCTCGGTGCCGTACTCCCGCTGGAGGCGTGCGAGCGCGGCGTCGGACATCGCGGCGTCGACGTCGCGCAGCTGCACGTAGGTGTCGTGGGACAGCAGGACGGCGTCGGACAGGTGGGTGCCGAGGTCGACGTAGAGCATCGCGCGCTGGAAGCGGATGATCCGGGAGAGCCGGGCCGTGGTCTCGATGGTCAGCGGCGCCCCGGCGGCGATGGTCCGGGCGGTGCCGACCGTGGCTCCGCGGGCGACCGCCCCGCCCGCCGAGGCGAACGCGGTGGCCAGAGCCACCAGGTCGAGGGCGGTCTCCCGGTCCCACTCGAAGGCGTCGTGGTGCAGTCGCTCGGCCAGGTTGACGGCACTGAGCACACCGCCGGTCAGCGCTCCGGCCAGCACGATCGCGCCGACCACCGGCGAGGTGAGCGGGAAGGCCAGCGCGAGGGCGGTGCCCGCGACGGCCAGCCCGGTCGCGGCCACGGACAGCCACTCCCAGGCGGTGCGCTGCCAGCTCTCGGTGTCCGTGGCGAAGTCGAAGGGCTTCAGCTGCAGCCGTTCCATCCCGGGCCACTCGATCCTGGCCAGGATCCGGCCGGGCGGGTAGCTGCCGCGGAAGGAGGTCCGGGCGTCCTCGAAGGCGGCCCGCAGCGCCTCCTCGGGGGTGGGCCCGGTGCCCCGGTAGGTCCGGGTGAACGCGGGGTACGTCACGTCGATCAGCAGCCAGGTGTGGCCCGGGCCGGTCGCGTCCGGCGCCGGGCCGACGAAGAGTGAGATCGGCCGGGACCGGGCGGTGCGCCGGTCGGTAAACAGCGCCCGCAGCGGGAACGGCCCGGCGGCGGTGGTTCCGACCAGCTTCCTCTCCAACCCGCCGGCGGTTTCGCGTAGTTCGCGGATCAGTGCCTCGTCGCGGGCGGGGGCCTGTTCGGCCTGGCGCAGCCGCTGCCGGGCCGCGGCCAGGAGCGCGTCGGCGCTCGGGGACCAGAGCGGCTCGGCGCCCGGCGCGCGGGTCGCCCTCTCCAGTCCGGCCAGCTCCAGCGCCATCCGCTCCTCCAGCCGCTGGACGGTGTCGGTCCGGCGCTCGGTGACCGGCTCCGGGGAGGCGTCCTCGTAGGAGAGGCGGACCTCGCACTCCACCTCGTACTCGCCGGCCCGGTCGAAGCGGTGGGTGAAGGAGGCCCGGGTCGACTGCGGGTTGTCGACGGGCACCCGGAGCCGCTCGCCGTGCCGGTCGTGCACGATCCGGTACACCCGCCAGCGGTAGCCGATGAAGGCGTACACCAGCGCCAGTTCGTACACCGGCGCCCAGCGGCCGGACTCGTCCAGGCGCCAGATCTCCACCTCGGCGAGGTAGGTGGTGTCGGCGCCGACGACGGCGGGGCCGTCCTGCTGGTCCGCGCGCAGGATCCGCGGCCGCGGCCAGAGGTGGTACCGGGGGGCCGCGTGCACGGTCACCTCGGGCACGTCGGCGGCCGGGACGGTGAAGTTCACGGTGAGGTCCAGGTCCTGCGGGTTCCCGAGGTCGGGCAGCCGGCGCGGTCCGCGGTACAGCTGGGCCGGAGCGTGCGGGCGGGCGACGACGGTGTACTCGCCGCTCGGCAGGTCGACGACGCGCGGCGCGCCCGGCGCCCGGGCGGTGAGCCGCAGGGCGCGCAGCACCGGGCCCTCGCTGTCGGGGGCCAGGTAGTACAGCCGCGGGGTGGCCTCGCCGGAGCCGGCGGCGTAAACGCCGTAGCGGACCCCGGCGGGGTCGGCCCAGCCTGCGGCGGGCCAGCGGTCCCGGATCAGGCGGGTGATCGCGGCCGGGCCGGGACCCGCCGTGGCGGCGGAGCGGTCGGCGCCGAGGCGGGCGCCCTCCTCGGGTGGCGCGGCTGGCCACGGCAGGGGCGCGGCGGGCTCCGGTACGGGCACGGCAAGGCCGGTGTCCGGAGCGGGCCCCGGTACGGGCACGGCAAGGCCGGTCCCCGTACGCTCCGGCGGCGCCCCGAGCCGGTCGGTCGCCTCCCCGGGGGCGGGGGCGAGCGGGATCGCCACCGGTCTGCCGTGCTCGTCGTAGCCGGGCACGGCGTACGTGCCCTCGGCGGTCCGCCGTTCCGGGGCGAACCGCTCCCGGGCCGCCTCCCCGGGCCTTGGCGCTACCACCTCGCCCGGCCCGGCGTCGGCCACCGCACGCTGCACTGCCGCGCGCACCACGGCGAGCAGCCGCTCCCGGTCGCCCGAAGGCCCGTCCCCGGTCGCCGTGTCCGGCAGGTGGTAGCGGCGCCTCACGGTTTGAACTCCACGACCCGGCCGCTGCCCGGGACGATGAACTCGTTCAGCTCGGGGATGAGGTTCTCGGGGACCTGGAGCTGGTCCTGCCCGTAGCGGGTGTCCACCACCCGCGGCCGACCGGTGACCTCCTTCAGCTTGGGCGGAGGGGGCAGCGGGACCGCCTGCTCCGGCGGCGCGCCGGGCGGGCGCCCCAGCAGCGACGCCGGCTCGCCCTGCTCCGGTACGGCGTGGCTGCGGAAGGCGCGGAACCAGCCCTCCTCCACCTCGAACACCTTCAGCCGTGCGCCCGGCCGCGCCCCGATCAGGAACTCGACGGCCCGCTCGAACACCCCGAAGTTCAGGTTGATCGGGTCGGTGTCGGCCTTGAGCACCCTGGCGTTCCCGTTGACGTCGATCGGAACGCGCTCCCGGCTCGCCGCCGGCGGGGTGCCGCCCTCGATCCGGAACACCACCCGGTTCCCGGTCCGGCTGCGGAAGACCGGCCGCACCACCCGCTCCAGCAGCTCGGGGTGGTCCCGTACCC
>NZ_JBHTTU010000187.1:0-6112 GCF_042794375.1 Kitasatospora sp. NPDC056531 | reverse complement strand
AGGTGACACCGTGACGGCTGGTGTGCGACGCTGCATGTCGCGCGCCGTCGCGCGCGTTGGAACCGGGGGGTTTCGCATGAGCGGTGGATCGCCGTCGCGTACGCGCCGGCGGCGCGGTCGGACGGCGGGGGTGCTGCTGGTCGTCGTCGGGCTGCTGGTGGCTGCCGCGGCGCTGCGGCCCGAGGGCGGGCTCCTGGGCACGGCTGCGACCGGGCCGGTGGCCGGCCTGGGGTTCGTGGTGCTGCTCGGGCTCGGCTGGGCCGTGCTGGTCGGCAGGTTCGCGGTGCGCTTCCGCGAAGAGGTCCGCCATCTCGACGGGCCGACACCCCGGGCCGAGCGCCTGCGGGAGACGGCCATGCTCCTGCTGCCGCTGGCCGCCGCCGCGGTGCCGGTCCTGCTGCTGGTCCTGCGCGGCCGGGCCGAATCCGGGCCGGTCGCCGTGCCCCGCCCGCGGCCGGTGATGCCCACCGTCACCCCCGAGGCCGTCCCGTCGTCCCCGCGGGTACCGGTCCCGCCGGCCGCCGGCGAGGTGCTCGAGGTGCTGGTCACGGCACTGTTCGCCCTGGCGGCGGTGGCCGTGGTCGTCCTCGGCGCCGTCCTCGTGTTCCGGCTGCGGGTCCGCCGCCGGGAGGCGCCGGCGGTGCCGCCCGCCCCGCCCGCGGCCCCCGAGGCCGCTCTCGTCGAGGCCGTCGCCTCCGGCCGCAGGGCCCTGGAGGGGGCGGACGCCCGGGCGGCGGTGATCGCCTGCTACGCGGCGATGGAGGGCTCACTGGCAGCCTCCGGCCTGCCCCGGCGCGCCTGGGAGAGCCCGACGGAGCTGCTGCGGCGCGCGCTGTCCGACGAGCGGGTCGACGCCACCGGGGCGCGGGAGCTCACCGCGCTGTTCCGCGAGGCCCGGTACTCGACCCACCGGATGGACGACGACCAGGTGCGCCGGGCCCGTACGGCCCTGGACGCCATCGCCGCCCGGCTCGCGGACGCCGCACCCCCGCCGGCGGCCACCGGGGCACACACCGCGGGGGAGCACGCGGCGGGGGAGGTCGCCGCGGGGGAGTACCGACGAGCAGCGCAGGGGGAGCACCGATGAGCAGCGCGACGCCCCACCGCGACGGGCCCGCGGACGGGGCGGACCGCGAACTCGCCCGCCCCGGCTCGGTGCGCCACAGCCTGATCGAGCTGGCCGCGCCCGCCGTCCTCGCCGAGATCCTGTTCGCCCTGGTCGGCGGCTGGCCCGGGGCGGGGGCCGGCGCGGTCCTGCTGACCGTCACCGCCCTGCTCGTCGCCCGCCGCGTGGCCGGCGCGGGAGCCGAGCCCCTCTCCCTGCGCCGCCGGCCGCGGCAGATGGAGGCGTACGAGCCCGGCCTCGGAGACTGGCGCTGGACGGTCCGCCAGGGCCTCGACCCCCAGGGCGACGCCGCGCCGCTGCGCGCCAGGCTCCGACGGCTGTACGCGGTACGGCTCGCGGAGGTCCACGGCCTGGACCTGTCGGCCGACGGCGACCGGGCCGCCGAACTCCTCGGGCCCCGGCTGTGGCCGTGGATCGACCCCGCGGCGCCCGTCCCGGCCGAGGTCTTCCCGGCGGAGGTCGTGCGCGAGCTCGTCGACCGGCTCGACGCCCTGTGACCCACCGCGTCCCAGGGGCGAACGCCCCCCTGACCCGGATCCGGGCCCGGAGCCGGGGCGGCCGCGCCTCTCCGCACCGCCCTGCACCGCCCCCGTCACCGCCCCCTCACCGCCCCCGTCACCGACCGAATCGTTTCCGCAGGAGAGTCATGCCCGACCTTTCCACCACCCTCCACGGCCCCGCCCACCCCGCCGGCCCGGGCACGGTGCCGGGGCAGGCACCGCAGGACGTACCGGCGCTGACCCCGCGGCAGGCCGGTGAGCGGGCCCGCGCGGTGATCGGGGAGATCGAACGGGCCGTGGTCGGCAAGCCCGAGGCACTGCGCCTGGTCATGCTCGGCGCCCTCGCCGGCGGCCACGTCCTGATCGAGGACCTGCCCGGGCTCGGGAAGACCCTGCTGGCCCGCTCGTTCGCGACCACCCTCGGCCTGGACTTCCGCCGGATCCAGTTCACCCCCGACCTGCTGCCCTCCGACGTCACCGGTGCGCCCTTCTACGAGCGCAACACCGGCGAGATGGTGTTCCGGCCCGGCCCGCTGTTCACCCAGCTGCTGCTGGCCGACGAGATCAACCGGACCCCGCCCAAGACCCAGGCCGCCCTGCTGGAGGCGATGGCCGAGGGCCAGGTCTCCGTCGACGGCGCCACCCGCCGCCTGCCGGACCCCTTCCTGGTCATCGCCACCGCCAACCCGATCGAGTACGAGGGCACCTACACCCTGCCCGAGGCCCAGCTCGACCGCTTCCTGCTGCGCGTGCGCATGGGCTACCTCCCCACCGCCACGGAGGCGGCGATGCTGCGCGCCAGGATCGACCGGGCGGCCCCCGAGCCGGTCCTGGAGACCGTGGCCGGTCCGGCGGAACTGCTCGCCATGCGGGCCGCGGTGGAACGGGTCGAGGTCGACGACGACCTGGTCGACTACGTCATCGCCCTCGTCGACGCCACCCGCAACGACCAGCAGATCCAGGTGGGCGCCTCGCCCCGCGGGGGCCTGGCGCTGATCCAACTGGCCCGCGCCCACGCCATGGTGGAGGGGCGTGACTACGTGACCCCCGAGGACGTCAAGGCGCTGGCCGGCCCGGCCCTGGCCCACCGCATCACGCTCAGGCCGGAACTGTGGGTGCGCCAGATCGAGGCGGACGACGTGATGGCGCGGCTGATCGCCTCCGTTCCCGCGCCGCAGACGCTGCCCCGCACGGTGACACCGTGAATCCCGCCCCGGCCACCGCCCCCGCCCAGGACGCGGCCCCGGCCGAGCCGGCTACCACACAGGCCCCGGCCACCGCCCCGCCCGCCGACGGCACGGACCGCCTCGCCCACCGCGCCCGGGCCCTGGCCGTCGCCCGCAGCGCCCGGGCCAGCGCCGCCGGCCTGCCCGACAGCCCGCCGCCGCCGCACTGGCGGGCCGGTGAGCAGACCCTGCGCCTGCTCACGGTGGCCACCGTCGCGGCCGTCGCGGCCCTGGTCACCGGCCACGCCTGGCTGCTCGCCCCGGCCGCCTTCGCGGCCGTCCTGCTCGCGCTGGCGGCCCCCGGACGCAGCCGCCCCACCCGGCTGTCCGCCGAGAGCACCGCCCGGCCGCGGCGCTGCTTCGAGGGCGAGCCCGTCGCCGTGCACGTCACCGTGGACCACGACGGCCGGATCGGCCCGCCCGAGCCCGTCGTGACGCTCGGCCCCGGCCTCGCCCTGGACGCCCTGACCGTCACCCCGAACGGAGTCGACCTCGTCCTGCGCGCCGACAGCTGGGGCCGCCGGCACCTGGGCGTCGTCGACCTCGACGTGCCCGACGCCCGCGGCCTGACCCGCCGTACCGTGCGCACCGACCTCGGCACCGTCGACGTCTTCCCCGTCCCCGACGCCGCCCGCCTCACCCCGATCCCGGTCCGCCTGCCCGAACGGATCGGCGAGCACACCACCGCGCACGAGGGCACCGGCATCGAGGTCGTCGGCGTGCGCCCGTACGTGCCCGGCGAACGGCAACGGCGGATCCACTGGCCGTCCACGACCCGCCGCGACGCCGTCCAGATCAACCAGTTCGCCGCCGAACGCGCCGCCGACGCCGTCGTCCTGCTCGACACGCTCGCCGACTACATCGACACCGCCACCGGGCGGCGCAGCCTGGACGAAACCCTGCGCGCCGCCACCGGCCTGACCCGCGCCTACCTGCGCCGGCACGACCGGATCGGCCTCGTCGCGGTCGGCGGACGCCTGCGCCAGCTCACCGCCTCCACCGGGGACCGGCAGTTCTACCGCATCGTGGAGAGCGTGCTGGAGGTCCGTCAGGACCGTTCCCGGCGCGGCCCCCTCCCACCCCTGCCACTCGCGGCCCTGCCCGGCCACGCCCTCGTCTACGCCTTCACACCGCTCGCCGACCAGCGCATCCTCGACGTCCTCGGCCAGGTCCGCGAACGCGGCAACCCGCTCGTCGTGGTGGAGATCCCGGTCGGGGAACCGGCGGCCCGCCCCGACGACGAGACCGACGCCCTCGCGCTGCGCCTGTGGCACGCGGAACGCGAGGCGATGCGCGCCACCCTGCGCGGGCGCGGCATCCCGGTGGTCCGCCACACGCCCGGCGAGACCCTGGACCTGGCCCTCGGGCCCCTGCTGCGCCGCCGGATCACGGGAGCCGCCCGATGACCGGCCCGTCGAGCACCAGGACCGCCCCGGCGACCGGCTCGGCGACCAGGCCGGTGCGCGCCACGGAGCCGGGCCCGCCGGCCCGTACGGTCGCCGAACCGGCCCGCCGCCCCCGGTCCGCCCACCGCGCGGACCGGGCCGGACGCCTCGAACGCGCCGCCCTGCGCGCCACCGGCACCGCCCTCGCCCTCGCGGCGGCGGGCACCGGAACCGGCACGCTCACCGACCGGCTGGGGCCCGTCGTCCTCCTGCCGGTCGCCGTCGGCGCCCTGTGGGCCGCCGTCCCCGCGGCGGACGGCCCGGCCCCGGCCGCCTGGCACGCGCGCCTGTCGGCGACCCGCACCACGCTCCTCGCCGCCGGATCTGTCCTGCTCGCGGCCTTCGGCGAGCCGTCCTGGTGGCGGGCGCTCGCGGTGACCGTCCTGCTCGCCGGCCACCTGCTGCTGCTCGACGCGCTGGGCCCCCGCCGCCCGAGCATCCGCCCCGCCTCCGCGGCCGCCGCCCTGACCGCCGCGCTGCTGGTCCTGCCGTCGGCCTTCGCGCCCACCACGGCGGGGGAGTGGTCCCGCCCCCTCGCCGTGCTGGGCCTGGCCGCGGCCGCCGTCGGCGTGGGCCTGGCCCTACGCCCGGAGCCGACGCCGCCCCCTGACGGCCCGTGAACGCGACGGTGGGGGCGGCCCTTCGTCCGGGCCGTCCCCACCGCCGGGTCGCCCGGTGCCTACCTGCCGTCCCGGCGCAGTTCCTCGAACAGCGCGGACTGGCCCTCCAGGAGGCTCTCCAGGAACCGGCTGTGCTTGGTGAGCGTGGTGCTCTGGGTTTCCAGGGTCCGGGTCTGGGCCCGTAGGAGCATGGTCTGCTCCGCCTGGTCGGAGACCATGACGCCGACGGCATCGGCGAGCCGGGTCATCGACTGGCGCTGCCCGGCCCGGTCCGGGTGGACCTCCTCCGGCACCGGGGTGCGCTGGGGCGCGCGGGGGCGGACCTCCGCGCCGTCACGGCCGGTCGGCGCCGCCGGCGCGCGCGTCGCCGCGGACTCCTCGCGCAGGCGGTCGACCTCCGCCTCCAGCACCGCCAGCCGTGCCCGCAGCTCGTCCAACTCGCCCATGTTCTCCACCGTCCAGTACCCTCCCCGGCCGTTCACCTGTTTTCTCCCAGGATGCCCTGGCCTTCAGGCTGGGGAGGAATGGGGCCTTGGCTTGGAGCCGCGAAGCGGCGGAGTGATCTTCGGGGGGGTCTGACGTGAGCTGTTGTCAGTGCCTGTCGGTAGGTTGCTCTCGTGCACCTTCGATACTCCTATCGCATCTACCCGACGGTGGGTCAGCGTGCTTCGCTGGCTCGGACGTTCGGGTGTGCGCGGGTGGTGTACAACGACGCTCTCGCGACGCGGAAGAACGCCCGCAAGGGCGGCCTGCCCTTCCCCAAGAGCGCCGATGTGCAGAAGCTGGTGATCACGGCGGCGAAGAAGACCCCCGAGTGGGCGTGGCTCGCCTCGGTCGGGGTGGACCCGCTGATCCAGTCCCTTCGGGATCTGGACACCGCGTACCGGAACTTCTTCGACTCGGTGTCCGGCAAGCGGCAGGGGCGTCCGGTCGGGTTGCCCCGGTTCAAGTCCCGCAAGGGCAGCCGACAGTCGCTGCGGTTCACCCGCAACGGGTTCCGTATCCGGGGCAACGGGAAGTTGAACCTGGCGAAGATCGGTGATGTGCGGGTGAAGTGGTCGCGGGCACTGCCCGCCGACCCGTCGTCCGTGACGATCGTCCTGGACCCGTCCGGGCGGTACCACGCCAGCTTCGTCGTGGACGTGGAACCGGTCCACCTGCCCGAGGTCGATGCCGAGATCGGCATCGACCTCGG
>NZ_JBHTTU010000186.1:5888-6200 GCF_042794375.1 Kitasatospora sp. NPDC056531 | reverse complement strand
CCATGAAGCCCTCGACGGCGAACTTGGCCGCGCAGTAGGCCTCGTTGAAGGGCTGGCCGACCGCGCCGCCGATGCTGGTGACGGTGATCACCCGGCCTTGGGAGGCGCGCAGGTGGGGCAGGGCGGCGCGGGTGGCGGCCACCACGCCGAAGAAGTTGACCTCCATGGCGGCGCGGACCTCGTCGACGGTCATCAGCTCGATGGTGCCGACCTGGGCGGCGCCGGCGTTGTTGACCAGCGCGTCGAGGCGGCCGTGCTCGGCGATCACCTCGTCCAGGCAGGTGGCGATGCTCTCGGGGTCGACCACGTCCA
>NZ_JBHTTU010000186.1:2279-5878 GCF_042794375.1 Kitasatospora sp. NPDC056531 | reverse complement strand
TGTTTTGTTTTTTTTTTCGTTGTGGGTGTTGGTTCTGGTTCTCCCTTTTGTTTGGCCGCCGCCGCCGCCGCCCCCCCCCCCGATACCGGAGGACGTGCCGGTGATCAGAACCGTCTTCGGGGAGGTCATGAGGGTCTTCCTTGCGTGTGGAGTGCAACGGAGCGGACAACGCCGCAAACGGGGAGTTCCCCGGTTAATCGCCAACGTAACCGGGGAACTCCCCGGTTGTCCAGATAGACTGATCCCGACGAAGGGAAACAGCCTTGACCACCCAGCCGAGCGTGTTGCGCGCCGATGCCCGCCGCAACCGGGAACGCATCCTCGAAGCGGCCGTGCGCGTCTTCTCCGAGAAGGGCGCGGACGTCGCGATCGACACGATCGCCAAGGCCGCGGGCGTCGGCTCGGCCACGCTCTACCGTCACTTCCCCACCCGCGAGGCGCTGGTCGAGGCCGCCTACCGCAACGAGCTCGCCCGCGTCTGCGACAGCGCGGCGAAGCTGCTGGCCGACAACCCGCCGGACCGGGCGATGCGCCTGTGGATGGACGACTTCATCGACTACCTGGCCGCCAAGCAGGGCATGGCGGACGCCCTGCGGGCCGCGGTCGCCTCCGGCGCGGACCCCTTCGCCGAAACCCTCGACAAGCTCGCCGCCGCGATCGGCACCCTGCTGCACGCCGGCACCGACGCCGGCCTCCTGCGCCCGGACATCGACCCCGTCGACGTCGGCTTCAGCCTCGCCGGCATAGCGCTGATCACCAGCGCCCCCGCCCAACGCGAACGGGCCGGCCGCCTCCTCGACCTGCTCCTCGACGGCCTCCGCCACGGCACAGACCGATAACCCGCCCCCTGGCACGCCGCACGACGGGCGGCCGGCGGAAGCGGAGCGTCAGGCCACGCACGCCACCTGGGCACGCTGTGCGGAAAGGCCGGCCCACCTCGGGTGGTGCCGGCCTTCCCCGCTGCCGTTCGTTCCGGCCTCTTCGGTGGCTGAACGCGATGATGCTTGCCGTGCCGGCCTCGACGGGCCGCAGGCGGGGTCCGCGTCCGCGCCCGGCCGTGCAGGCGCGGCCCCCCGGGCCGTACCTGCGGGCGAGGCGTCGTCGGTGTGGCCGGGTCGGGTGCGGGCGTCGACGCGGCCCTCGGCGGGCAGGGGGCCCCAGTACTCGTGCGACTGCGGCGCGCCGCCGGCCGGGGGGCGAGACCTGTTCAGTGCCGCGGGCCCGGCCGGTGGGAGGCCAGCCGCGCCGGGGGCACGGCGTGGCCGCGTTGGCCGGCGGCCCGGTGGTGCTGTGGTGGGCCGCCGTGACGGGAATGCTAGACCCGCGCGGCAACGGTGGCCAGGGCTTCGGCCTGCAATCTTTCGGCCGCGAACATGCCAGCCGGCGGGCGGGGTCGCGCTGTCCGGGGTGGCCTGGAGCAGCAGACGGCGCGAGGGCCTGTGTCCGCGCTTTCGCGCGGGCACAGGCCCTCGTGGGTGGCCCCGGTGGCCCCTGTCCGGTCCCCGAGGCACGGGGGGAAGCCGAACGGTCGGCTTAGTACCAGTGGTGGGTCTGCCAGAACGCCCAGGCGGCGTTCGGGCTGCCGTAGCGGGAGTTCATGTAGTCCAGCGCCCACTTGATCTGGGTGCTCGGGCTGGTCTTCCAGTCCGCGCCGGCCGAGGCCATCTTGGAGGCCGGCAGCGCCTGACCCAGACCGTAGGAGCCCGAGCTCGGGTTGGTCGCCGTCACGCTCCAGCCGGACTCGTGCGAGATGATCTGGCTGAACGAGGCCAGCTGGTCCGCCGGCACCATCTGCGCGGCGATCGCCTGCGGGGAGGCGTCCGCGGCCGAGGCCATCGTGGGGACCACGGCGGCACCCAGGGCGGTCACACCGGCGGCGCCGGCGAGAATCGCGGCAGAGGTACGCATACGGAGCTTGAAAGCGGGCATGTAGAGCAAGACCTCAATCGGGTTGGGCCGGTGTCACGCCCCGTCCCGACCGTGGCCGGACAGGGGCCGAACGCTCGCGGGGTGTGACTCGACGGTGAGCCGTCCACCGGAAGGACAGGAACCGGTGCGGCTGGCGATGAATGCCAAGTTGCCAGACCGGATCCCCCGCCGCCAAGACCCCCTCACCACGATCCGCCGTCGTAGCGAGGTGCCCCGCACCCATCCGAGAGACGGGCCGCCCGGAGCGCGTCGATCCCCACCCACCCCTCCCGGCCTGCACGAACACCCCCCAGAACCCCAGCAAATAGCCTTAAAAGGGTGCAAAACGGACACTACTATTCGTCCTCGTGCACCCCATCCACGTGTGAGCGCACTCACCCCACAACCCCCGACGACATCACCCACCGCCCCACCACCACCACACCGAGTCAACACCGGACGGCCGCCACTGAGACCGCCACCGGCGCCGGGCGCCGACCGTGGCCGAAATGGCGAGGCCGACCCGTTCTGCATAGGCTCGAAGGGAATCCGCGCGCCCGCAGGGTCTTCCTGCGGCACTGTTCGACCGCGGCGGCCGGCGTCCGGTTCCGCCGCGCGAGGTTGCACCGCTCCCGGCGCCGTCATGGACGCGAACGGCGCCGCGCCCTGGGTTGGTCGAGTTCGGTGGGCGGTCCGTCGCGCGGTGATCGTCGCAAGGGAGATCGATTCCCGTGGATCTCAACACCATCACCGAAGTCGTCCGCCGCCCGCCGGATCAACCGGGCGCGCACTGGCGCGAGGGCGACGCCTGGCTCGCCGGGGGAACGTGGCTGTTCTCCACGGAGCAGCCGGACCTGCGTCGCCTGATCGACCTGACGGCGTTGCGTTGGGATGCCCTCGTGCCAAGCGACACGGGCCTCGAGATCGGCGCCACGTGCACCATCCGTGACCTGTATGCCTTCGTGCCGCCGGACGACTGGATCGCGGGCTCCCTTTTCGCGACGGGCTGCGACGCGTTCCTGGCCTCGTTCAAGGTGTGGAACTCGGCGACCGTCGGCGGCAATATCTGCATGTCCCTGCCGGCCGGCCCGATGATCACGCTGACGGTCGCCCTGGAGGCGACGTACGAACTGTGCGCCCCGGACGGGTCCGCGCGCGTCGTCGATGCCCTCGACTTCGTGACCGGCGACAACCAGAACGTTCTGACTCCCGGGGAAGTCCTGCGGCGCATCACCGTTCCGGCGCGCGCGCTGAGGAAACGCGCCACGCACCGCCGCTTCACGCTGACCCGCCTCGGCCGTTCGACGGTCTTCCTCATCGGTACTCAGACGCCCGGCACGAACGACCTGCTGCTCACCGTCACGGCCGGCACCACACGGCCGGTGCGCCTCGCCTTCGACACCATGCCCGATGCCCGAACCCTGCGGCAGAGCATCGACGCCGTCCCCGCCGACGTCTGGTTCGCGGATCCCAACGGGACCCCCGACCACCGCCGTCACCTGACACGGCACTTCGCCGAAGAGATTCGCCGCGAACTCATGGCTGGGAGCCCGGCGTGACCTACATCGTGAACGGCAGGCGTTTCGACGAGGAACCGGACCCCGGCCAGTGCCTACGCACCTTCCTTCGCTCACTCGGTCACTACGGTGTCAAAAAGGGCTGCGACGCCGGCGATTGCGGTGCGTGCACGG
>NZ_JBHTTU010000186.1:0-2269 GCF_042794375.1 Kitasatospora sp. NPDC056531 | reverse complement strand
CCGATCCACAGCTGCATCACCCCCGCGTTCCGCGCGGACGGTCGTGAGGTGACGACGATCGAGGGCCTCGGATCACCCGGCGATCTGCATCCCGTGCAGCGGCAGTTCCGCGACGCCCCGGGATTCCAGTGCGGCTTCTGCACCGCAGGGATGATCATGACCTCGGCGACGTTCACCGAGGCCCAGAAGGAGGACCTGCCACGGGCGTTGAAGGGCAATCTCTGCCGCTGCACCGGCTACCGGGGGATCGAGGACGCCGTGAAGGGCGTCGTCGGTGTCGAGACGGCCGCCCCGGGAAAGGCCGTGGGGACGAGCGTCGGTACCCCGGCGGCCGACGACGTGGTCACCGGCCGTGCCGAGTTCACGATGGACACCCGCATCGACGGCATGCTGCACCTCAAGGTGCTGCACTCGCCGCACGCGCACGCCCGGATCGTCTCGATCGACAAGACCGCCGCACTCGCGGTTCCCGGCGTGCAACGCGTCTACACCTGGGAGGACGTGCCGCGCAGGCGTTTCACCACGGCGATCCACACCGACCATCTCGTCGATCCGGACGACACCTTCATCCTCGACGACACGGTCCGCTTCGTCGGCCAGCGGGTCGTCGCGGTCCTGGCCGACACGGTCGGGGCGGCGGAGGAGGGCTGCCGGCGGGTCGCCGTCGAGTACGAGGTGCTGCCGGCCGTCTTCGACCCCGAGGAGGCGATGGCCGAGGGGGCGCCGCAACTGCACGGCTCGCACGACCCCTTCGTCCGCGACCCCGTGCGCAACATCCTGCTGGAGCTCCACGCGCACATCGGCGATGTCGACGCGGGGTTCGCCGAGGCCGACGTGATCCACGAAGGCACGTACTCCTCGCCGCGCGTGCAGCAGGCGCATCTCGAAACCCACGGCTCGATCGCCTGGATGGAGGACGGCCGTCTGAACGTCCGTACCAGTTCGCAGTCGCCGTCGATCGCGAAGGTCAAACTCGCCTACCTGTTCGCGCTGCGCCCGGACCAGCTCCGCGTGTTCTGCAAGCGCGTGGGCGGCGCCTTCGGCGGCAAACAGGAGGTGTTCTCGGAGGATCTGGCCGCGCTCGCCACCCTGGACACCGGGCGGCCCGTCTGCTTCGAGTACACCCGCGAGGAGGAGTTCACCACGGCTTCGCCGCGGCATCCGATGACGTTGACGGTCAGGCTCGGCGCGAAGGCGGACGGAACGCTGACGGCGTTCCAGGTCCGCAACGTGTCGAACACGGGCGCCTACGGCAACCACGGCGGCGAGACGCTGTACGCGGGTGGCGCGGCCGGCATGATCTACCGCTGTCCCAACAAGAAGTACGACGCCTTCGCCGTCTACACGAACACCGTTCCGAGCGGGGCGCTGCGCGGTTACGGGATGACGCAGCCGGCGTTCGCCGTGGAGTCGGCGATGGACGAACTGGCCCGTGCCCTGCACCTCGATCCGCTCGAACTGCGGCGCCGCAACATCGTGCGACCGGGTGATCAGCTCGTCGCCCTGGACGACGGTCCCGACGACCTGCTGTTCACCGAGGACGGGCTCGCGAAGTGCATCGACCTCGTGGACGACGCTCTGGCCCGTACGGCCGATCAGCCGCCCCCCGGCCCCGGGTGGCTCGTCGGGGTCGGCGTGGCGAGTTCCCTGCACGAGACCGCGCCCCCGACCGAGCACATCTCGGAGGCCTGGGTCACGCTCGGCGACGACCTGAGGTACGAGGTGGCCGTGGGAACGGTCGAGTTCGGCCAGGGCACCCCCACCGCCCATGTCCAGATCGCGGCCAACCAGCTGGGCACGACGCCGTCGCGGATCCGCCTGGTGCAGTCCGACACCGACCGCACGGGATTCGACACCGGCGCCTTCGCGAGTGCGGGCCTCTTCGTGGCGGGCAACGCGGTGCTTCGAGCGGCCAACGCCGTGCGCGACCGGATCCTGGACTTCGCCGCCGCTCACACGGGCGTCCATGTCGTGATGTGCTCGATGGACGACGACGGCGTCGTGTGCGGCGACCGGCGGGTGTCGTTGGCCGAGCTCGTCGCCCTGGCCCGCGCGCGCGGAATCCGGTTCACCGCCGCCCGCAAGGCCTACGGCTCCCCCCGGAGCGTCGCCTCCAACACGCAGGGCTTCCGCATCGCCGTCCACCGGGTGACGGGCGAGATCCGCATCCTCTACAGCGTCCAGGCGACCGACGCCGGCGACATCATCAACCCCGCGCAGGTCCGGGGACAGGTGGAGGGCGGTGTCGCCCAGGGCATCGGCTTCACGC
>NZ_JBHTTU010000185.1:0-6253 GCF_042794375.1 Kitasatospora sp. NPDC056531 | reverse complement strand
GACCCGCACGCTCAGGGTCGATCACCGTGTCCGGACGGATCGGCGAGCCGGAGGACGTCGCGGACGTGGTGGGCTTCCTGGCGGGTCCGCAGGGGTGCTGGGTGACCGGCCGGATCATCGATGTCTCCGGCGGCACCTACCTCGGCCCATCACGGGCGGGTGATCCGCCACCCGGGCAGGTGCCAGGGCGTTGACGTCGGACCGGGCGCAGCGGAACTTCGGGCCCGTTCGTCTAGGCTCGGGCGGTGCCGGAGGTCTCCGAGGGGAAGGCGGGCTGCGCATGCTGGGGTTCGACGGGAGCGGGTTCCTGCGAGGCGGGGTGCCGCACCGGGTGGTGGCCGGGGCGGTGCACTACTTCCGGGTGCATCCCGGGCTGTGGGAGGACCGGCTGCGGCGGGTGCGGGCGCTGGGGGTGAACACGGTGGACACCTACGTGCCGTGGAACTTCCACGAACTGCGGCCCGGGGAGGTGGACTTCACCGGGTGGCGCGATGTGGGGCGGTTCGTGCGCCTGGCCGGGGAGTTGGGGCTGGACGTGATCCTGCGCCCGGGCCCGTACATCTGCGCGGAGTGGGAGTTCGGCGGGCTGCCCGCCCGCCTGCTGGCGGTGGAGGGGCTGCGGCTGCGGTGCGCGGACCCTGCGTACCTGGCCGAGGTGGACGGCTGGTTCGACGCGCTGGCGCCCGAGCTGCTGCCGCTGCTGGCGAGCCGGGGCGGACCGGTGGTGGCGGTGCAGGTGGAGAACGAGTACGGCAGCTACGGCGACGACGCCGCGTACCTGCGCCACCTGCGCGACGGCCTGGTGCGGCGCGGGGTGGACTGCCTGCTGTTCACCACCGACGGCGCCCACGACACCATGCAGCAGGGCGGATCCATCCCCGGGCACCTGGCCACCGCGACCTTCGGCTCGCGCGCCCCCGAGCGCCTCGCGCTGCTGCGCCGCCACCAGGCGGACGGGCCGCTGGCGGCGATGGAGTTCTGGATCGGCTGGTTCGACCAGTGGGGCCGCCCGCACCACGTCCGCGACCCGAAGGAGACCGCCGCCTCGCTGGACGAACTGCTGGCCACCGGCGCCTCCGTGAACCTCTACATGGCGCACGGCGGCACCAGCTTCGGCCTGTGGTCCGGCGCCAACCACTCCGGCACCCACCCGTACGACGCCGGCTACGAGCCGACCGTCACCAGCTACGACTACGACGCGCCGATCGGCGAGGCGGGCGAGCTGACCGAGAAGTTCCACGCCCTGCGGGAGGTCATCGGCCGCTACGTGGACCTGCCGGGCGAGGGCGAACTGCCGCCCGAGCCACCGCGGGTGGCCCCGCAGCGGCTGGCACCCGCCGAGGGGCGGGCCGCGCTGTCGGCGAACCTGGACGTACTGTCGCAGGTGGTGGAGCGGGCGGCGCCGCTGCCGATGGAGGCCCTCGGCCAGGACCGCGGCCTGATCCACTACCGCACCCACGTGCCCGGACCGCGCCCCGAACTGCCGCTGCGCATCGACGGGTTGGCCGACCGGGCACAGGTCTTCACAGACGGGCGCCCGCTCGGGACGCTGGACCGCAACTCCCCCGGCACGGTGTTGCCGCTGGCCGTCGGGGAGGGCGGGGCGCAGCTGGACATCCTGGTCGAGGCGCTGGGGCGGGTGAACTACGGCCCGCAGATGGACGACCGCAAGGGCATCACGCGTGGCGTCTCGCACGGGCACCAGCGGCTGTTCGGCTGGCAGATCCGGCCGCTGCCGCTGACCGACCTGTCCGCGCTGCGCTTCTCGGGCGAGGCGGACGGCGTCGAGGCGGCGGACGGCGAGCCGGTGTTCCACCGCTTCACGGCCCGGCTGGACTCCCCCGCCGACGCGTTCCTCGCCCTGCCCGGCTGGGGGCACGGACTGCTGTGGGTCAACGGCTTCCTGCTCGGCCGCTACCGGGCGGAGGGGCCGCAGCGCACCCTCTACGCCCCCGCGCCGCTGTGGCGCGCCGGGGACAACGAGATCATCGTGCTGGAACTCGAACTCCACGGCGAGGCCGTGGAGTTGCGCGACCAGCCGGACCTGGGTCCGACCACGGCCGCGCCCAGCGCCGAGTACTGACCGGTCAGTCCCACCAGAAGTACCAGTGGTGAGAGCCGACCAGCTGCTCGGCGTAGGCGGTGAGGGTGCCGGCGCCCTGGTGGATCTGGTCGGGGCAGAAGGCGGCGTGCTCGGCCGCCAGCGGGAGCGCCTCGGCGAGGGTCGCGGGCGGCACGGCCAAGCTCAACTGCAGGGTGTCGAAGCCGACTTCGACCACCTGGGCGCCGAAGCGGCGCTCCCAGTCGGCGAGCACGGCGGCGATCTTCGCGATGTCGTTCTCGTGGTTGACCGGACCGCTCCACCCGCACGCCACCAGCGCCTCGGCCCCGCTGGAGGCCCGCACCAGGCCGAGCCGCACGCCCTTGACGGACTGCAGCACACCGGCCAGTCCCCGCGCCTCGGCGTCGGCGGCCCCGTCGGGGACGGTGGCGGCGGGTGCGAGGCCGGGCCAGGCGGCGCCGTAGGGGGCGAGGGTCTCGAACTCCTCGTCTATTTCCTCGGGTTCGAGGTTCTCGCCTGGCTCCCACCACTCGCGCAGCACGGCCGCCGGGTCGTGGGCGGCGAGGGCGGAGGCGCGTTCCGGGTAGAGCTCGCCGGACAGCCAGGGGCGGAAGTCCGGGTCCGCGCCGTTCAGCGGGCTGAGCAGCAGCGGCCACAGTCCGCTCTGAGGGTGGGCGCGGTGCAGTTGCTCCCACAGGCCTGCGGGGGCGGGGGCGTCGCTGATCCACAGCAGCGGCCGCTGCCCGTCGCCCTCGTCGGCGACGGCGGAACGGCCGGGCGGCAGGGGTACGGGCGGGGCGACGTCGAAAGGCCAGGTCATGCGCCCACCGTAGGGGTGGGGACTGACACTCAGGTGGTGCGCTGTCCGTGGAGGAGGACGGGCAGCGTGCGGTTGGCGAGCGCCTCGGCGACGCGGGCGGCCTGGGCGGGGGCCATGACGTCGGGGAGTTCGCGGACGGGGACGAAGCGGGCGCCGAGCAGGCCGCTCTTGTGCTGGGGCGGGACGGTGAGGGGGGTGTCGTCGCGGACGGTGCCGCCGTCGAAGACCAGGTTGAGGCGCTCCAGGTAGCGGTCGGCGGGGGTGAAGTCGACGGCGAGGATGTGGGTGAGCCGCAGGTTCAGGCCGGTCTCGGTGTGGAGGTGGCGGGCGGCGGCGCGGTGCGGGGGCTCGTTCGTGTTCGCGGCGCCGCCCGGGAGGATCAGGCCGTCCATGTAGTCCGGGTTCACCAGGAGGACGTCGCCGCGCCGGTTGCGGACGAGGACGAGGCAGCCGAGCCGGGTCACGGGTGGCTTGGCGAGCAGACGGGGGTCGCGCATCGGGCGGTTCACTTCCTGAGGACGATGAAGAGGAGGATGGAGAAGCCCGCCCACCAGAGCAGGCGGGCCAGGAGTTCAGTCGTCATAGGTGAGGCGCTCGTAGCGCAGGCCCTTGCGGAGCAGGTCGACGATCCGCAGGAGTTCGAGAGTGCGGGCCGAGCCCAGCTGGACGAGGTAGCACCCGGTCAACCGCCCGTGCTCCCAGTCGACTTCGACCGACGGCAACTTCACCCCACCCAGGGCCAGGACCGAGATCAGGTCCTCCACCACCGAGGCAACCTCACGACGCTGCTCGGCAGTCGCACGAGAAAGCATGGAGGCCATCACTGCTCCCCCGGCCGCTTGTGCACCTCGAAGACCTTCCACGCGCTCCAGGCGTCGGAGAAGAAGGTGAAGGAAGCCAACTCGCCGGTGGCGGCGCTGCGCAGCCACTCACCCGTCATCTCGTTACGCACCCGGTAGCACCGGGCCCCCGTGTCCCAGCGGACGCCGTAGCCGTGGAGGCGGGTGGAGACACTGACGCTCTCCTCCACCTTGCCAGCCAGTTCGTCGATCGCTTCTGCTTCCATGTGCACGACTCCTTTCATGCGGGATACGCAAGAATCATCGGCACCCAGATGGCCTATAGATGTTCCATCTCCAGGACAGCTGCCACGTCTCGGCGTTACCGTCCAAGAAAGCCCAAACGTCTCAGGATTCCCCTTGAACACTGCGCTTCAGCAAGGTATGGCGGCGGCTCGCCTGTCCCCACGTCAACTGGCAGCCCGGGTCGGTGTTACACCTAAGACAGTGGAACGCTGGCTCTCTGATGCGTCGCTCGTGCCGCATCAGCGGAACCGTATCGATGTCTGCGCGGCTTTAGGGGTTGATGAACGAGTGATCTGGCCCAACAGCGTCCGGGCGAACGTCAAGACCGGGCACGACCGGGAGGTGTTCGCCGTCTATCCGTACCGATCGGCCTGCCCTCGATCGGTGTGGGCGCAGCTGATCGCTGAGGCCCGGTCAGAGGTCTTCCTTGCCGGATACACCAGCTACTTCGTCTGGCTGGAGCAGCCCGCGCTGCTCCAAACCCTGCGCCGCAAGGCCGAGAGCGGCTGCCGGATCCGCTTCCTCCTCGGGGATCCCGACTGCGACACGACGCGCCAGCGCGAGCGGATTGAGGACGTGGCCCTCACCGTGTCCACCCGAATCCGGGTCACACTGGAGAACCTGGCCAAGCTCGCCGACACCGACAGCGTCGAGGCCCGCTTCAGCGCCCCGGAGGACGGCCCGAACCACATCGGCCTATCTGTCTTCCGCTTCGACGACCACGCCCTCGTCACCCCCCACCTCGCCCGCACCGTCGGGCACGACTCACCACTGATGCACCTGCGGCGCAGCGAGGAGAGCGGCATGTTCGACCGCTTCGCCGAGCACATCGAGGAAATCTGGTCCCGGGGAAGCGACATCCGCACCAGCCCAGCCCACGCATAGAAAGTCGAACCCGCCGACTTCCTGCTCCTCGTCTCACCGTCTACGGCCACTGAGGTCGCTTGCGCGCCGCCACCCCGGGCCGGGCGGCGGCGCCACCTCTTGCCCACGAGCATCAGTCGCGGCGATCACGGGAGCGCCCGCCGAGAAGGGCAAAGGTGGGCTGCCCACGGCTGACGCTGATCGGGTGTCACCCTGTTAACCTCGTCCCGGCCCGCAGGCGGCCACGGGGGACGGGGGCTTCACCATGGCCGGAATCTTGACCAGGCTGACCGGCTGGCTGGCGCTGCTGGCCGCGATCCGCGCCGGTTGGCTGGAGTTGCGTGGCGTCCTCACCCTCACGCCCGTGCCGCCGACCGACCGGGTGCGGCCCATCGCCGAGGCGGCGGTATGCGTCTTGCTGTGGATCGTCGTGTCGCTGGCCGCGCGGAACGTCGTACGTCCGCGACTCGGACGGGACACCCGGCTGGTCGGCGCGGCGCTCGGGCTGACCCTCGGTCTGTTCTGCCTGGACGCGGCACTCCCCGCGTTCGGACAGCACGGCGCCGAGGCGCGGTGGGAGTCGCAGGTCCGCCAGGCCGGCGGAGGCCAGTACGATCTCCCGGTCTCGCGCGTGCTCAGCACGCCGCGGCAGATGGAAGTGATGAAGAACCAGAAGGTCCAGTACGCGGCGGACGTCGAGGTCGAGGTGCCCTGGACCTCCGGCCCCCGGCCGCTCACGCTCAGGGACCGGTGGTTCATCGGCGAGCCGGTCGTCGGCGACCGGACCGAGGTCGTCTACGCGCCGACCCGGCCGGACCTGGGGGCCCGCGCGGGGGTGTCCGGCGGAATCCTCTCGGACCTGTTCGGCTACGTCGCGCTGCTCGCGGGCGTCGGCGCCTGCCTGGTCCTGACCGTGTCGGGGGCGGGTAACCCGGAGCTCGTCGCAGGGCTGCGGCGTTTCCGTCCGGGACTGCACCTTCCCGCGCTCGCGGCGGTCACCGGCGCCGCCGGACTGGACGCGGTGGTGCTCTTCACCTTCCCGTCCGGGCTGCTCAGTTGGCTTCTGGCGCTGAGCGCGACCGGGCTCACCGCCCTCACCGGCCTATGGATGCTGATAACCGTTGAACCCGCACATCCAAGCTGCAACGGGGCCTCTCGGGGACACCAGAGGGGCCTTCGCCGTGAGGAGGAATTCCTTGAAGCGCAAGGTCGCTCTGCTCGCCGTCTCGCTCGTGCCGTTGCTCGCCGCGTGCGGCCATGAGACGCCGGCCGCGGCAGACACCTGCGGACAACAAGTCGTCGGGCAGACCGACCCGAACAGGTTGGCCGTCTACCTCTGATCTTGGCCAGTGCTCCGCCCTTCAGGGCGGGGGTGAAGGCCATCCTTGGGTCGGAGGCGCGAAGCGCCGGAGGGCTCTGCGT
>NZ_JBHTTU010000184.1:5676-6272 GCF_042794375.1 Kitasatospora sp. NPDC056531 | reverse complement strand
GCCCGCATCGAGACCGAGACCGAGACCCCGAGGAGCGCGGCATGAGCACCGTTGTGACCTCCCAGCCGGCCACGCCCGCCGAGCTGCGCCCCGCCCGTCCTGCCTACAAGGTGACCGCGGTGCGCGTGCTGCGCTCCGAGTGGGCCAAGCTGTGGTCGCTGCGCTCGACCTGGATCACCGCCGGTCTGGCGCTGCTCTTCCTGGTCGCCTTCGGCCTGATCGCCGCCTACCAGTTCAAGTCGCGGATCACCTCGGGCCGCCCGATGGACCGGGACTTCGCCAGCGCGAGCGCACTGAGCCTCTCGCTGTTCGGCACCAACTTCGCCCAGCTGGCGCTCGGTGTCCTCGGCGTGCTGGTCGCGGCCGGCGAGTACTCGACCGGCATGATCCGCTCCACCCTGGCCGCCGTGCCGCGCCGCCTGCCGGTGCTGTGGTCCAAGGCCACGGTGTACGGCCTGATCGCGCTGGTCCTGGGCACCGTCGGGGTGTTCGTCGCCTTCCTCGCCGACAGCGGCATCCTCTCCGGCACCCGGGCGGCGATGACCATCTCCGACGCCGGGGTCGTGCGCGGCCTGCTCGGCGCCGGGCTCTACCTG
>NZ_JBHTTU010000184.1:0-5666 GCF_042794375.1 Kitasatospora sp. NPDC056531 | reverse complement strand
CTACCTGGGCCTGGTCGGCGTGGTCGGCGTCGCCCTCGGCGCGCTGCTGCGCTCGGTGGCCGGCGGCATCTCGGTGCTGGTCGCCTCGCTGATGCTGATCCCCGGGCTGGTCTCGCTGCTGCCCAGCTCCTGGCAGGACCACATCAGCCCCTACCTGCCCAGCCACGCCGGCGAGGCGATGTTCGCCCTCCACCACGACACGACCACGCTCTCGCCGACGGCCGGACTGCTGGTCTTCCTCGGCTGGACGGTGCTCGCGCTGGCCGGCGCCGCCGTACGGCTGCTCCGCACGGACGCCTGAGCCCGTCCGGGCGCCCGAGCCCGTACGGAGCCCGACCCGGTACGGACGTCCGCGTCCGTACCGGCGCCCGGGGCTGAGACACTCCCGGTGCGGTGTCGGATCCGACCGGCGCCGCACCACCCGTACCACCCGCACCACCACCAGGGAGGCGCCACCGGTGAGCGAGGACCACGCCACCCCCACCGGCCCGCTCGTGGCCGCCGACGCGCTGTCCGGCCACCCGCTGTTCGCCCGGCTGGCCCGGATCGGCCAGCGGGTGCGGGAGGCGGACCGCGCCCACCCCTGGGTGCTGGACACCGCCGTGGTCGCGGTGGTCTTCCTGATGTTCTGCCTCCCCGACCTCTTCCCCGGCCACGGCGAGCCCGCGCACGAGCACCGGGTCGTGCTGGTCCGCCCGGTGCTGCCGGCCATGCTGGCCCTCCAGGCGGGCCTGATCCTGCCGCTGCTGTGGCGCCGACGCAGGCCCACCGAGGCCTTCGCGGCGATCATGGCGGTGTTCGTACTGCAGTGGTCGCTCGGTGTCGCCCTGCGCGCCGACGCCGCCCTGCTGGTCGCCCTCTACAGCCTGGCCCTGCACGGGCGGCTGCGGCACCTGGCCTGGTCCTGCGCGGTGATCGTCGGCGCGATGGCGCTGGTCGCCGTCGAGGTCTCCGGCGGCGGACTGCCGGTCGGGGACGCGCTGTTCTTCCTGATCAGCGCCGCGACGGCGGCCGTCGCCCTCGGCATCGCGGTGCGCGTGCGCCGCGCCCAGCTCGCCGGATTGCGCGAGCGGGCGGCCCGGCTGGAGATCGAACGCGACCAGCGCAGCCGACTGGCGGCCGCCACCGAACGCACCCGGGTGGCCCGGGAGATGCACGACATCATCGGCCACAACCTGTCCGTCATCGTCACCCTGGCCGACGGCGGCGCCTACGCCGCCCAGACCTCGCCCGAGCGCGGCCGGGAGGCGTTGCAGCTGATCGGTGAGACCAGCCGCCAGGCGCTCGGCGAACTGCGCCGGATGCTCGGTGTGCTGCGCGACCAGGGCGATGAGGGGGCCGAGCTCAATCCCCAGCCGGGCATCGCCGACCTCGACGGGTTGTGCGCCCGCATCCGCGCCGCCGGCCCCCAGGTGCTGTACACCGTCGGCGGCGATCTGGACCAACTGGACCGCGGCGTCCAGCTGATGGCCTACCGCATCGTGCAGGAGGCTCTCACCAACACCCTCAAGCACGCCGGCCCGGACACCCGTGCGCACGTGACCCTGACCGCTGACGCCGCCCGGCTGCGGGTGCGCGTCCAGGACAGCGGCCCGCCCGCCGGCACCCCCCGGCCGGTCCGGCCGGCCGGTGAGGGGCACGGCCTGGCCGGCATGCGCGAACGCGCGGCCGTGTACGGCGGCACCGTCACGGCAGGTCCCGGCCCTGGGGCAGGATGGACCGTGGAGGCCGTACTCGACCTCACCCCCGACCCGACAGGCGGCCCGACGTGACCACCGTCCTCATCGTGGACGACCAGCCCCTGCAGCGCTACGGCTTCCGGATGCTGCTGGAGAGCCAGCCCGACACCGAGGTGGTCGGCGAGGCCTCCCACGGCGCCGAGGCCGTCCGGCTGACCGCCGACCTGAGGCCCGACGTCGTGCTGATGGACATCCGGATGCCCGGCATGGACGGCATCGAGGCCACCCGCCAGATCGTCGCCTCCGGCGGCCGCTCGCGCATCCTCGTGCTGACCACCTTCGACCTCGACGAGTACGCCCACGCCGCGCTGCGCGCCGGAGCCAGCGGCTTCCTGCTCAAGGACGCGCGCCCGGAGGAACTGCTCGCCGGGATCCGCGCGGTCGCCGAGGGCGACGCCGTGGTGGCGCCCGCCATCACCCGCCGCCTGCTCGACGCCTACGCCCACCACCTGCCGGTGCGCCCACCCGGCGCGGCGCCGGTCGACGACCCCCGGCTGGACGCGCTGACCGAGCGCGAGCGGGAGATCCTGGTGGCCATCGCCCACGGCTGGACCAACAGTGAGATCGCCCAGCGCCTGGTGCTGGCCGAATCGACCGTCAAGACGCACGTCAGCCGGGTGCTGGCGAAGATCGGCGCCCGGGACCGGGTGCAGGCGGTGATCTTCGCCTACGACCGCGGGCTGACCAGGCCGAACCCGCCGATCACGGGCTGATCCGGTCCCTCGGTCACGGAACCTCCCGAGGTGCTCGGAGCCTCGGGCACGGAGCACCCGGATCTCCTACGCCTGGTTGCTCGGCGTCCCGTGCGGCGCCCGGGTCGGGTGCGGGACGGAGGCCGGCAGGGCGTGGCCGGTGCGGTCGTCGGTGTGCCAGGACTGCGACTGGGCCCGGTCGCGCAGGCGAGCTTGAACAGGATCCGGGTCACATGGGTCTTCACCGTGGTCTCGCCAAGGACGAGCCGCTCGGCCGACTCCGCGTTGCTCAGCCCCCGCGCCAGCAGCCGCTCCCGGCGGGCTGAGCGGTCCGGATGGGGACGGCGGCGGCGCTGCGGACGGAGTAGCGGTCGGCCGGTGGACGGCCGCCGAGCACGGGCGGGCCCGCCGGAGTGCCCGGCCGGGCCCGTCGGAGCGGCCGATCGGGGTGAACTCGCCGATCACCATGGGCCCTGAGCACCCGCCGACACCCGCTGTCCGATGTGTGCGGGTGCCGGCGGTGGACGGCCGGTCAGCAGCGGCCGGGGAGCGGTAGCGCGAGAGCGGCCTCGTCGGTCAGGACGGTCAGAGGTTCTTCTCCAGCGCCGTCAGGTAGTTGCACATGAAGTGGTCGCGCACGCCCTCGCCGGTGGGCTCGAAGGCGGCGGAGGTCAGGCCCTTGGCGCGGTTGGCGACGCCCGCCAGGAGGCCGCTGGCACCCTCGTGGACCGTACCGGCGGAGTCGATGAAGCGCAGGGCGTCGACGTGGGTGAAGACCGGCTCGGGCGGGAGCTGCGCGACGATGTCGTTGTTGTTGACGAAGCGGTAACTGCGGCTCTTGAGCGCCTTGTTGTAGGCGGCGGTGAGCATGCGGTCGCAGGTGCGGGGCTGGCCGAAGGTGTACACGCCGTCGGCGGTGAGTCGCGGGTCCTCCAGGCTGAGGCGGGCGGCGGCGAGCATCGCCAGGGCGCCGCCGAGGCTGTGACCGGTGAGCCAGACGGTCTGGTCGTTGGTGCGCAGCTCGGTGAGGGCCTTGCGGACGTCCGGGTAGATCGATTCGAGGGCCTCGGCGAAGCCGAAGTGGACGTAGCCGGTTCCGGCGGGCCCGGGCCAGGGCGGGGTGGTGGAGTCGGTGAGCCAGTCGCGGACCTCCTTGGGTTCGGTGCCGCGGAAGGCGATGACGATCATCCGGTCGCTCGCCATGGTGTACGCCTGGGTGTCCTGGAGCGGGAACGGCGGGGTGAACCGGGTCTCGTGGTGGCGCACCGTGTCGAAGCCCCAGTCGTGGGCCTGCCGGTCGACGGTGGAGTCGTCCTGGTACGCGAGGTCGGCGGCCTTGGCCAGGCAGTAGGCGTGGGCGAGGCTGTAGCCGGTCGCGTTCTGGTCGAAGGTGGTGGGTACGGCCACGGAGGGGACTTCCTCTCAGTGGGGGATGGTGTCCCTCGTTCGTAGCGGACCGGCGGGCCGTCGTCGGGGTGGCGGCACCCGGGGGTCACGCGAACAGCGCTGCGAACACCCGTATGTGTACAGGTCATCTGATTGCTTCATGGGATTTGCGACCGCCTGCGGCTGGCGGGCTGGTGCCGTGGCCGAGAACGTTCACCGGGTTGGCGTGGGCCAGTCGGTTGGGAGCGTGTAATGCCAACCCGGGCGCCAGGCCGGTGGCGCCGTGACCAGGTCCTCCAGTGGTGCCCCGGTCAGCAGGCAGTCCAGGGCCCATCGGTTGGCCGAGTGGGCGATCACCAGGATTCGACGGCCGTCCCAGTGGGTGGCCAGGTCATGGAGGAAGGCGTCGGTGGCCGTGAGGACCTGGTGGTAGCTCTGGCCGCCGGGAAAGGGTTCGTTGATCCGTCGGACTCGCTGGGCGGCGATGAGGGTGACCGGCGCGCCGTTGAGGTCGCCGTAGTTGCACTCGCGCAGACGGATGTCCTGGTGGATCGTGGGGCTGTTGTCGGGGAACGCGATCTCGGCCGTCTCCACGGCGCGGTGGAGGTCGGAGGTGAACACGGCGGCCAGCCCGTCGCCGCGTCGCCGCTCGCCCAGTTCCCCGGCCTGGCGCCGGCCCAGTTCCGAGAGTTGGCCCGGGAGCCATCCGGTGGCGATGCCGGTCTCGTTGTCGATGGTGGTCGCGTGTGTCTCGTAGACGATCTCTACAGCCATCGGGACTCTTCTCGGTCGTTCAGGCGACTTCGGTGAGTAGGCGGCCGCCCCGGCGAAGGCCCTTCTCGCTGCGGGGGCGGGCGCGCTCTCGGCGTTGGGCGGCCCGGAGCGACTTTAGCGCGGCCAGGGCGTTCGCGGTGCCGAGTCGTCAAGCTTGCGGCCAGGAGTGCGGCCGCTCCGCTCGGCGCTGGCCGACTGGGCCGGCCACGGCTACGGCCGCTCCCGGAGGCCGAACCCCGGACGGTGCTCAGGAGGGAGCGAGTTCGTTCACTAACATTGGTAGTAGGCCTGGAGCACAGGACCCCCCCCGGAAGGTGCGCAGCCATGTCCGCTGAAACCGGCGCCGCGCGCGCAGCGGCGGCGGGCGCCCCGCTCCGGCGGCGCGGCGAGGCGCTGGAGAGCGCGATCTTCGAGGCGGCCCTCCAGCAGCTCACCACCGACGGCTACGCGCGACTCACCATGGAGGGCGTCGCCGCCGCCGCGCAGACCGGCAAGGCGGCGCTCTACCGCCGCTGGTCCTCCAAGGAGGAACTGGTCATGGACGCGCTGCGGGCCAGCCTGCCCCCGGCCGTCCCGGCTCCCGAAACCGGCAGCCTGCGCGGGGACCTCCTGGAGGTGGTGACCGGACTGCGCACCGCGATGTTCAGCGAGCTCGGCGCCGCCGTCCGGGCGATCATGAGCGAGCTCGACCACCAGCGCGCGCACGCCTTCCTCGAGCTCGTGCTGGAGAGGGTGGTCGAGCCGACCACCGCGTTGATCGCCGAGGTGCTCGACCGGGGCGCCGCCCGGGGCGAGGTCCGCCCGGGGGCGGTCACCCCGCTGGTCACCGACGTGGTCCCGGCGCTGATGCTGTACCGGATCAAGATGTGCGGGGGCGACAGCGTGAACCTCGACCCGGTGGCGATCGTGGACGAGGTGCTGCTGCCGATCGTCCGCCCGTAAGGCGCCGTCACGCCCCGCTGTGGCGGAGCATCCCCTCGCGCTCGACCACCTTGACCCGCTCCCGGCCCTCGGCGTCGCCGAGCGCGCGCTCGTGGGCGTCGAGCAGCTGCCAGCCCTCCCAGGTGGTGTAGCG
>NZ_JBHTTU010000183.1:0-6287 GCF_042794375.1 Kitasatospora sp. NPDC056531 | reverse complement strand
GCTACCTCGCCGGCCTCCACCTTCGCGGCGCAATGATCTGGATCAAAGACCTCAACAGGACCACTCCTTGATCGCGACCAAATACGCTCCCTAGTCGACTGGCGTTATCGGCGCAGCTGGTCCCACGTCTCCGGCTTGACGCGGCTCCAGGGCAAATCGGGCACGGCCCCTTCCGGTCAGAACTGGGCCCGTTCAGCCAGCGGTGTGACTCGTACGGTGTGAGCACCGCGGCCGATGGGGAGTCGGTCGCCGAAGGCGATGTCGAAAGCCTGGAGCGGGCTTCCAGGGGTGCTGCACTTGGCCGTGGTGGCCGGCCGTGGGACGGGGCCGTGGGCAGGGTGCGGCCAGGCGAATCGTCTGGACGAGGACGGGCTGCGGTTCGCCGACGAGACTTGCACGGCTCGGCTCGGCTCTGCGCCGCCATCGGCTGCACCGGGAGCCCGTGGAACCGCAGTCGCTGTGCCGCGCCGCCACCCAGACCCTGTGGCTGGAGACCCCTCACCCCATGGGAACGCTGTCAGGCGTTAGCGCCTTCGAGTGAAGCGCAGCGAATACCGCCGCTGATGTGCCCCGGCCGGACGAGAGTGTGCCGGGCGCCGAAGGGCGCTGTGGGTCACGGAGGGGGCTGTCATGGTGAGCGGCACTGTGTTGTTGGCGCTGCGCGAGAACCCGCTGCAAGGAGGGGTGAGCACCGAGCAGTTGCGGCGGATCGGCAAGGAGTTGGAGAACCAGGGCCTGGCCCTCCGCTGGGCGGCTACCGCCCGGGACGCGCGGGCGGTCCTGCGTACGGAGTCGGGGCTCGCGGCGGCCGTGGTGGCCTGGGACCTGCCAGGCGACGACGGCGGCGACCAGGAGGGCGGCGGCGCGGACGTCCTGCGGCTGATCCAGCGCCGGTTCAAGGACCTCCCGGTCTTCCTGCTCATGGCGGACGAGTCCGACCACGACCTGGAGCGGCTGCCGCTGTGGGTCTCGGAGGCCGTGGTCGGCTACATCTGGCCGCTCGAGGACACCGCCGCCTTCATCGCCGGCCGGGTCACCGCCGCCGCCCGCGCCTACCATCGGGACGTCCTTCCGCCGTTCTTCAAGGCGCTGCGCCGCTTCGACGACGCGCACGAGTACTCCTGGCACACCCCCGCGCACTCCGGCGGTGTCGCGTTCCTGAAGTCCGCGGCGGGGCGGGCCTTCTTCGACTACTTCGGCGAGCGCCTCTTCCGTAGCGACCTGTCGATCTCGGTGGGAGAGCTCGGGTCGCTGTTCGAGCACAACGGGCCGATCGGGGAGGCCGAGCGCAACGCCGCCCGGGTCTTCGGCGCCGACCGCACGTACTTCGTCCTGCACGGCAACTCCACCGCGGACCGCATGGTGGGGCACTACAGCGTCACCGCCGACGAGATCGCGCTCGTGGACCGCAACTGCCACAAGTCCGTGCTGCACGGCCTGGTGATCTCCGGTGCCCGTCCCGTGTACCTGGTTCCCACCCGCAACGGCTACGGCCTCGCCGGCCCGCTGCCGCCAGCCGAGATCGCCGCGGACGCCGTGGCCGCCCGCATCGCCGCCAACCCGCTGACGGCCGGGGCGGTGTCGGACCGGGCCCAGTACGCGGTGGTGACCAACTCCACCTACGACGGGTTGTGCTACGACACCCTCGGCGCGGCGCACGCTCTCGCCCCGAGCACACCGCGCCTGCACTTCGACGAGGCGTGGTTCGCCTACGCCCGCTTCCACCCCCTCTACGCCCGCCGTTACGGCATGGCCGTCGGCCCGGACACCTTCGAGGGCCCGCAGCGGCCCACCGTGTTCGCCACGCAGTCCACGCACAAGCTGCTCGCCGCCCTGTCGCAGGGCGCCATGGTGCACGTCAGGACCTCGCCCCGCGCGCCCGTCGAACACGAGCGCTTCAACGAGGCGTTCATGATGCACGGCACCACGTCACCGCTCTACCCGGCGATCGCCTCCCTCGACGTGGCAACCGCGATGATGGACGGCCCACAGGGCCGGTGGCTGATCGACGAGGCGCTCACCGAGGCCGTCCGCTTCCGCCAGGCCGTCATCCGTACCGGACGCCGGATCGTCGACGCGGGAGACCGGCCCGACTGGTTCTTCGGCATCTGGCAGCCCGACGAGGTAACCGATCCGGCCACCGGCCGGCGCATGCCCTTCGCCGACGCCCCCGCGGCGCTGCTGCGCGACGAGGCGAGTTGCTGGCTCCTGGAACCGGGCGCCGACTGGCACGGCTTCGAGGGCCTCGAAGACGGCTACTGCATGCTCGATCCGATCAAGGTCACCCTGACCTGCCCCGGGGTGACGGCGAAGGGCGAGACCTCGCCGTGGGGCATTCCCGCACGCGTGTTGACGGCGTACCTGGCCACCCGCGGGATCGTCGTGGAGAAGACCGACAGCTACACCACGCTGATCCTGTTCTCCATGGGCATCACCAAGGGCAAGTGGGGCACCTTGATGGACGCCTTGATGGACTTCAAGACCCTCTACGACACCGATGCGCCGTTGGAGCGGGTGCTGCCCGGCCTCGTTGCCCAGTTCCCTTCCCGGTACGCGGGCACGACGCTGCGCGACCTGTGTCAGCGGATGCACGAGCACCTCACCCGCGCGGAGCTGATCACCGCACTCGACACCGCGTTCCAGCAGCTCCCCAAGCCCGTGGAACCGCCCCAGCGCTGCTACCAGCGGCTGATCCGAGGGGGCACCGAACGCGTACGCCTGAGCGCGGCCGCCGATCGGGTCGCGGCCGCCATGGTCACGGTGACGCCTCCGGGCATCCCGGTGCTCATGCCCGGTGAGTCGACCGGTGCCGCCGACGGACCGCTCCTGCGCTACCTGCGCGCTCTGGAGTCCTTCGACAGGGCCTACCCCGGCTTCCACAGCGAGGCGCACGGCGTCACCGTCGAGACTGTCACCGGGGACTACCTGATCGAGTGCGTCCGCCGACCGGAAGCCTGAACCAGCGCACAACGAGGCTCCCTGGCGCGCGGGTCGAGACGTCGGACATCTCGCTCGACCGCCAGGGAGCCTCGCTCGTTCTGCACTCGCGCCAGGCCCTGTCTCAGGACGGTAAGGGCCTGTACGGTCTTCGGCTCTGTCGCGTAATCGGCTCTGTCACACATCCGGTGGTAGCGGAGCGTCACACTGCGTGCATCACCTGGGCAGGCTCCAGTGGGTCATGGAGACCTCTCTGCTGAAGACGCTGGCTCGGAAACACCGGTCCACGGTCTCGAAGACGGCGCGCAAGTACAGAGCCACCGTCAAGACGGCCGACGGAACGCTCCGTTGTTTCCAGGTCACCGTTCCACGCGGCGAGGACAGGCAGCCACTGGTCTCCCGCTTCGGCGGGATATCGCTCAAACGACAGCGCACGGCAGTTCTTACCGACCAACGGCCGGTCATGGCCAGCGCGAAGCGGAACGAGCTGATCCACAGGCTCCTCGCCGAGTGCTGCGAGATCTGCGAATCGCGGACGAAGCTGGAAGTCCACCACGTCCGCAAACTCGCCGACCTCAACCGGCCCGGTCGTCGGGACAAACCCGCCTGGGTGCAACTGATGGCCAAGCGAAGGCGCAAGACCCTTGTGACCTGTCGCCGCTGCCATGAGGACATCCATGCAGGGCGGGGCACCGCGCCGCTTCGGAAGTAGTCACTGGAGAGCGGGATGCCGGGAAACTGGCCCGTCCCGTTCGGGAAGGGGCCGTCGGAAAAGGACCTCAGCCTGAGGCACCTCGTCGGCGGCCTACTTCACCCCGGAGGAAGCAGTGCCAGGTGGGAACCAAGAGCAACATGAGTAAGCGGTATACGGCGGAGTTCAAGCGGGACGCGGTCGCGCTCGTCCGGTCCTCTCCGCACCGGAACGTGACCGAGATCGCGCGGGAGCTGGGGGTCAGCCCGGAGGGGCTGCGGGGCTGGGTCAAGCAGGACCGCACCGACCGGGGCGAGGGCAGGCCGGGCGAGCTGACCAGCGCCGAGCGCGAGGAGCTCACTCGCCTGCGGAGGCAGACAGTCGAGCAGCAGAAGACGATCGAAATCCTGCGGAAGGCGGCCGCCTATTTCGCGACCGAGACGATACGGTGATCCGCTTCCGTTTCGTTGAGGACCACCACGGCGCCTGGGGCGTCAAGCGGATCTGCCGGGCACTGGGGATTCCCCGCTCCTCTTTCTATGCCTGGCGGGCCGGCGAGCAGGACCGCCGCGCCCGCACGGAATCTGGCGTTCTCCACGATCGAGGGTCGAGAGAAGACGGTACGGGCGTTCGTCCGCCATGCCGACGCCTTCCCGTGGGCCTGGTCGCCGCAGATGCTGGACGAGTGGATGGGCGACCTGCGCTCGGTGCGCGGGCTCAAGCGCTCGACACTGCGGAACTACCAGGGATCGGTGCGCTCGTTCTGCTCCTTCATCACCGATCCCGCCTACGGCTGGGCGGCGACCTGCGAGGAGCGGTTCGGCACCCACCCGGTGCAGGTCGTGCACGAGTGGAACTCCGCGGTGCACGTGGAGGAGGCCGAGGCCGACGCGGGCAAGCGGGCCTTCACCCACGACGAGCTGCAGGCGTTCTTCGACTACGCCGACGACCAGGTCGACAAGGTCCGCGGCCGGGGTCGCAAGGGCTGGCTGCCGGCCTTCCGCGACGCGGTGCTCTTCAAGACCGCCTACGCCTTCGGCCTGCGGCGCAACGAGACGAGGATGCTCGGCACCGTCGACTTCGGCCGCAACCCCGACGGGCCCGAGTTCGGCGACTACGGCGTCCTCTACGTGCGCCACGGCAAGGCGAAGAAGGGCTCGCCGCCCAAGCGCCGCAGCGTGCTGACCGTCTGGGACTGGTCGGCGGAGATCCTGCAGCAGTGGAACGAGGAGGTCCGCCCGCACTTCGCCACCGCGGGCGCCGGGGCTCTCTGGCCGTCGGAACGCTCGGCGCGGGTCGGGTTCTCGCAGATGAACACCCGCTTTGCCGCCTACCGGGACGCGCTGGGCCTGGACGAGAATCTGGACTTCCACTCCTTTCGGAGGTCCTACGTCACCCACCTGATCGAGGACGGCTGGGACGCCCGCTTCGTCCAGGTTCTCTTGAGTCCTCAGCGGTGTGTCCATGACGTGCAGCACGAGCCCGGGGCGGGCGGAGATCTGTGTGGCGGAGGTGGTTATCTACCGCCGTCCACCACGCAGTTCCCCGGGAGGTTTGATGCTGGTGCAACGGGTGCTGATGCCCGACTCGCCGCTTGAGTCGTGGACGGTCCTCGGCGATGAGGGCGGCATAGTCGAGCCGATCGAGCGGTACCTGGCCTACCTGACGGCGATCGAGCGGTCGCCGAACACGATCAAGGCATACGCCCATGATCTGAAGGACTGGTTCGTCTTCCTCGACCGACGCGGCCTGGACTGGCGCGAGGTTCGGCTGGAGGACCTGGGCGAGTTCGTCGCCTGGCTCCGGCTGCCTCCCGCGGGCCGCGACGGCGGTGTCACATTGCTGCCCTCGGCGGAGCATCACTGCGGGGTGACCATGGTCAACCGGAAGCTGTCCGCGGTCAGCGGCCTGTACGTCTTCCACGCACGTCACGGTGTGGATCTTGGTGATCTCGTCACCGAGTTGCAGCCGGTCCGCGCCCGGCGCGCGGGCTGGAAGCCGTTCCTGTATCACCTGGCCGGCGGCCAGCCCGAGCGTCGCCGCACGATCAAGCTGAAGACGCCCCGTACGCATCCGACGCTCCTGACCGCCACCCAGGCCCAGGCGATCCTGGACGCCTGCACCCGGTTGCGGGACCGGTTCCTGTTCGCGCTGCTGTGGGAGACGGGGATCCGGATCGGCGAGGCCCTGGGCCTGCGGCACGAGGATCTGGCCGTGGCAGAAGGCGAGTTGACCGTGACGCCGCGCGTCAACGACAACCGGGCACGGGCCAAGTCCGCCTCTCCCCGCACCGTTCCCGTCGGTCCCGAGATCGTGCGGCTCTACGCCGACTACCTGCACGGTGAGTACGGCGACCTGGACAGCGACTACATGTTCGTCAACCTGTGGGGCGGCTCCTACGGTCATCCGCTAACCTACGCCTCCGTCTACGACCTGGTGCTGCGGCTGCGGCGCGAGGTCGGGTTCGACTTCGATCCCCACTGGTTCCGGCACACCCGGGCCACCCTGCTTCTGCGACAGGGGGTACCGATCGAAGTGGTCAGCACATTGCTCGGACATTCCTCGATACTGAAATTGAATGAGTGGTGTCGGGGGCTGGCCGGGGTCAGCCATCCATGATCAGTCCGGCTTGGGTGAGGCATCCGTCGATCAGATCCGG